>CALECT010000115.1 GCA_937949725.1 uncultured Pseudanabaenaceae cyanobacterium
ATTCGCGCCATCGCAGTCCCATCAATTTCTCGGTCAACCTGCTTTGCGGCTTAATCGCATATTGCCATCAACCCAAGAAACCCTCGCTCAACCTGGATTTTGCACTTCCGGCTGCTGAGTCTTAGCCGGAACTGACGTTAACAAAGACAGGCTATCGGGCGGCCCCTGGATGCATGGTTAGGGTCGAGAAGACATAAGCCGCTCATACAACAAGCGCTCTGGTCTCTAAGACCAGAGCGCTATGTGTGGGGATTGATGAGCAGAGCCCTCCCATACAGATGGGCGATCGCTTCAACTCAAAGCTGGCTTACAAAGCTGATGGAGCGATTGGTTTGACTTAATTAACATCCAGGTTAAACGCATAGCCATAGCCCTGAAAATTAGAATCTAGAACGAGCTGATACTCTCCAGTCTCCTTTAGCTTGCCAGACCATGAATTCAATTCCCCGTTTTCAGGCCCAGAAAATAAGACTGTCTGCTTGGGAGACATGAGGGTCGGCATTTGCCCATTACCGCTCCGGCCACTAATCGTCAGCTCTTGCCCCTTCTCCAAGGACAACTTGTAAACATGGGTGCCCGTCCCAATAAAGCGACCCAAAACCCCTGCCGATTGGTCCTTGGGAATGGTTTGAATTTTTGCCAGCTTGGTATTGCAGCTGTAGCTGGTCAGGCCCTTGGGCACCCAGCCCTGGGCTGGGCTGGTCACTGCAAACCAATCTCCTTTTTGACCCACCACATCCAAGAACTGGTCGTTATTCACCTCAGCGATCACGGTTGCAGTTGGAGCGGGCTGATCTCGAATACTCAAAGGTGGGTTGGGATCAGTGGCTTGAACCATCTTGACCACACAGCGCTCTAAGCTCACTAGCTGATTTGTGGAAGCAGACAGGGCAGCAACGCCGCGAGACTCAGACGATACGACAAAACTATCGCCTGTCTCTTGATTCGTAGGTTGCTCCACAACGCGCTTGCTGGCATCGGGACTGATCGCCCACCTCCAGCCTGTCCAAGCTGCTAACGGTGTCAGCAACATGAACAAAACAATCAGCGGCCATTTATAGGTTGGCTCTTCATACATGGGCGGACCCGCTCACAGGTGATAACTGAGGTAATAAAACAAACTATTGATGGATCTCGCCTAAGGCAGGACCCGCGATCGCTGTTCGATCAGACAATCTATCGCTGGTTTACAACGACAAATTGCTATCTATACTCAGCGTACTTTGCAAAAATAGAGACGAATCCCAGAAAAAGCAAGTTTTCACGATTTGTTATCTCCTGACCTGCAACTCTCTAGCTACGACTACGAGCTTCCGCCGGAATGCATCGCCCAGAATCCTGTGGTGCCCCGCGATCGCTCTCGCCTTTTGGTCATCCCGGCCCAAGGTGCTGCGGCCCATCATCATTTTTATGAGCTTCCCCAGCTCCTTCAGCCGGGAGACTTGCTGATCCTCAACAACACCAAAGTCATTCCGGCCCGCCTTTATGGTTATAAGTTTGATCCAGTGAGAGGGGCGGGAGCCAAGGCTGAGCTCCTATTACTGGAAGAAAAGCAGCCTGATCCCCAAGCTCCCCAATGGCTGGCCTTGGTAAAACCAGGTCGCCGCCTTAAGCCCGGTGTGGAGATTCACTTTGGCTCTGATGAAGAACGCGGGAGCGATCGCCCGCTGCTCACCGCTAAGATCCTCGACTTCGATGCTGCCACAGGTGGCCGCCTAGTCCAGTTCCAAGCTCATGAAGGTGACTTTTGGAGCTGTCTAGAACGCCTGGGGGAAATGCCCTTGCCCCCCTATATCACCCAGTCCACTGCTGAAAAAGATCAATATCAAACGATTTACAACAAGACACCCGGTGCCGTCGCAGCTCCCACCGCTGGCCTTCACTTCACACCAGAAGTCTTTGAGAATCTGGAGTCCCGAGGTATTGAGCGTGCCTTTGTCACCCTCCATGTCGGCGTGGGAACCTTTCGTCCCGTCGAAGCAGAAACGATCACAGACCATGAAATGCATGGTGAATGGGTTGAAGTGCCTCCAGAAACCGTGGCCAAAATTCAAGCAACCAAAGCCCGAGGTGGCAGAGTCATCGCGGTGGGGACCACGGCTGTGCGCTCCCTGGAAGGTGCGGCTCAGAGCGGTGAGCTCCAATCCGTTCGAGATAAAGTCAATCTATTTATCTATCCCGGCTACCGCTGGAATGTAGTGGATGGTTTGATTACCAACTTCCATCTGCCCAAATCCAGCCTGATGATGCTGGTCAGTGCGATGACAGGGCGCGATCGCCTACTTCAGCTTTACCAGGAAGCGATCGCTAAAGGATATCGGTTTTACTCTTTCGGTGATGCAATGCTGATCCTGCCCAAACCAAGCTAGTCGATGGTTTTCCACAACTAATTTGCCCATCCCCACCTGGGGCAATAATCCAACCCATCGGCCAATACTCTAGGTAGGGTAAAATCCATCAAGTCTTAAGGCTCATATGCATCTTATTAACCACTTCACCCATTGTTTACATATCGTAAACGCTTCATAAAGTCGCAAGCTCCAAGCTATCCCAATGAACTCTGGGCTAGCTATGATGCGGCCAAGTCCAAAGGGACACTCCGTAAATCTCGATATCTTGTCTGTATAAATTAAAGTCTACGCCAAGTGTGGTACATCTGAGCCTATCTAGATGCGCTTAATGCATTGGTAAGGTCTAATAATTTAAGGGCGTTGCAACTGCTACACCTTTTGATTCAATAGATCGTTAATTCCGAGTCAGCAATCTTGACTGACCTTCGACAGTACTCATCACGATATATAGAAGTCTCATGGCATTAGACCATCTTGGGTCGAGGGAATTGAAAACAGCAAGTATGAAAAATAGCGCTGTCGTCATTGGAGCCGGACCCGCTGGTCTCACAGCTGCTTATGAGCTCAGCAAGAATGGCATTCAGCCTACAGTCATTGAGTTAGCTGACAAGGTGGGGGGAATTTCTCGTACCGAAACCTACAAGGGCTATCGCTTCGATATTGGGGGTCATCGCTTCTTTACTAAGATTGTCGATGTGCAGCGAATTTGGAAGGAAATTCTCGGTGATGAGTTTATCCAGGTTCCTCGTCTATCTCGTATTTATTATCGAAATAAGTTTTTTAATTACCCGCTTTCCATGACCAATACCCTAAAGAATTTAGGGGTTGTGGATAGTGTCCTAATTGGACTGAGTTATATAAAATCAGCAATTCAAACGACGTTAAAACCTCGCGAAGCTGAAAACTTCGAGGACTGGGTCAGCGATCGCTTCGGCAAGCGTCTCTTTAATACCTTTTTTAAGACCTACACCGAGAAGGTTTGGGGGATGCCTTGCAAAGAGATTCAAGCGGAGTGGGCAGCCCAGCGTATTAAGGGCCTCTCCCTACGCAAGGCTGTGACGGATGCCATCTTTGGCAGTAGCGATGCCAAAACCTTAATTAAGGAGTTTGATTATCCCCTCTATGGCCCCGGCCAAATGTGGGAACGTTGCACAGAAATTATTGAAGGCAATGGCTCTGAAGTCCTGATGGAAACCCGCGTCTCCCGCGTGGAGCATGACGGCCAGAAGATCATGAAAGTCGTTGCCCATCAAGGTGACAAAACCTTTGAGGTGGAAGCTGAGCAATTTATCTCCAGCATGCCCGTCACAGCCCTGGCTCGATGCATGGATCCTGCACCACCCCAGGCAGTGGTAGATGCTAGTAAAGCATTGAAGTACCGAGATTTTCTGATTGTGTCCATTATTGTGGACCAGGAAGATCTATTTCCCGACAACTGGATTTATATCCATAGCCCTGACTTCAAAGTGGGTCGCATCCAGAACTTCAAAAACTGGAGTCCTGCCATGGTGCCGGATGCGAGTAAGACCTGCCTGGGGATGGAGTACTTTTGTAGTGAAGGCGATGATATTTGGAGCATGACTGATGAGGAGCTGATTGCCCTTGCCAGCCAGGAAATCCAAGGTCTGGGCTTAATGGAAAAGGGTGTCAAAGTTGAGGATGGAACTGTCATTCGTCAGCGCAAGGCCTATCCCGTTTACGATGCTGATTACAAGGGGCACCTGCAAGTGGTGCGGGATTATCTCGCTGGGTTTGAAAACCTACAAACTGTGGGACGCAATGGCATGCACCGCTACAACAATCAGGACCATTCCATGATGAGCGGTCTTCTCGCTGCTAAGAACTTGCTGGGTGGCTCCCATGACCTCTGGAATATCAACACTGAGAAGGAATACCACGAGGATTACACTCCCCAGGAGCTAGAGCAGCAAGCAGCGATTGAATCTGCCAAGCCAACGGTACAATCCACTAAGCCGCTGGTGGCATGGTGATTGCAATTTAGTTCAACTTGAGTGTGGCAGATCGTTGTGATGCCTGCTCAAAAGCTGTGAGGTTTGACTCACAGCTAAGCTCGTTCCTGTTAAAGCGAGTTCAACAGCCTCGTTGCATTGGAAGTCATATAAACGTGAGCCTAGGCTCGCTCTTTGACTGGAAATTCACTCCCTGGCTGTTTGGTAACCACTCTTATCAGTTGTCGAGCGCAGGTTAGTTCAAGCACAGTAAAGCTCATAGATAGCTTCAAACCAAAAGCCACCTCTTGCAGTGAAAGCAAGTGGTGGCTTTTTGAGATTAATCTGGACTCTGTTTCTGAACGATCTTTTTTAGAAAACAGAGAGAATCATTTGGGTCGGCAAAATCAGTAAGACTAGTTCACCCAGCAGGACGAACGAACCCAAGATCGGAATAAACAAAGTCTCTTTGCTGTACAAAGATGCACTAAATACGATTAGACCCAAGGATAGAGCAAGGTAGGTCAAGGTAAAGCTTGCGGCCGCGATCAAACCGCTATTGATGGCAATCATGGTTAGCAAAAGTGCTGCTGCTACAACCACCATGAGACTAATGGGGTTATAGAGTTTTTGGGATTGTCTTGAAAGCAAGCTACATTCAATGACTGCCAAACTTACCGTGATGCAGAGTAGTGCAGCCATACGTGATGCCCCTGAACAGCTTAGAGAGAGACATGCCTGGTAGCGCACAATCTCTATATCTAAAATAATCAACTTCCTAGCCAAGTAGTTAAAGTAGCGAAGAGACTTGCGTGTATTTGCGTAAAGTGGTGATGAAAAACACAATCTCTCTTGAGGGATTTTCCGGATCTTTTAGCTCATGAATGTATTGCCTGAACTTGCGATTGGTTCGCTTTAGACCACAATGATATGGCGCTATGGAGTATTCGTTATTGCGCTGCTTATCAAGTGATCGGAGAGCTTATTCATTGGGGCTCTTCTGGCTGCTGAGCGCTATCTTTTGCTGATGCTGTTGAATGAATTACCTTGATAATAATTTGCAAGTTGGATGGTCTCCCATGGCTGATGCCCAGGTTCAGAAAACGATTGATGCTGTGGGCTGGGTCTATGTCAGCGATCGTCATCTGCTCTGTGTGCGCTCAAAAGACAAAGATGCGTTTTACCTGCCGGGGGGCAAGCGTGAACCGGGGGAATCGGATTGGGAAGCGATCGCCCGAGAAGTTCAGGAGGAAATCGGCCTCACCCTCATGCCGGGCAGCCTAAAGCCTTTCAGCACAATCAGGTCTGCGGCCCATGGCCATGGCCCCAATGCCCAGGTGGTGCTCATTTGTTACGAGTCGGACTTCAGCGGTGAAATCCAAGCTGATGCAGAGATTGCCGAGGTGGCTTGGTTTGGTTATGGCGATCGCCATCGTTGCGCTCCAGCCACTGCGATTGTCCTAGATCAGTTGCATCGCCAGAACCGGATTGATTAGCCTGTTTCCCGTAGCTTCTGCTTTGATCAGCTAGCGAGGCAACAGCCCTGGCATGAACCTAGAGATATGTCCCATAGGTTTCAATTCTGGCTAACAGGCGATCGCCCAGTAAGGGACTCGCTTCCCCCAGCTCTCGGTGAATCGTGATGGCTTCGTCTCGATAAGCAGCGATCTTCTCGGGCTTCCAATAGTGCGGTGGCTTGCCGAGATTGGAAATGCGATCGCCCAATTTCACCAGCCATAACGCCTTGGGCTGCTGCTTGATCCTGCTCAGGCTGTCGTTCATTTGCTCTGCCTTGGTCGGTAGCTCAGCATTCTTGGTCAATGCCATCACCCCATCGGCGACCTCCGTCCCAAACTCCGCCTGCACTGCTTCATAGGTAACAGGGGTATCTTCAATCACGTCATGGAGAATGGCACAGAGAATCGGTAAATCCGGATGGGCGGGCGATTCAACTGCCACTGCTCCCATCACCTCCATGACGACCTGACCGAGGTGCGTCAAGTAAGGGAGTTCTGTGCCCGGCACTTGCTGTCCCTGATGGGCTTCTACTGCGAAGCGCCAGGCCTGAATGACTCTATCGGGATTCCACAGTGGCAAAGTCATTCTCGATCCTCCAGGCATCGTTGCTCAAGGCAGCATTTCATCGCTTCAATCTCCTCTACTTTAGCGAAGCTCCCAGTAATCTGAACGCCGCCATCGACGGCCCAAACGTCTAGCAGACGCCTGAATGCCTTCAGAGGGATTACGCAAGTTTGGCCCTCTTCTTGGAACGAAAATTGTAAAAATCGCAATTTTCACCCAGGGGATCAAATGTTCTAGTTGGAGAGAATAGAGCCAAGCTGAATTCCCTGACCAACTGCCATGGGCGTGCTGGACGAAATCTATCCCAAACTCTTTGACGCTGCAGATCGGGTCTTTCCTGAATTTCAATTTCAAGCTCATGCTAGTGGCTGGATTGCGATGGCAAAGCGCGATCTGGATGGCAGTGAAACGAAGCAGGGTGGCAAGGTTTATATCTATCGCGATCGCCCCCATCGTCTCTGGTCCCACCGCCTGGGTGAAGGCATTTCCTTTTGGGGTTATTTGGCAGAACGGGATGGTTACAATCCCCAGGATAGCCAGGCCGTTGTCCCACATCTCGCCCGACTAGCAGGCCTAGAACTCGCCCCCTTTAGCCCATCGGCTTCTGGTAAAATCCTTGGCCACCCAGGAAATCAGCGATCGCAGCAGCCCATTCTACAATCTGCATCGCGCTGGATGCAGCAGGCTCTGCAAAGCCCTGAAGCCGAAGCGGTGCGTAGCTATCTGACCCAGCAGCGAGGCTACGGCAGCGATGACATTGAGCGGATGCAGCTGGGCTTTCTCCCCAGCCAACAGGCTTTGGAAGCTCACCTTTTAGCAGATGGTTACACAACCGATCGCGTCCAAGCCTGCCTCACCCGCTTCAGCCAGCCTATCGGTCGCACTCATAAACTAATCATCCCTGTGCATAGTCGGCGTCGGCAAATCATTGGCTTTTGCTGCCGCACGATTATCCCGACGCTGGAGCCGAAGTATCTCAATACCAAGGGGCTGGATAAGACGGCTGCACTGTTTGGCTATGCCTTTGGCTGTGAGCAGCTCGTCATTGTGGAAGGGGTCTTGGATGCTGCGATCGCCCAGGCCAGAGGGATGACTCAGGTGATTGCGCTGCATGGCTCTAGTCTGAGCCTGGCCCAGCTTAAGCAGCTTCAGGGGGAAGGCATCTATGGCATTACGCTTTGTTTGGATGGCGATCGCGCCGGAGCCCAAGCCCGCAAGCGCATCATTGAGCGAGTTCTGACGCAAATTCCTCAAATGCGTCTGCGCATTGCCACTTTGCCCAAGGGCCAAGATCCCGACGACATCATTCGCACGGCTGGAATCGAGGCTTTTCAGAAGCGCATAGATCGTGCGGAAGGCATTGGGGCCTATTGCGGTCGCCGGTTAGCGGAGCAGATGCGGTCGAAGCCATTGACTGCGGAGGTGCGCGATCGCTTCCTAGAACGCTGTGCCAAAATCGAGCGAGGCTTGATCTATCCACCAGATCGCTATGATTTCCAACGGCAATAATATACTTGACGCACCACGAGCTACTGAGTAAAATGGATTACATAAGCTAATCCGTGGTCTTTGTCATGGCTGGAACAAACCTTTTGCCTCGCACTCTTCAAGAGGCCGTTTTATATTTCAGCGATGAGCAAAAGTGCTTTGATTTTGTCGTTGATATGCGTTGGCCTAGTGGTGTGCGCTGTATCCATTGCGATTGTGATCGCGTTGGCTTTATCGCCACTCGCAAGAAGTTCAAATGCAAGAACAAAGAGTGCCGCAAGCAATTCAGTGTCAAGACTGGTTCAGTGATGGAAGATAGCCCTCTAGGGCTAGACAAATGGATTCTTTGCATTTGGATGGTTGCTAATTGCAAAAACGGTGTTAGCTCTTACGAAATCCATCGCGAATTAGGTATTACTCAAAAGTCTGCATGGTTCTTATTGCAGCGTGTTCGCCTTGCAATGCAAGCTGAGAGCTTAGACAAGTTTGAAGGCCCTGTTGAGGTGGATGAGACCTTCATCGGTGCCAAAGCTCGCAACATGCACAAGAGCAAGAAAGAGCGCTTGGTGAAGGGTCGTGGCGCTTCTGGTAAAACCATCGTTTTAGGTGCTTTAGACCGCAAGAAGCGTAAAGTCCGCACCAAGGTTATTCCTGACACTTCAGCCCCTGTCCTAACTGAAGGCGTCAAAGAGTATGTTGAGCCTGGTAGCACTGTCTACACAGACGCTCACAAGGGTTATGACGCATTGACTGACGAAGATTATGAACACTTGGTGATTAACCACAGCGTTGAGTATGTGAACGGCAAGACTCACACTCAAGGTATTGAGAACTTCTGGTCTTTGCTCAAGCGAGGTCTACACGGAACCTACGTTAGCGTTGAGCCTTTCCACTTGTTCCGTTACTTGGATGAGCAAACCTTCCGTTATGACTACCGCAAGGAAGACAATCTTTGCCGCCTACAGCTTGTAGCTGGCAACATTGCAGGCAAGCGCTTGCAGTACAAGCACCTCACGGGGCAGCATTTGCGCGGAAAGGACAACACTAAGCCAGCCTAAGCGTCTTCTTTCTTGCCCTGGGGCGGCTTAGGATTATCCTGTGGCTTATCACCTGGCTTAGGTGCAGGGCGCTTAGCGCGGAATACGTTTCGTGCTAGCTCCTCGAAGTTCTGATATTCCTTGTTTTTACCGTCTGATGTACTCATTGGTTGTCCATGTTGTACCTAATGCAGGTAATCACTATCCCATAAACCTTTCAGTTTTCGCTGTCAGGGTCTTCCTCTGTGTCAAACAAGATATACCCCCCAGGGCGAAGCGAGCCGCTCCTAAAAGTAACTTCGTCTGCCTCGTCTCCTTTCTCAGAGTCTTCTACAGGAGGAAGAGTCTCTTCCTCCTGGGGCGGGGGCTGAGGACGAACGCCCCTGTTCACATACTCATCTTTGTCATTCTTTATCTTGGGCTTCACTTAATAGCTTCCTAGAAACTTTTTAATCTCCTTCCTGCTTATTAATTCATTGCAGTATTCCGTAATCCTCTGAGTGTTGCCTGAACTTAGAACTTTCTTTGTTGCATGAGAGCTACCACTATTCTCAACGACCAAAGTATATTCTTTGCCTTCTGACGTCTTCTTCCAAACCCGTGAGTCACCTTGTAACGCTAGGTGCCAATCCAGAGTCTTACCTTCAATACCTGCCAAGTCATTGGCTACCTCAATTATATCTTGATACCTCTTAGAGGGGTCTATATCAGTGCATTTCTTTATTACCTGGCGTAATTTTTGAGGGATATGCTCATAGAAGTCACCGCGATCTGGGAACTTCCCTCCGTGCAGCGCTTTTTTAAATCCGTCTATATCAAAGTCAGGGAGGTTTACATCTCCGTAGACCGAAACCTGTTTATAAAATTGGGCGTTCCCATTACACATCCTATATAGAGTCAAACCAAGCTGATAAATGTCAAATAGTGGTGTGAATTCCTTTTGCGTCAAGACTTCAGGAGGAATCATAAGAGCATATAGGAATGGCTGCTGAGCCCTTCCTAAGGCGTTCACTCGTTTAGCTTGCCCGAAGTCAGAGAGCAATGCTTCATTACGATCTGAAAGCAAGACATTGTCAGGTTTGACGTCAAAATGAATTAGTTTTTTTGAATGTATATTATGGAGTCCACTACAAATTTGACACCCAAAGGTCACAATTTCTCTGACAGTTAGAAAGCGGCTGTCTATCAATTGTTTGAGTGACCCTTCCTTATAGAAAGGCATCGCAATATAGATGTGGTCCTGATCCTGGCAAGCGTAATGTATCTCTACAACATTTGGGTGGCTGCTTAAATAGAGAATTCTTGACTCCTCAAAGAAGTCATTAACTGAAAAGAGGCTTGATTTCTCTATCTTTTTGATCACAATCTCGGCATCTAGCTGTGGATCGTGAGCAATGAAAGTGGTGGAGTTTTTCCCGGCTTGTCCAATTTCTTTCTTGCATTGGAAAGAAACCTGAGCATAGTCATAAGGCCTAAGCATTTTCCGCCCCTACTGCACAAATAATTGCTTCCCGTTGTGCTTTTGAATGAGACATCCAGTTTCCTATACTCCTGAAAGTTGATGATCCTTCAATGCACTTTGCGAATTCCCCCTTTTCGAGGCCTACTCTAGAAGAGATTGATACAACTTGCCCGAGGTAATAGCTGTCCAGATTGCTGCTTGCAAATGCCTCTTGTAGCACCCCCTCGATCTGAAGCCTTTCTCTATTCAACCGAAACTCTGTGTACTCAGTGATTCTAATTCCAGCTTTAGTGATGCCATATTCCCGAATAACATCAAGGACGTTATTTCTGATGTATTTCAAAGCATCTGGCACAGTCAGCGCTTGAGGTACTTTTAGCCCCTCTACATTTACTATTGCCTGATCCTCTGCCTGATAGACAGCAAAAGTGATTATCTTTGGAGCAACTCGTATCCCGATCGTTCTCATTCCAGACAGACCCCAAGGTGTGAGCCAACATAAGTTACATGGATTACGCCTGAGGCATGATCTCACGACTAATTTTATACAGCAATGGCAGGCTGCCGACGCATATTTTTGTTGGGCATCTATGCATTACAAAACAGGTACAGCCCTGGAACGCCAATGGAGAGGCAAGAGGAGAAGCTATAATAGACATCTTGACGCTAGAGTGCTTGACAGAACCGTGTAGGCAAGGCACTCTAAAATTGACTTTCTAGGGCAATGGGTTCACGCCTGAGGACTAGTAGGATGGCCGGGACTCAGAATTTATCTATGGCTGCAAAGCTAATGTTGTTTTTCGTTATCCGCTCTAAAGGGCACATAACGAAAATGCAACTTGTTAAATTTCTGTACCTTGCAGATCTTTACTCCGTCAAGTGGCATGGTACTCCCATAACAGAGCTGAAGTGGTATTACTACCTCCGAGGTCCGTGGGAAAAGGAATTTGATGTTGAGCTTGATCAGCTCTTGAGCTTAGAACTAATCAACATATCCCCGGCTGGCAAGGCCCAGCTTATGCAGCCAGGTAGATTGATTTGCAAAGAAGCAGAACTGGTATTACCAATGTCAATGAAGCTGATGTTGGATGGTATCAGAATAGAGTGGACGGGAGGCGGCACAGCGCGTATTAAGGAGATGCTTGATTATGTCTATAAAACAGCGCCTATGCGTCAGGTGTTAGAACAAGGTTTTAAGGCGGAAGACTGTCAAGCTCTAGATCTTAATGAGGAAAGAAAAGAACTGCTACGGGCACTAGAGGGTTAGAGATGCCTGGTCAAACGCCTCGCAAAGGTTGGATCTATTTCATAAACCCTAAAAAGGTAGTATTGACATGCAATGGTAGGCATACTTTGCCATATTCTTTGCCTGAATGTGAATTTATTGATTGTCGTGTCTCTGGATGCTCTCATCAGGTAAACCTGAGCAGAGTAATGAGAGGAACGCACCCATATATTGTTTGGAAGCATGAGGAATCTCTGAATCTTGCTACTGTAATTCCTCTGACTAGCAAGGAGGCGCTCAGGGGGCGTCCTGACACATTACCAATTAAGCCCAATGCCCAAAACAATCTATCTAAAACTAGTCTTGCTGTAATTCCACAAATTGCGACCATTGATAACGCCTGCTTCAAGGATAAAGCAGGTCGGTGGATGAACAAGCACGGGATACTAGGGAAAACAGACAAGCAATACTTAACTGAAAGAATCCTCTACCATCTTGACATCCCAAAAGAGGCTGTTAAAGACTGGTTCTTGGAGGGAGTCTCAAAGGAGAAACTCGTGCAGGAGTGCCTAAAAAGACCTGAACACGAAAGAGCAGAACTTGCTGAAAGGCTTCTAGAAACTCTGTAAAACTCAAGCCAACGGCAGAATGCGGGTTTCAGGGCCTTGGTGCGTCAAGTATATTATTGCCTTTCCAACAGCGCATTGAGACTGTTCTGGAACAACGAATGTCCAAAATCGTGTATGAACAGACACTGTTGCATTTACAAGAGAAGTCGATTGCTGCTTGCAGCTTGGGGCAGGTCGCTTAGGTGCGTGTCATTAAGCCTTTGTAGCAAGCTAATACCAAAATTTTAGAGATTCAGCCTGTTTTTGGGGCTTGATGGGCAAATTTATGAGCGATCGTCTCAGCCTCAGGCAGTTGTCCAAGTACGAAGTAGGGAGGCCGGAATTTAGAAATTTTGGCTAAACCATAGATAGATTTAATTCTAAGATTTGTTGTGAGGAAATTGGTTAAACTATAGAGGTCAATCCTTGAAAGTATTCTCTACTCTTCGTGAATCTAAGCGATCGGCTCCTGAACTAAGAACTCCTAACTTACATAACTGCGCAATTTTGTCTGCTCCGAGCTAAATAATGAGTTTTGAATGAATAGCGCACCCCAGAAGTCTGATTTTGTACTGAACTCATATATGGAGAGTAATGATCTGCGGGCCACTTGGCAGATCATGAATACCTTAATTCCTTACTTTGGCCTGTGGGCTTTTGCTTTTTATGGTTCGCAAATCTCAGTTTGGATATTGCCACCTACAATTGCGCTAATTGTCCTATTTTCGTTGCGTTGCTTTTCGTTGATGCATGATTGTGGTCACAATGCCCTCTTCCGTTCAAAAGTGGCGAACCGCATTGTGGGATTTGTTTTAGGCTGCATCAATGGGATGCCTCAGTATTGGTGGGCCAGGGACCATGCCTTTCATCACAAGACAAATGGAGATTGGGAACGATATCGCAGCATTGGAGATTTTCTATCTACGGATGAGTATGCTCTCCTCAGTGCTAGGGATAAAAAGTTCTATGGCATTATTCGACATCCACTGACGACTTTTCCTGGGGGGCTATTTTATCTCGCTTTTAAGCCCAGGTTGATTCTTTTAACGGGTCTCTATGACTGGATTTGCGAGGGCATTGTTGCCTTGAAGCCAGGTTCTGAGACTCAATTGTCAGATGTGATTGAAAACCATAAGTCGAAGTACTGGGGCTCAAATACTGAGTTCTGGGATGTGCTCTTGAATAATATTGTGGTGCTGAGCAGTTGGGTGTTGTTCTGCCACTGGCTTGGAGCAGGATTTTTCCTGGGAGTTTATGCCATTGTCTTAACGATTTCTGCTGCGTTATTTATTTTCATCTTCTTTATTCAGCACAATTTTGAGGGAACCTATGCTCACAGGACTGAAGGATGGGACTACTTTTTGGGAGCAATGGAAGGCAGCAGCTATTTAGAGATGCCAGCGATTCTGAAATGGTTTACAGCAGATATTAGCTACCATAATATTCATCACCTTTCTGAAAGAATCCCAAATTATAATTTGAGAGCTTGTCATCAAGAAAATATTCATCTTTTGGGCAATGTCAAGACGTTACGGCTTTCTGACATCCAGCATTGTTCGAAGTTTATTTTGTGGGATGCGGCGGCGGAGCGTTTGGTTTCGATTGATGATTTTGGTTAGAGGATGTTTGGAAAGCTAGCAAAGCAGAAGAATTAAGACCCAAGAGCTCTCGCTGTTTCGAGCAGCAATTTTGGCTCTCATCGGCGTTCTTGCTACCGCCGAAGACACTTTTCAAACATTCTCTTAGAGATTGTTTGAGCGTTTGCCCCGAAAGCAGAAATGCTTGGTTAAGCTGAAGAGGATTCTCTCTAGGGTTCTTTGAGCAAGGATTGGAGCCATATGGATTCCCAAATGCTTACATCGCCAACGCTGCCTTCAAGCCGAACTGGGCTATGCTATCAAGCCCAGGACTGCGCCATGACGCTGCGCGAAGGTTTGGATGAATATTACGGTGCAAATTCGGGGTTGTTTGATACAGGCCAGGCTTCGAGTGAGAAGCTAGGGGCTTATTTGCGCAATCATGATGTGACTCACATAGTTTTTGGTACAACTACGATGATCGCGGATGAGATGTTGCAGGATATGTGGACGCTTTTGGCGGTTGATGTGGCGAAGAAGGAGTATGTGTTTGATTTTCTGGGGACGGATGAGTCGAAGGTGTTGATGCAGTCGCTGAAGCTTTGGGAGACGTTGAGGGTGATGGTGATGGCAGTGCCAGCTGGGCTGAAGATTTGGGCTAGGTCGCGTGAGATGACGAGGAAGTGGCCTTGGAAAGATTGGGAGGGCTATTTGGATAAGCCGCTGGGGGAGATTCGGCGGGAGTTTAATATTCGTGTGATTTAGTTGAGACCTGCTTGGTCGAAGAGTTGTTGAGCAGTGAGCTGTAAGCCGGGAAGTAGTTCGTCGGTGAGGAGGCTGTCACCGCAATGGATGGTGGAGAGGTTGTCGGGAAAAAATGGTGATGCTTTTGGCTCTGGGATCGACGGTCCAAGCCTGCATGAGAGATTGGATGAAGATTACAGTGCAAATTCAACATTTTCCGATACAGGCCAAGCTTCGAGTGAAAAGCTATGGACTTCTCTACGCAATCATGATGTGACTTTTATAGTTCTCGGCATAACTATAGTGATGGCGGAGTATTTTTTCGGTCTTGGTTTCAGATATGGGATGAGGAGCCCTGTTTCAGCTTAAATGCTGACATAAACTTAAAATGCTTTCTTGTCAAGATTTCTAGGTATACTTTCTAGATTAGAGACTTGAAAAATTTTTAATGGAGTGAGGGTATCTTGGGCGCAATCCACCATTTGCTTACTTTCGCCTTGATACCCCATGGTCATTGCTATCTGTGGAAATCTGGACTCGTCTGGCTGCACGTCCTCTCTGATGGATTTATCGCTTTAGCCTACTTTTCAATTCCGATTGCTCTAGTCTATTTTGTGAAAAAGCGACGGGATTTACCCTATCCATGGCTTTTTCTATTGTTTGGAGCCTTTATCGTTGCCTGTGGTTGTACCCACCTGCTCTCTATCTGGACGCTATGGCATCCCAATTATTGGAGTGAAGGCGTTATTAAGGCACTCACTGCGGTTGTGTCCGTAATGACCGCTGCTACATTAATTCCCGTCATCCCTCAAGCCATAACCTTGCCTGGGCGAACGGAATTAGAAATCGCCAAAGCTGAACTAGAGCAGCGTGTCCTGGAACGAACCCAAGCTTTGCAGTTGAGTGAAGAACGCCTTCAAATGGCGCTTGCTGGTTCAGGTGATGGCCTATGGGATTGGAATATCGTCACGGGGGAAGTTTACTTGAGTCCTCGGTGGCAAGAGATGCTGGGCTATGAGGCCAATGAACTCCCCGGACAGCTCAGCACCTGGGAAAATCTAATTCACCCAGATGACAAGCCAGGTGTAATGGATAGTCTCAGCGGTCATTTAGAAGATAGTCGAGTCCCATATAATTTTGACTACCGAGTCAAGATGAAGTCGGGTGACTGGAAATGGATCGGCAACTATGGCCAAGTTGTGACTCGAAATGAGCAGGGTGAGGCCCTCAGAATGTCGGGCACCCACAAAGACATTAGCGAGCGCAAAGAGCGTGAACAGGCTCTGGCAGAGTCTCTTGCAGAAAAAAATGTAATGTTGCAAGAGATCCACCATCGAGTCAAAAATAATTTGCAGGTCATTTGTAGCCTGCTCAATTTGCAGACTCAAACAACTGACCCCCACATTGCTGAAATCATGCAAGAAAGCCAAAACCGGGTGAGGTCAATGGCTTTAGTCCATGAAAACTTATATCAATCAGAGAATCTATCGAAAATTAATCTTGAACGCTATGTCAAAGATTTATCAGAGAATCTCTTGAGATCCTATCGTTCTAGAGGAAGCCTCACGCATATTAATGTTGACGTTTCTAATCTCTATCTCAATATCGATACGGCAGTGCCATGCGGGCTGATTATTAATGAGCTTGTTTCCAATGCCCTAAAGTATGCATTTCCTCAGGGTCATGGAGGGGAAGTCAATATTCAGATTGCACAACTCGCCCACCAAGAGCTGACCTTAACTGTGGCTGATAACGGCATGGGCCTACCAAATGAGATCAATATAGAACAGACTAAGACCATGGGACTACGGATGGTTAAATCCTTAATCCGGCAGATTTCTGGCACCTTAATGGTCAATAGAGAGGCTGGCACCTCATTTCAAATTGTTTTCCCTCAACCATTACAGTAGCCGGTTTTTCCTATGTCGATAAACAAGGCCAAAATAGCAGAAAATGCTACAATCACGTCTCCAAGCGTATTGGTGGTGGAAGACGAAGGGTTGATTTCCCTAGATATCGAAACTCATTTATTGAACTTAGGCTATAACATCTCTGGAATTGCAGAAACTGGACAGCAAGCGGTTGAAAAGTCCCTAGCAGCAAGACCTGATTTAATCTTGATGGATATTCGTCTCAAAGGAGAGATGGATGGAATTGATGCCGCATCTGCTATCACAGCTCAATTGGATGTTCCTATTATCTTTCTGACGGCATTTGCTGACCCAGACACCCTCAAAAGAGCTAAACAGGTATCACCCTTTGGCTATATCCTGAAACCCTTTGACCAGATTTCGCTCCGTACAAGTATTGAAATTGCCTTGCACAAGCACCGTTCTGACGCGGCCATAAAACGACAGAAAAACTGGCTCAATACCGTTTTGGAGAGTATTGGTGATGCTGTTATCACTACTGATCTCGTGGGAACTGTTACTTTCATCAATCGAGTTGCTGAGTCAATCACTCAATGGAGCAAGACTGAAGCGTTGGGCAAAGATATCAATGATGTGATTCCTATGCTGTCCAGCGAAAAAAAATCCATTGAGAATCCGAT
This sequence comes from uncultured Pseudanabaenaceae cyanobacterium, assembly GCA_937949725.1. Classification (GTDB taxonomy): domain Bacteria; phylum Cyanobacteriota; class Cyanobacteriia; order PCC-9006; family JAAUQQ01; genus JAAUQQ01. The sequence goes on from CALECT010000115.1 coordinate 17,075, forward strand.
TCGGCAGGCATTGGAACGAGGTAAAGGGGATACCTTAGCAGAAGGAACACTACTGATTACGAAGTATCAGAAAGAAGTACCGATTGACGATAGTGCGGTCCTAATTTTAGACAACAATCAGGAAGTTCATGGGGCCGTAATTGTATTTCGTGATGTGACGGAGCGTCTCAAGGCAAAACAAGAACTATTCCACCATGCTTACTACGATGCACTCACAAACCTGCCGAACCGTGCGTTGTTTATGGATCGCCTCCAGCATGTAATTGACCTCAACAAGCGACACAGCAACTGCAAGTATGCAGTGTTATTTGTTGATTTAGATCGCTTTAAGATTGTCAACGATAGCTTGGGTCATCCCATTGGGGATCAACTCCTGCTTACGACTGCTCAACGCCTAGAGAATTGTTTGCGTCCGACAGATACCGTTGCTCGATTCGGTGGAGATGAATTTGCCATCTTATTGGAACAGATTTCAGGTCTTGATACAGCCTGCCAGTTAGCCCAACGAATTAATCGTGAACTTAGCCCTCCTTTTAAGCTGGGGAATTGCGACGTCTTTAATTCGGCCAGTATTGGTATTGTCGAAGGCAGATCTCAGTATCAAAAGGCCGAAGATCTGATTCGAGATGCTGATATAGCGATGTATCAAGCGAAAGCCAATGGCAAAGGATGCTATGCCATTTTTGATGAGGCCATGCATGGAAAAGTCAAGGGACGGCTAACGCTAGAGAATGATTTACGACGAGCGATTACCGACCATAGATTGGCAGTTTATTATCAACCGATTGTATCGTTAGTCACTCAAAAGATTACTGGGGTTGAAGCGCTAGCGCGCTGGAATCATCCTGAACGAGGGTTCATTCCTCCAGATGTCTTTATCCCGATCGCAGAAGAGACTGGACTCATTATTCAACTTGACCAATGGGTTTTATACCAAGCCTGCCAGCAGGTCAAAGCTTGGCAAGAACAGTATCCTTACCAGACAAGGTTGAGCGTTAGTGTAAATTTATCGAGTCAGCATTTTTTGAGCTCAGACGTCGTACAACAGGTCAAAAAGACACTGACCGAGACGAAGTTGCCTGCAGAGAGCTTGAATCTAGAAATTACGGAAACAGCTCTCATCGAGAATCCTGAATCTGCGGCTAAGATCTTGTCAGAGTTAAAGCAGTTGGGAACTCAAATCTATATTGATGACTTTGGGACGGGCTATTCATCCTTGAGTTATTTGCATAAGTATCCGATTGACACGCTCAAGATCGACCGCTCTTTTATTCAAAATATTGACTGTAATAGTGATCAGCTTGAGATCGCTCGCACCATTATTGTTTTAGCGAAGACCCTCAAGATGGCTGCGATCGCAGAAGGTATAGAAACAGCGGAACAGCTCACGGCGATGAAAAGTCTGAACTGTGAATATGCCCAAGGCTACTATTTTCACTGGCCTTTAAGCAGCGAAAAAATGACGGCGTTGCTGATGGATTCAAAAGCACCATAATTGTGATGAAGATGAGCGCCGTAGAGTTTAGCTCACCACACTAAGCCAAAATCAGTTCCCCAACTTCTCACCCCAGCTCCTAGAGGAGCGCTTCCCCCTCTGCCCCATGACCGCTACCCTCCCCGACCTCCAAACCTTCCTCGGCCAACTCCAAACCAATCGCCTCACCTTCTTCCCCCTCCGCCACCACAGCCCCGCCTGCGCCTGGCACCTCCAACAACTCATCTGCCAAACCCACCCTGCCGCCATCCTCATCGAAGGCCCCAGCGACGCCAACAGCGACATCCCCAACCTCCTTCACCCCGACGCCCAAGCCCCCTTCGCCCTCTACACCACCTACAACGACTTCAGCGGCCACCTCACTGACCTAGAAACCGACCTTGAAAACGGCGCTCCCTCCGGCGAGCCTAGCCGCTTCGCCGCCTACTATCCATTCTGCGACTACTCCCCCGAACTCGTCGCCCTCCGCGCTGGAGCCGAAATCAACGCCGAACTCCAATTCATCGACCTCACCTACCCCGAACAAGTCATCGCCGCCCGCCCTCAAATCAGTCAGGGCAAAGCCGTGCGATTGAAAGCATTGCAAAGCGATCGCCACCTCAACCGCAGCGCCTACCTCAACGCCCTCGCCGCCAAAGCCAATTGCCGCGACTTCAATGAGTTGTGGGACCATCTGTTTGAATCCCAAATCCAACGTATCTCCACCCCAGACTTTATCCGTGCCGTCGCCACCTACTGCTACTTCGCCCGCCAAGATGCCCCCGCTGAACTGCTCGAAGCTGATGGGACCCATACCCGAGAAGCAGCCATGGCAAGGGCGATCGCCAAAACCCTCAAACGTCTCAAGAAAGAGGGGATCGATGGCAATGTCCTCGTCGTCACCGGCGGCCTCCACACCGTTGCTTTACCAGGACTCGTCGCCAAGCCCCCCAAAGCCCCGCAAAAACTTAAATTCAAAAAAGACAGCGCCCAACGCTTCCTCGTCCGCTACGGCTTCGAACAACTCGACACCCTCAACGGCTACGCCTCCGGCATGCCCTCCCCCGCCTACTACCAAACCCTCTGGGAAAACCTCCAGGCCGACGCTTCCTGTACGGGCAGGTTTAGCAGTCCATCTGATGATGCTTCACCGGAAACATCGTCAAAACCTGCCCCTCCAGACTCCTCTGCCCCTGCGATATCCTCTGCTTCTGCACCGGACGAAACCTCCACGCTGGGTAAGGGCAGGTTTAGTAGTTCATCTGATGATGCTTCACCGGAGACTCTGTCAAAACCTGCCCCTACGGTATCTCCTGCTGGGCTAACATCTCCCGCCCACCAAACCGCTGCCCAACTCCTCATCCAAATCCGTGCCCAATCCCAAAAACGCAAAACTCTCACCTCCCTCTCTATCTCCGACGAAATCGCTGCCCTCGAACAAGCCACCCGCCTCGCTCAGTTGCGCCAGCACCCCGGCCCCAGCCGCCAAGACCTAATCGACGCGACCAAAAGCTGCTTCGTCAAAGGCGACATGGATGCTGAAGGTGCCCTGATGATGACCGCTGTGGATAAGGCATTGCGGGGCGATCGCGTCGGCAACCTCCCCGTCCACATCGGCCTGCCCCCCATCGTCGAAGACTTCCGCCGCCAAGCCAAGCTCCTCCGCCTTAAGCTCAACAGCACCGAGGCTAAATCCCTTAGCCTCGACCTCTACCGCAAGCAAAAGCACCGCCAAGCCAGCCGCCTCTTTCACAGCCTCAAATTCCTCAAAGTTCCCTTCGCCAAGCGGCGCGGTGGCCCCGATTTTGTTAAAGGCAAAAAGCTAGATCGCCTGATTGAAGACTGGGAATATGAGTGGCAGCCCAAAACTGAAAGTTATCTGATTGAGCGATCGCGCCATGGCTCCACTGTTGCAGAAGCAACTCTAGAAAAACTCAAACTCGCCATCCTCGAACTCGCCGTCACAGGCGAAGGTCAATCCGCCCTCGTAGCCGTGCGTCTGCTCATCGACGCCTGCCGCATGGGCCTCCATGGCCACACCACTGAGCTACTGCGCCGCATCGATAGCCAAGTTAACCAGGACAGCGACTTCCTCTCCCTGGCCGAAGCGCTGAATCAGCTCACCCTGCTATGGCAATCCCGCGAGCCCCTCGAAGCCCATCGGTTGCCCCAAATTCCTGAATTGAGCGCGATCGCCTACCGCCGCCTCTGCTACCTGCTCTCCTCCCTGGCCCAATTCCCCACCGATCGCGTCAGCCCTTTACTCAACGCCCTCGCCAGCCTCTGGGAACGCATTAACCGCGAACCTAACCCAGAGCAACTCTCTCAGCTAGCCGAATCTGAAGAAACCCAACTGGACAGCGACCTCTTTATTGACGGCCTGCTCAGCCTGCTCGAAATCCAGGGCGGTAATGCCATCGTTCAAGGCGCAGCAGCAGGCATCCTCTACAACGCGGGTTGCTTAGAGGGAGAGAGTTTAGTTGCGATGGCATCTGGCTATATTGCAGGAGCGATCGCCAGCCCCAGCGAAAGCGTCGGCTTCCTGCGCGGTCTGCTCAGCCTCAGCCGAGAAGTCGCCTGGCAACTGCCCCAGCTCTTAGAAAGCCTGGACCATCAGCTCAAACAATGGAGCGATGATGACTTTCTCCAGGTTTTGCCAGAGCTACGCCTTGCCTTTGCTGATCTCCTGCCCCGCGAAACCGATCGCGTCTCCCAGCTTGTTCAAGGGCTATACGAACCTCAACCCGAGAGCTCGCTATTGTTGCTGACACCGGAGGCGATCACCCTTACCCCCCAGCTCAATCAACGCATCACCGCCGCCCTCCAATCCGAAGGGCTGGGCCACTGGCTCACCGCACCGACAGATAACGCCTCGGTATCATCCCTCTGAATATCTTGGGATAAATCCCAAGGCTCAAAGCTCAAGCCCACTCAAGTGGGCTAAAACCCTTACAAGTCAGCTTTGAGTCCGTTTTAACGGACTTGAGCTCTTAGCTGGGAGGTTTAGCTCCTAGCTGCATTGGCAATGCAAACGCAAAGCTTGATCCATAACTCAAATCAGTTATTCAACTAAACAGAGCCTCCGGGGAGAGCATCGCGATCGCCTGCTGACAATCCTCCAGTACTTGACGACTCATCCCAAAACTCAATAATTCCTTGGCTTCAGCTCCCGAACACCAACGAAAGTCGCGAATTTCCTTAGCCTGAATTAGAACTTCCGGTAACTCTCCCCCCATCAAAGGCACAGTCGCCAAAAAATATTTCACCGTCTTACTGACTCGCTTGCCCTTCTTCTTGCGAAATTGATACCGCTCCACAAAACTCACATTGGGCACAGCCTTGTAGCTCGTCACCCCAGTTTCTTCTTCAAACTCCCGCTGAGCCGCTACCAAATCCGATTCCTCGCCTTCCTTATGTCCTTTGGGAAAGCCCCAGTGACCCTTCTTGTGGCGAATTAGCAAATAGCGCAACTCTTCATGACCCAGCCATGCCACTGGCACTAAACCAAATGCAAAATCTAGCGCGATCTTGTCCAGAACCATGGGAGATCGGAAAAGTAACTATGGGCACCAGTATCACGAAGGAGTTGAAGCAATGCAAGTCAACTTTCAATCCTGAGCTGTGCAATATTGCTGAGTCACGCTTCCATTGCGGGCGATCGTTGCGTAATAACTCGGCTTTTCCTCGACTGCAATATTCTTCTGGCGCTTTTTTAATCAACCTAGGGAATCATTGGGCATACAGCAATAGCCTGTTGAACATTAGGACTCCTTGGGGCTAGTCCTATCGCGCTTGGGATTGTTCCATGGCTCAATTCTCTTTTGACGAGACCGGCGATCGTGATTACTTTGCATGGCTTGATGCAGTCGCCGAAACTGCTCCAGAGCTAATGCCAGAGAAACTGCCACCTGAATTTAGCCCTGCGCCTTTTCCTAGAGCGGTGGTTCAGCGCAAGCGGCGGCGAGTGGAATTGCCGAAGATCAAGCGTTCATAAGCGCCAAGATTGCCCGCGAAAGTTTGCTCGGGCAATCTTTGTCTCCATTTCAACAATCAATCGACATGAATAGCGAAAATGAGGTTAGACCATCACAAAGTCTCGCTCAATGACGACATTTTTACTATCTTCGATAATTGCGATGAGATCTGTGCCGGTGGAATCAGTGAAGTGAATCTGGGTATCTATGATTTTGTTGTTTGCAACACCCGCTACACCTATTAATGTCTTGAACTTAAGGCTGTAGAAACCACCTTCTTTCGCGGCAGGATCAAGCGCCTCAATGCGATCAAATTCTAGATCAAAGATATTGTCTTGTGGATCCCAATCAGTAATAACGGCATAGCCTTCACCAAAGTAGGTAACATAGGCATCGACAATATCAGGACCGGCCTTCATTGGGATCACTTTTCGAGCCCCTAAGATGAAGGTATCTGAACCGTCTCCCCCCGTTAAGGAATCGAATTGAGGATCAAAATCGTTGTAACTGAAACCAAATGCGTCTGTGAAGCCGTCGAGGCGATCATTACCAGCGCCGCCGTACAAATGGTCATTATCCATGCTGCCGATTAGAACATCATGGCCGACGCCACCATAAAGGGTGTCGTTGCCATATTCGCCTCTTAGACGGTCGTTTCCGCTGTCACCGTAGATCTGGTCATCGTCATTGCGACCGTAAATGCTGTCATTGCCTGCTCCACCGCGAATATAGTCATTGCCATCGTTCCCCTCAACGACATCATCCCCGAAGCCACCGTAGAGATGGTCATCCCCATCGCCGCCGTAAATCCAATCCTCCCCTAGACCGCCCACGATGGTGTCATTTCCACTCCCACCGTGTATCTGATCATTCCCATCACCTCCATAAATAGAATCGTTCCCATAGCCACCGCTGAGGTCGTCATCTCCATCGCCACCGTTAATGGTGTCATTGCCATCGTTGCCGAAAATGCGATCATTGCCATCGCCGCCGTAGAGGGAGTCATTTCCATCTCCACCGCTGAGGTAGTCATCTCCCTCGCCACCGTAGAGGGAGTCATTTCCATCGTCACCGTAGAGTCGGTCATTTCCACCCTCACCGAAGATCCTGTCGTCGCCACCGTAGCCGTGAATTAGGTCTGCACCGGTATAAGAAAATAACGGATCGGTGCCATAGAGATAGTCATCACCAGAGGTACCGTTGATTACATTAGGCATTTGAGTCTTGCTCCAAGTCGTTTCGTGGGCAACATCTGTTGCTCACATATTTCTCATCGGGTGAATCTGGATAAATATGCAGATCGCCAGCCTGGATTTACAGAATGTCTTGAAACTGCCTCGCCGTCTCTCTAAGCGATCAGAAGTCAACTTTGGTACCTCCAAACTCAAGCACTCGCAGCAAGCCAAAAGTGGAGGGCTCGTTAATCTAACCCTCCACTTTCTCTATTGCAAATTAGACCAGCACAAGCGCTAGCCTAGAGGTTGACTCAGCAACATAGCCTTACACCATGACGAAGTCACGGGCGATGCTGACGTTTGTGTTGTCCTGGATGATGCCGATGCGATCCGTGAAACCGGTGGAATCGGTAAAGTAAATCTCGGTATCGAGGATGCCATTGCTTGCCACATCTGTTGCGCCTTGAACAGCTGTGAAGTTAAGGCTATAGGAGCCGCCGCCCAGAGCAGCCGGGTCACGTACTTCGATGCGATCAAACTCGCTATCGAAGAAGTTGGCTTTGGGGTCCCAATCATTTATGACTGCATAGCCATCACCTGCTTCCACATAGGAGACACCCCAGCTACCACCCAAGATAAAGGTGTCAGAACCAGCATTGCCCGTTAGGACATCAAACTGGGGAGTTGCTGATGCGACAGTGCCGAAGCCATTGAGACGGTCATCGCCATCGCCACCCACCATGCGGTCATTGCCAAGGCCACCGATGAGGCGATCGCTACCGGTGCCACCGCGAAGGGTATCATCACCAGCTCCCCCCCGGAGGTAGTCTGCACCAGCTGCACCGTAGAGGCTGTCGTTACCAAAGTCTCCGTAGAGACTATCGTTACCATCGCCACCGTTGAGGTAGTCATTGCCAAAACCACCATAGAGGCGATCATTTCCAGCATCACCGTAGAGGTTATCGTTACCCCCGTTGCCGTAGATGCGATCGCTGCCAGCTCGACCCCGCAGGTAGTTGGCCGAGTTGTTGCCGCGAATGGTGTTGTTCAGGGCATTACCAAAGCCGCTATAGACTGTTCCCTGTAGGGTGAGATGGTTGGTGTGGGCCGCTAGGGTATAGCCACTGACGGAGCTGTAAACCGTCTCAATCCCCTGACCCGCAATCTCAGTAATGCTGTCGCCCAGAGAATCAACGTAGTAAACGTCATTGCCCAGTCCACCGATCATGCTGTCGTTGCCAGTGCCACCATAGAAGGTGTCGTTGCCATCAAAGCCATACAGGGTGTCGTTTCCACCATTTCCGCGCAGAACGTTGTTGGATGCATTACCTCGAATGACATTATTGAGATTGTTGCCGTTACCACTAGCGACACCGGTATCCAGCGTCAGGTTATTGGTCCAGGCCGATAAGGTGTAGCCATTGGCTTTAGAGAGCACAGTGTCGATGCCCTGCCCTGAAACCTCTACCACTTGGTCAAAGACAGAATCCACAACATAGAAGTCATTGCCTGCCCCACCCGCCATATAGTCAAGGCCAGTGCCACCATCTAAACGATCCGCACCGTTGCCACCGTACATGCGGTCATTGCCAGAATCACCATACATACGGTCATTACCATCGTTGCCGTACATTCGGTCATTGCCGAAGCCGCCATACATGCGGTCATGGCCATCGCCACCGTACATGCGGTCATTGCCGAAGCTGCCACTCATGTAGTCGTTGCCGTCGCCACCACTCATGTAGTCGTCGCCTAGGCCGCCGTAAAGGCTGTCATTGCCGTTGCCGCCATAGACATTATCGTTACCACTGCCACCCGATACGACATCATTGCCATCGCCACCGGAGACAGTGTCATTGCCGTTGCCACCGTAAACGCTATCGTTGCCATCACCCCCGTAGACGCGGTCATTGCCATCATCACCGTAGAGGCGATCGTCGCCCCCCAAACCACGGATGAGGTCGTTGCCGTCGTTACCATAGATCACGTCCTCGCCGTCGCTGAAGATCCAGATGGGATTGTTTCCGGTGAGAGTATCGTTACCAGGACCGCCGTTGATATTAGTAGGCATTGTTGAAGTTTTCCGAGTTGTTTAGTGTGCGGCATTTCTGCCCGCCACCCTCTCTAGGTAGAAGCCCGCATAGATATGCAGCTGATGAATAAATGGCTGAAAATTTCGGATGACAACACCTCTACAAGCACTGCCACAAGTTCTACGGCTTGGAGGTTTGAGGCGACTCGACAGCCCTCCGCCCAGAATCTGGCAAGATGAACTGAAGCTTCTGCTTGCAGTCCCACGAGAAAGCCACCATGGCGGCCAAAAAACAAAGCATCAGCCGTAGCTGGTGGAGCAATAAATTCATTAGCGCCCTGGAAAGCTACACCGAGCCAGGCCGCCTCAAACGCGGACGCTCCTACTCCAGCGACTACCGCCTCAAGTCATTTGAAATTGATGGCGGCCTTGTTCTCGCCAAGGTCCGTGGCAGCGTCAACCCTTACTTTGGCGTGACGAAGGAGCCGACCTATGTGACTACCCTGGAATTTCAACCCATTAGCCGATCGCATTGGGCCGCCGCGATCGCCCTCATCGCCACCAAAGCAGGCCTGATCTCCAAGCTGATGATGAATGAAATCCCCGACAACATTGAGGACAGCTTCAGCCAGATCAATATGAACCTCCTGCCCCAGGGCGTCAATGACTGCAAAACCAGCTGTAGCTGCCCGGACTACAGCAACCCCTGCAAACATATCGCCGGTCTCTACTACCGCGTAGCCCAAGAACTCGACAAAGACCCCTTTCTGCTGTTTCAGCTGCGCGGATTGTCCAAGGAAGCACTCCAGCAAGAACTGAGTAAATCGGCCTTGGGCCAGGCTCTCTCGGGTGAGCTAAGCGAGACAGCAGTTGCAGCTAAGCCAGTGACCTCGCTGTATACCCGGCCCGAAATTACAGCGGCTCCGACCAATTTGAGTTTGGAGGAGTTTTGGCAAGGCATTCCTGTGGCTCAGCCAGGCAGACCCGCCAGTGCTGGGGGAATGCAGGGGAAGGAATCGGTGGTGGCGGCGATCGCGATCAAAAAGCAGGGCGACTATCCACCGTTTTGGCAGCGGGATAACTCGTTTATTGAAGTGATGGAAGAGTTTTACCAGCGGGTGCGCAATAAGAATAAAGACATTCTGGAGTAGGTTTGGCTCGTCATTGAATTGCTGAAACACTGAAGTCGGTAAATTTAACTCATGTTTCCCCCTCAAATCAGGCAGCAGCATTCCGTTGCCTTTCAGGCTTAGAACTAAACATTTCAGCCATGCTTAATCCTTGAGCTCTCCTTTCAATTGGCTGCGCGAGACAGAGTCCTGACCTATGATGAAGTTATATAAACTTCTTTAAACCTCCCAGCCTTTCCCATGGTCATCGCCGCACCTCCCCTCAGCCAAAGTCTGCAAAGCTGGACCTGGAAAGGCCACCACATCCAATACAGCGCCACAGGTCCAAACGACGCGATTCCCCTCGTCCTGATCCACGGCTTCGGCGCATCCATCGGCCACTGGAAAAAGAATATCCCCGCCTGGGCCGAAGCTGGCTACCAAGTCTTCGCCCTAGACCTCCTCGGCTTCGGCGCATCCGACAAGCCCGTCCAGGACTACAGCCTAGAGCTATGGCAAGAGCTACTGGCTGACTTCTGCCAAGAATTTGTCCAACGCCCCGCCATTTTTGTCGGCAACTCCATCGGCGCACTCCTCAGCCTAATGATGGCTGCTAACCATCCCGCACTCACCCAGGGCACGGTCCTGCTCAACTGTGCCGGAGGCCTCAGCCATCGCTCCGATGAGCTACCCGTCTTCCTGCGTCCGATCATGGGCAGCTTCAATGCCCTGGTCAACTCCGACCAAGTCGGTGGCCTGGTCTTCCAACTCGTGCGCCGCAAGCCCCAGATTCGCCGTGCCCTCAGCCAGGTCTACAGCCGCAAAGAATCTGTCACCGATGAGCTAGTGGATATGCTCTACGAGCCCTCCTGCCATCCCAACGCCCAAAAGGTTTTCGCCGCCATTCTCACCGCAGACCCCGGCCCCACCATTGATGAATTGCTGCCTCAAATCGAGCAGCCCATGCTCGTGCTCTGGGGCGAAGCAGATCCCTGGACGCCCGTGCAAGGTGCCAAGGTTTTCCAAGATCGTGCTGAACTGCCGGGTAATGAATTCATCTCCATCCCCAACACGGGCCATTGCCCCCATGATGAACGGCCTGAAATCATCAATCCGCTGGTCTTGAACTGGCTCTCCAGCTTGAAGTTATAGGTATCACGATGTAATAGACTGCTCGCATCAATCTCTAGCTCTCTCCCGAGATCCCTCTCCCAGTTCTGGGAGTGTGACTTTCCAACTCCCCTTCTCCCAGAATTGGTGTGTTGTGGGGTAAGGGAATGGGGCAGTTTTGCGTTCTTGCAAGAGGTCTAAGGAATAATCTGGCCATGAACCACTGTGCCTATTGCCAAGGAGAACTAAAGCCATTCGCTTGCTTTAGCAGCCAGCTTGTTGTGGACGTGATGTTGACGCCACAACTTCAATCATCACTGCCAGACCTCCGCTATGGCCAATGTAATCGTTGTGGTTCACTGAGTGCCATGGATGTGCGCCGGGACAATGACTTTGACTTGTTGGAGCTGTATGAGCAGTTACCGGAGGATTATTGGACAGGGTTGGAGACAGGCCATGGCGATCGCTTCTTCACCCATCTCGAACAACAACTCAACCCTAACCAGTTGCCCCTACAAATCTGCGACATCGGCTGTGGCGATGGCAGCTTCCTCAAAGGTCTTGACAGCCACTGGCAAAAAACTGGCATTGAGCCAGGAGCCCAGGCCAGCCAAATAACCCGCGACCCAAAAATTCACTGGATTCAAGGCACCCTGGCCACTGCCAACCTGAGTCCCAACTCCTTCGACGTCCTCACCTACATCGACGTCACCGAGCACCTACTCGACCCCATCGCCGAACTCACCACCTCTCAGCAATACCTCAAACCCGGCGGAAAACTGGTTATCTACACTGGCAACGCCCGCAGCCTCTTTGCCCAACTCGCCGGAGCAAACTGGGCCTATCTTCGCTGTGCGGGCCATATCGCCGTGGCCTCCCAAACGGCTCTTACCCAAGGCCTCAGCCAAGCTGGCTTTATCAACCTTCAAACCTGGACGCAGAACCATCCCTCCTCACCGGGGCTGAGCAAATGGTTGTTCGAATATGCAGGCAGTCGCCTCCGCCGCCACTGGGCCGTCCCCCTCTACCAAGACCACATGCTAATCATTGCCCAGCGACCCAGCGAAGCCTAGGCTAGAGACGAACTCTCTAGGATGCATCGGGGCAAACTGCCATGGCTGACATTACCCTCAGTGGCCTGCACATCTATCCGATTAAATCTGCAGCCGGTATTGCCCTAAGCGAGGCAGAGGTCAGCGATCGCGGTCTCAAGCATGATCGCCGCTGGATGGTCGTGGACCCCAAGGGTAAGTTCATGACCCAGCGCAAACATCCGCGCATGGCCTTAATTCGTGTGGGACTCACAAGCCAGCTAGAACTCTCCGCACCTGGCATGGCTGATCTAGCACTGCCCCTAGAACCTGGAGCAGAGGCAGAAACATTGGAGGTGGAAGTATGGGGCGATCGCTGCCCAGCTCTAGCCATGGGTGCTGAAGCCCAAGCCTGGTTCAGCAATTTCTTAGAAACGCCCTGCCAGCTTGTCTACATGCCAGACCATAGCCAGCGCCCCACCGCCCATGGCCAGCTCGGCGACGACAAGCTCGTCAGTTTTGCCGATGCCTATCCTTTCTTGCTGATTTCCGAAGCTTCCCTGGCTGACCTTAACCAGCGCCTAGCCGAGCCCGTGCCTATGAATCGGTTCCGCCCCAACCTAGTTGTCACAGGCTGTGAGGCCTTCGCAGAAGACGGTTGGAAGCAGATCAAAATTGGTGAGATTACCTTTGACTTGCCCAAGCGATGCGATCGCTGCTCTGTACCTGGTGTCGACCAAGACAGCGGCATTCAAAATAAAGAGCCTTTACTAACCCTTGCCAAGTTTAGACTTGAACAAGGCAAAGTTTGGTTTGGGCAAAATCTACTACATCATCATTCAGGAGAACTACGTCTAAACACAGAAATTAAAGTCCTGGATTGTTTACGAAATTAAAATACTCTTAAAATATCCATAGCCGTAATTAATCAGAATCTGTCAGCTAGAGTCCAGAGTCATGACTGTGGGCTGGCTTCTGATAGTCGTTGCGTCATTACGATCTAAGGAAGTCAATAATTCTGGTTAATTAGGACTATATATCAGGGCTAAAGGAATAGTTCCTTTGAGCAGCCGCGAAATTGAAAAAGGCTTGCTCTCAAAGACTCTGAGCAAAAAAATAGACTTCTAAAGCCTTGACCAAAATGCTTCTAATAATGAAAATATCTTCCATAGCGTAGAGCCCGATTAACTAACGCAATTATTTTCGATAGAGAAACAATATTTAATGAAAGAATGGCTGCCCTGAAAATCTTCCCAATTCATCTCTAAATTCTATAAGTAAGAAAAATTAGAAAGAGTCCGCAGCTTCAAGAAAGCTTTAAATAACCGATGGAATCACGCAGGCTTTCATATTATTTTCGGTCACAACCAGAGTAACCATTGTCAGGGGATCTGTAGAAATGCAGAATTGTATTATTGGAGAACGCTGTTGCTAGTTATCTCATACATTAGCTTGGCTAAAGTGCATCAGTTAAAATGGGTAGCTTATGCAGACCTCTTGCTTCCAAGGCTTCAGCTGCTATTCGGTGATATCCGTCACCCAATGGAAGTGGATGTTCCTAGAAGATAATGGGCCAGTGAATCCGATACTGCCATCATACAAATACATTCGTCGGGAGTCCAAACGTAATGAACCAGTTAAAAACCTGGGATAGCCCTGAGCTCAAGTCCTACGGTTCAGTTGAACATATCACTGAGCAGCAGCAAGTTGGCTCTGTGACCAAGAACGGTGGTGCTGGAGATACTATTTCTGTGACCATTGCGGGCGTCACCACAGTGGTTGCTGGTGGCAGCGTTAGTGCAGCCGGTAGCTCCTTGGTCAACATCACCCCCGGAGCAACTTTCGGCGGCCCTTGCTAAACCGTCACTAGAAGTCCCAAGGTACTTTATCTTGAAGTGACCTTGGGATGGACTTGCCGACGCGTAGTCCTTGTGTCTTTGGAGCAGCGGTTAATCCACTCGGTCTTAGTTCTAAAAGTGTTCCGTATCTAATATTTTTTGGTGGCTAAATATTTAATCGTTCTCCAAGTTGAATCTTGGCATGAGATTATTCAGCTTATTCGCCTGGACAAAAAACTATCGCCCTAGGGATATAGCCTCTCTGCATAAAATCTAAAGGTATTTTTAACTTTTGTTTTTGAGCGTCCCATCCGCTTGGCTATAGTCAGGGTCACTCTTGAAGCATGGCATGCATGGAAGCTTATGGGGGTGGGTCTGGAGCTATTGGCTTAGACCTTATTTTTTGCCCATACTTCTCTCGCTGGTTCACGGGCTACGTTCTGTTTTGGCCATTAATTGCAGAGAGAAATAGCGTCGTTAACTGTACTTCGGGCTAATTCTCCGACTGGTGTTTTACATAGCGATCGCACCACCGCACCATCTCCCACTGAACATGGGCAATAGCCTCCTGGGAGCGATAACCATGGCCCTCCAGCGGCAGCTCCACCCAGCGCACCGTCTTCCCTAAGCCCCGCATCGCTTCATAGAGCCGCTCACTTTGTAGAGGATAGGTACCTGCATTATTGTCCTCGGCTCCATGGATCAATAGCAGCGGTGAATCGATTTTGTCTGCATGGGTAAAGGGGGAGATCTCCATATAGGTCTCCTGGGCTTTCCAGAAATTGCGCTGTTCCCCCTGAAAGCCAAACGGAGTCAGAGTGCGGTTATAAGCACCGCTGCGAGCAAGCCCAGCGCAGAATAAATCGCAATGGGCTAACAAATTAGCCGTGGTAAATGCGCCATAGGAATGGCCGCCAATGGCGACATGCCCAAGCTTACTGACCCCTTGCGCGACCAAATAATCCACTGCGGCTTTGGCACTGTCCACCAATTGCTCAATGTAAGTGTCATTCGGTTCTGCATCGGCCTCGCCCACAATGGGCATAGAAGGACCCAGTAAAACGGCATATCCCTGGGTGAGCAAGAACAGGATTGATGTTCTTTGAGGACGGCTAAAGGTGTGTTCCGAGGTCGTGACCTGACTAGCCGTATCTCGACTTTTATGTTCTTCAGGGTAGGCCCAGAGAATGGTCGGTAATGGTCCATCTTGCTCGGGGTTATGGTCAGGGGGTAGATACAACACACCAGAAAGTGCTAGCCCATCACTCCGCTTGTACTGAATGAGTTGCTTACGCACCTCTTTGTACCAAGGCAGTGGATCTTGATTTTGGGTTAGTTGCACTGCGCCATAATTGTGGGTTAGGTCAGATAAGTCTAGATTGGGTGGCTCTGCTGGAGAATTTGAAGAATGTAGCCAATAGCAAGGAGGCTCCTGGAGAGATTGGCGCTGGGTCATAAAACGCTGGGCATCACAATCTAGCAGTCGAGTTACCCGTTCAAAGTAAGGTGCTTGGGCTTGCCACAACCGCTGAGTTTGACGGCTAGAAATGTGAAAGCGGTCTAAGAAAGGAAAAACACCTTCGGCACTGGCTCCCCGTCCCTCGCGGTAAAAGCTTTCACCATCGGATGTCAGCAGCAGCGTTTTCCAGCCCCAGGGTCCTTTCGCTGTCATGGGTTGGCCTGGATTGCTATAGGCATCTTGAAAGTTCCGCTCCTCCAGTAGCTCTGGTGCTGCCGGGCTATCGCCATCAACCTCTGTACCACCAGGCCACAAGCGAAATACTCGCAATAGGCGCTGGTCATACCAACCTTCATATCCCAAGGCAATCTGTCCATTGCCCCAAACTACCCCGCGACAACGCAGCTGTGTTTTCCAAAGTGTTTGGGGATCTTCTGTGAAGGGAGCTGCCAAAACGGATAGCTGATCCCGATACTCCACTTCTTGGGCTGGATCGCCTCCATCTAAGGCTTCAATCCAGTAGAGCATTGCCGCTTCATCTGGTCGCCAGCCAATGCTACGTCGTCCGGTTCGCACGGCTTCAAAGGCAATGGGAATGCTGTCGGCTAGGGAGAGGTCCGCAACTTGATATTGCGATCGCACCTCTCCCTCCTTCAGATTCGCGATATCCAGCACCTCTGTCCGTACCGGAAACCGTTGCAGGGGCAAGTGATAGGAAAAGGGGCGATGTATCACGCTCTGCAACAGCCATTGACCATCCGGTGAGGGTTGAATTCCACGCAGGATGGCTGGTTCAGTCAACTGACGATAGGGATAGAGCGATCCTGATATTTCCGCTGCGTTGTCAGCAATAGACTGGCCGCTAGCAGCCGACTCATTACCAGCACCAGGTTCTTGGTTTTCAACATGAACCAGAATCGAGGAAAAGTAATATTCGAATAGCGCCTCATCATGGGCGTTATTCAGCAGATTGGTATAGGTTCGGGCGGCAGCAGTACGACCGTCATTTTCTGAGATGGATGGCCCAGTCGGAACGATCGCTGCTTCTGGGGGATCACCCCAATGGTCCGGTACCAACTTACAAATGAATCCTTGCCCGTTTGGTAACCAGGCATAGGGACGTCCGTAGGTGCCGTTGAGTTTGGGGGCAGTCAGTTGCGTGGCAATTTTAGTCGCCACATCCACAACCCAGAGAGCAATACCAATGTCAGTTTGAATCTCGCTGTTTTCCCCATCGTCGCTATGTTCAGGTCCATTTCCGCTAGGGGCCTGGCTGATGGTGAAGGCAATTTGAGAACAGTCATAGGACCAAGTCACGTTTCGAATCACAGCACCTGGCGGCAGCGATACCTGCTCGGCTGGACTATCCGCAGGGAGAGGCTCACCCTGGGCTTGGGGAAGCAATGGTCGAAGTGCCATGCCTCGATAGCCCGATGCCCGACTCGGTCCCCAGGTCTTCGGGTTAATTTGCAAACCTGCTAGGGAGAGCACAGGTTCGGCCAAGTCAGCTAGGGAAGGCAGGCTAGGGCGAGTCAGTTCTAAGAGCCAGCGATGATCGGATGAAATCGAAACAGCAGGCGATCGCTCTGCAACTAACATTTGAGCAATGGGCTCGGGGGGGATTTGCCAGTGAGGCTGATTATCCCCAGACAACAGCTCATTGGGAGCAGTTTGCCCCACCGAAAATTCATTCACAGTCATGGCGCAAGATGGGAGCTGTATAAAATTGCCGTTGTTGTTGAACAGAGCACTTGGGAACGTGTTCTTCCCATGCCTAAGGAAAACTAAAAGCGAGACCCAACAATAGTCAGTCTCGTATTCTCCAGGAGAGAAACAACAGCGATATTGTCCTATTCTCAAGCCTCGATCTTAACTCTGCAGCGAGTTAAGCGATTTTCTTTGAGAAAATGTCTTAGAAGTTCAGGCCATCATCAAAAATCGGCCTAAAATCATCAATTCCTCACGGGAAGACTTGCGCAAGAAACTCGGGATGAGTCCGGACAAAAAGAATCATTTGATACATCTATTCTCAGTGCTTAAGTGAGGGACTGCCAACAAACCTTGTAATGCTACCGAACCACCCCAGGGCTTAGGCGTGGCATTTTCCAGCCAATGTCATAGCCAAACTCGTTTTGAGCTGTAAAGCTCTCCCACATTGATGAATTTAGTCTCCGTAATCGCAATCACAACTGCAACATTTTGTTCAGACATGAAACTTAAAAGAAACTGCCTTTTGTGGGTCTTGCTTCGAGCTACAATAAAACCAAGTTGAGTATATTTTTTATCTCCACTCAAAAAAGAGAAAGAGATGGTTCGAGCATCCAGTTTTGACTGCGGTTGGTTTTAGGTCAGCAGTATTGAATGATTTTTAATATTGCTATCACACTCAACGAGCCAGGATTAGACAGCCCGAAGCGGAACTAAACCGAGAAAGTCAGTTTTTTGGGTTCAAGCCGTTGTCTCTATGTGTTTTGTGGCCTTCGGGTAGGCGCTAGGTCTTTGCTTTGCCAGCATGACTTAGGCAAAATCAAAACTGCTCAAACCTAATGTATGGCAGGCGATAACGCGACTACAGACTGTCCTGAAGGAGCAGTGAAGGTCAGCCCCAAAGCCCTTGCCTACAGATGAGTAGCAATAAAACGACTTCGAGATAACGAAGCGTTAGATCGCCTGTTTGTCGCAATTCACGTTTCTAGCATCAACTCAGTCAACCGATGTCCGTTACTCATAGCCTCTTCCTTCCATGAACCATTCTCAATGGCAAAAGCTGGACCCTGACCAGCTGCCAGAATCCGCCGCGATCTATGCCGTACTGTGGCGTCGCAAGTGGCTCCACTTGGGCTCTGCCGATAATCTCAAGCGAACCTTAGAAACAAACCCCTGGCCCTACCGTATTGCCCTGAGCCTCGGCGATGCTGAATTGCTGTGGATGAGCGCTGCTGATCCCCGCCGCCAGGAAGCCAAGCTGAAGCGAATGCTGCGCTGCAAGTGGCAATGTCTGGATGAGGGCCAAGCCACTCCTGAAGCACCATTCAAGCGCAGGGCAAAGTCCAGTCAGACAGAAGCCTATCCCTGCTGTGATTGGCCTGCGGCTCACAACCTTGTCCCAGCCACTCCCATGGTGGCGAAGCCCCTTGCAAACGCCAAATTGATGACCGCTTAGGCGATCAGTCCATCTTTCAGAAACCTTGGCTATCCAGCGTTCCTGACTGAGGGATCAAGTATTAGTTGTACTACCATCAAGGGTTAGCAAGTTGCGGTATAGCTCAGGGCGGCGATCGCGAAAGAAGCCCATACCAGCCCGAAATTGTCTGGCTGCCGAGAAATCTAAATCACCATAGAGAATAGTCTCTTCATCCCGTTCCGCACTGGCGATCAGCTCTCCGGTGTAGTCACAGATGAAGGAACTGCCATAGAAATTGATCTGTCCTTCAGGACCGATACGGTTTGCGGCTGCGAGATAACAGCTATTGCTCACAGCGTGACCTACCATCGCCCGCCGCCACATCGGTTGGGTGTCAATTTCTCCTGCCTCCGGTGGCTCACTGCCAATGGCGGTGGGATAGAGAAGCAACTCTGCCCCTTGCAAGGCCATGCAACGAGCAGCCTCAGGAAACCATTGATCCCAGCAGATCCCTGCGCCGATCGCGCCTAGGGGAGAATCGTAGACTTGGAAACCAGTGTCGCCGGGGTTGAAGTAATACTTTTCTTCGTAGCAGGGACCATCAGGAATGTGGGACTTGCGGTAGAGATAGGCGATCGCCCCGTCAGCCTCAACCATGGCCAGGCTGTTGTAATGGGCCTGCCCTGCCCGTTCAAAAAAGCTAATTGGCAGCACCAGCTTCAATTCTGCAGCTAGGGCTTGGAAGCGAGGTAAGAACGGGTGGCGTTCGACGGAATGGGCCAGGGCAAAAGAATCTTCTCGCTCTTGCTGGGGAAAGTAGGGACCGGCAAACAGTTCCGGTAGCAAGACAACTTGTGCCCCCTGGGTCTTAGCTTCTCGAAGCTTAGCCTCAGCTTGGTCGAGGTTGGCTGATTCTGCCTGGGCCATGGAGGTTTGAACAACAGCGAGGCGCATGGGCGATTGGGGCAAGGTGAAAGGTCAGATCAAATTTACCTTTTAGGCGATCGCTCCCACTGGCTGTTGTTGAGTTGCGCAGTGAAAACCTCCGCCTCCATAAAATAGGTTTCTGGCAGGGAGACCAACGACTTGACGATCCGAGAACTCTGCTCTCAAGATTGCCAATGCTTCTCCATCTTGCTGGCAATCAAAGGTTGGTACTAGAACTGCGCCATTGGCGATGTAGAAATTTGCATAGGTGAGGGGCAACCGCTCTCCATCAAACCAAAGCTTCAAATCTGGCTGGGGCAAGGTCACGACTTCTAGTGGTTCGCCCTCGCTATTTCGCCAAGCTTGCAAGGTCTGGAGATTATGTTGCAGAGGAGCATGGTTGGTATCTTTGGGATCGCAACAAACTGTTGTTACCACTCGGCGTCGGGCAATAAATCGCGTAATCGTGTCCACATGGCCATCAGTATGATCCCCTTCCAGGCCATCCTCTAGCCAAATCATGGCTTTGATCCCCAGATAATCTTGCAAGTATTGTTCCAAGTCAGCTTCCGTTAAACCCGGATTCCGGTTCGGAGATAAAAGACATTGGCGGGTGGCGATCGCTAAGCCTTCACCATTGACCTCGATTGCCCCCCCTTCAAAAACAATACCGGGGTAATGAACAGCCGCCGGGGACATGTTGAGGGTTCGGGTAATGTGACTGGCAAGTTGGTTATCTAGTTCAGCCGGGAAGCGATCGCCCCAGCCATTAAACTCCCAACTAATTGCCCTCAGCTGCTCCCCCCTGTGAACAAATATGGGCCCACTATCTCTCAACCAAATATCTCGCTGGGGAATGCGATGCAACTGAATTCTGCCAGCGACGATCACATCACCGAGAGACTGGTGAACCTCAGCTTCAGCTGCATCGTCATGAACTAGGAGTTGCACTGTTTCCCAGCGAGCCAGCTCTCGCAAAAAAATCACAAAATCCCGTTGTGCTCCCGCTAGCACCCCACCCCAATAATCATCATCCCTGGGCCAAGCCGTCCAAGTTGTGGCATGGGGTTCCCACTCTGCGGGCATGGAAAAAACAAGCTGACTGGGAGGCTGAGATAACATTCGGTAATCTGGCAATTGCTCCTAGGAGATGGAAAAGCGATCGCGTTGCAGGCATATAGCAACGGCCTGACTTGTTAGGCCGTTGCTATCCACATCACTGCCTGCCATCTCTAAGTTTGTTCCTTTATGGATGTACTAAGTGATGTGGCCACAGCTATAGCAGCAGAGCTTCTAGATTGAAGCTCGGTCTGCCATTCACAATAATTGCCAGACCGACCAGCTACAGTAGTCTTCTCATCTTGCCAAAATCAGTGACTCATCGTCTCAGTATTGCCTGAGAAACTGTCGTACTTCTTGTGGCACAGGCTTCTCACCTCGACGAGCTACCAGGGCAGCTCACTGCCATCCCAGGAGAAAAACTTGCCGCTATCTTCTGAGCCCAGATTGCTAAGAACAGTCAGCAATTGCTGAACAGTACGCTCCACCGGAAAAAGCTTTCCTGCCGGAACATTGGCTTGGAAGGGCTCGGACAACTCAGTATCCGTCGTACCGGGGTGGAGCATGATGACCCGTGTTTTGGGGCAGCGACGCTCATATTCCAAAGCTGTGGTTTTCATCAGCATATTCAACGCCGCCTTAGAAGCGCGATAGCCATACCATCCGCCGAGGCGATTATCACCAATGCTACCGACCTTGGCCGAAACCGCTGCAAAAATGCTGGGCTCGCCATGGCGCAAAACACCCATGAGATGTTTGGCTAACAGCCCTGCCCCGATCGCATTCACCTGAAAATAGCGCAGCAGTTGCTCACTGCTGAGGGAGCGCAGACTTTTCTCGGGTTGGAAGTCACCGTCATGGAGCAGCCCGACACAGTACAAAGCCAGATGGAGTTTCCCCTCATCTGCTTTAATTCGCTCAAGGGCTGCAGAAATTTGGCTTTCATCGGTGACATCCATGCGCAGGAGCACTAAGCGATCGCCCTGCCATTGGGACAATGCCAATAACTCTGTGGCGGTTGTTGGATCACGGTAGGTGGCATAGAGCTTGGTTACCCGAGGCTCATCCAGTAACTGCTGAACGAAGCCTAAACCAATCCCTCGACTGGCCCCCACCACCAAAGCACTTGCTTGAGCAACTTCCGGCAATATTGCCATAACGATCTTGAACCCTGGAACTTAATCCATTCTAGAGGTTTCATTGACGACAGGCTTGCCGTCCGAAATGGCTCTAGGATTGGAGCCCTCTCATTGCCAGATGTTGGGGGCGTTTTTTCAGCAGTAATTGTCGATTCACCAAGCGTTCTAGTTTACCAGCTTCTTCAAGTTGTCGTAGCATCCGAGTCATCGTTACCCTGGTTGAACTGAGCAGATCTGCCAGTTCCTGGTGGGTCAGAGGGATGCCTGTACAGCAACCACCCGGGACGACCTTACCAAAACGGTTTGCTAGCCACCAAAGCACATCTAGCAAGCGAGTTTCCAAGCAGCGACAGCGAAACAGACTTAATAACTCCTGGGTTTGTTGAGCTTGACTCCAAAGGAATTCGTAGGGGTAGTTGCCGTTTAGCTGAATGCTTTGTGCGCTTACAGCGGTTACACAGAGAAGCTGGTAGGGAGCAATATTGCCCAGAGGCAACCCCACAGATTCACCTGGCCCCCAAATGCCCAGGGTTAGGACACAACCTTGCTCATCCCAAGTGAGTGCTTTCACAAATCCCTGTTTGATTTTCCAAAGCTGACCTTGATGGACAGTAAGGAGGTCGCGGCGGCGATGTTGAACAACGATTTCAGCCTGCTCCCCGCCTGGCGAGCTTGCCTGGGAAGAGCGGAGAGACTGAGAAGAGTACTTGAGGTGTGAGGAAGCTGTTGTTTCTGCTGCGGACCATATGTCCGACAGGTTATCCTCCCTGGCGTCCGTACCAAAATCATCCAAAAATGCCATTGTTTTACGAGGCCTCATTGTTACGGTGCAAAGGTTAATTCGAGTTCAAGCTGGATTCAGCTTTTTGTTCTTGAGCTAGGCCCACCCAAGCTTGAGTGGATTGTCTTTCCCAAAAGCCAACGATTTCTTGGGCCAATTGATCCGATTGGGAGTGATGGAAAAAATGACCGCCGTTGGAGCAGAGATATTGGCGATCGCCCGGCTTTAACCAACGAGACCAATCTGCCAAGGCAGCGGGGTGGACCACCGCATCATCTTTGGCACCACAAACCATCAATGGAACCTCCACACCACCCTGGGGCAGAGACTCTAAGTGACAAGCTGAATGGAGCAGAGGCGCCTTTTCTAAATCTTGGCGCATTGCTTCTACGAGCTTGGCCGGAGCATAGGGTTGTTGATGGAACAGACTGCCAGCCATTTGAGCCAAGACTCGGATCTGGGAGCAGGGAACGAGATGACGCTGGACGTAGTAATGAGCATGCCAAGTCACCGCAGGCTGTTCAGCCACGGCGAATAATGTCAGGGACTTGACGGCTTCAGGATGAAGGCGCGCATACAGCAAGGCCACCGCTCCGCCTAATCCATGGCCCAGTAAGTGGATAGGACCTGCCAGGGTTTTCATATAGTCCTGGAGCAGGCTCACTGCCTTCGCGATTTCGCAGGATTCATCTGCTTCCTGGGCATATTGCCATTTGGCTAGGGTGACTTGGTTCGCAAGAGAATATTGGAGAGGCTGATCGAATATACCTAGGGTGGGGCTTACGGTAACCCATAGCGCATCAACTTGCTGGGTTGAGCCAGAGACTGATGGAGCAATAGAGTTATTTTGTGGATGTAACAACGTTAAAGGACGGTGCATAGCTCGTGAAATTTGTAGGATAGCTGAACGAGGAGGTGGTCTTTGAATTCAAGGGTGTCATTCCTAGAGAAAGGCTATTCTTCACTGAGTTGCCCAAGCTTGCATAGGCTTTCGCGCTAGTTCAATGTAGTTAGGATTTGCTCTACAAGGGTTGCGGCATGACCCATTTGAGCTTCGCAGAATAGGTTGATTTGGGTCATAACTTTTTGTATGAAAATCCACTTTAGAACTGCGATTAGACAATGATTTATGAGCTAGCCTAACTGCGAGAAGAAAGAAGCTAGAGCGATGGCTCACTGCTTTTAGAAAGGAAACTATTGCTCCAGCTTCTAGATTTGGCTGACATTCCAAGAGACGCAGTTATGCAGCCAAACTCATTGTTCGTTTTCCTTGTCAGATATTTAGAAACGAACCATTAACAAGAAAGAGAATCTGGCTTCAAAATGATTAGCCTAGCGGATAAAGCCTGATTCTCAACTGACCTGAATAGAGGGAGCCGAACCCGCTTCAAGTCAAACTTAGGCCTTTTCTTACTCCAGCAAGAAAAGGCAAGAGGGGAGAGAACAATTGTTTGCTCGCTGAAAGAGCTTGAACCAAGCGACGCTTCGCATGGAATCGATCCTTTTGGCAGATTGGCATTGATGCATCTTTCGCAAGCGACAGAAACAATAGTAGAAAAGCTTCCATTTGAGAGTGAACTGAACTGCTCCAGAGACCCTCAAATGGAGGAGCTTGTTTTGAGAGGAATACTGACTTAATGACTGCCATTCCGGCACACCGGAGTTCGATTTCCAGGCATTCCTTAATGAGATACAAAATCAATAAGCCAATAAAATATAGTTTAGATTGATTCTCAATAAAGGTCAACTAGATTATCAATCTAATTACGCCTGAATCAATCAGAACCTGAACGGGTCATGATATTGATACCCTTAAATGCCTTGAATTAAAGTATTTCAAGCTTTTGGCTCAATATGGCTGAGGTGAAGCCAAGCTTTGAGATCACAGCCATTCTTGTTCTCTTGTTGTTGGGACTGTGTGTCATCTGCTCTGCTCAAGGTGAATCCCCCTGAGCCTGTTGAGCAGCATCGAAGGCAACGACTGATATCGGGTTGGCAATTAATAGATGACATTGCGATGTCGTGACAGTCTATATCCTTAGATTTTTTGCATCAATTAAAGATGCAAAAAGCCAAACCCTATTAGTCCTGGTTTGGCTTGATTGAACTTAGGGACTTCCTAGTCAGAAAGCATCTGAAGTCAAACAGTTCTATGGTCGGCTATAGATAGCCCCTCATAAACAGACGGACCAGGGCAAACAACAATCACCGCCCCCTAGGCCAACCGCAGGGGCGGGTTTAGCTAAAAAGCAGCGCTTCCTCAATCCACCTCCCAATCAAAACCCGCCCTGGCTACATGCAATAGCCAGGGCGGGTTTTGACTTTTGAGTTTGTGAGGAGGTTTACAGTTGCTGGCTGAACCCGCCCTTACGGTCTGGGGATGGGGCAGGATCATGGATCGTGATCTTGGAGTTTGTGGGGGATGAAGCGGAACCGATCGCCGATGCATTGGAGGCGGCTGTAGCCGAATGGCATTCACTGACCTGTTTTCAGATTAGCTTTAAGTCTACTTACGACTGCGCTTACTTTTCAGATATTGCGCGACTAAGCGAGATGCTTTAGCAGCTTTGACTTTGCGATACTTGGTTTTACCAATCATCATCGATGGTCCCTTACTGCACTTGCCCATGCAACCTGAACTTTTGATCGAAATTTCCTTGTTAAACTTGCGATCGCCCGCAACCTTCTGAAGTTGCTTTAGGACAGCTTTGCCACCACGCTTGCGACAATTAGATTTCTGGCAGACTAAGACTTTCACAGGTTTAGACTTTCCTTGGAAAGAAGATTTAGACTTTTTTTTTGGCTCACCGCAGCGAGAAAGACTGTGGGCCTTGAGCTTGAGCCCCTTCTTGCAATCCACCTCCTGCAAGCCTGAAACTCTCATCCAGTCCCCGACTTGGAGATTTCCATCTAGGGCTGCTCGCAATAAATCATCCCGAGCACCACTGCTGAGTTTAAGACGATATTCGTCATGCCCCTGCTGAAGGTGAACCCGATATATTTTGTGGCCCTTGAGCTCATAGCCCAAGAATTGCCCAACCACACAAAAGCTCGATGCATTAGAGTGGCCCATGGAAGAAAACCTGACGCAAAGATAACCAAATCTGATGGAGAAGCTGATTTAGGGGCATGAACTGAGGAGCCCGTATGCAACCCCATGCTCAGCTTGACTGAACAGTATGCTGATACAGGCAATGAGGCTTTAGTGGAGATGACGCCGTTCTTTACGCCATTGCCAGGATGTCCAAAGAACCCACATGGCAAAGGGCACAAACAATATAGCGACTAGCCAAGTTGCACTGTCAGGTTGACCAGGAGGTGAAGCCTTAGCAACAAAAACTGGAGACTGGATAGTGGAAATTGGAGTCATAGTAAACAATGCTCAGGAGAACGTCGCGAAAGCACAATTGAATGACATGAAAACCAAAGCTCAGATAAATCATCTGGCTATTGACCAACAGTTTCAACAAGAGTGTAAGTCAATCCAACTGATTAAAGGCTGAGATTGACTTAGGAAAATGCCTGCTCATTCTCGCAAAACTTCTGAAAGTGGGTAGCTGCATGATGGAGCTGAAGTACACAAGCTAGAGCGGGAGAGCAATTCAAGCCTATGACACTAGTTGTCAATAAGATTCGATGGCTAAAGCATAAAGCTAATTGAGAAGTCCTGTCAAGTAGAAAATGTTGCAATTGCTTACGCGAATGATGTAGCCGAATGATCTCCGGTCTACTTTCGTGAAAACTCCTGTGGACATTGGCCTTAAGCCGTTGCAGGAGCGCAACTTAAGCTGCTGAGATAGATAGCGGCTACTGCTAATACCGTGGAGCATATTGCTCTTTTGTGACAAAGCCTCGCTATTTTTTGTGAACTGCTCTCACTTATTCTGTCGGGATGAATGCAGAGCTTCTTTCAACCTTGCCTAAGGTCTCTTTCTCTGAACAGCCTCTGGAGCGCAAGGCCAATACTGATAATTGTTTGGGCCAAGTTTGGCGAGCCTCGCTCTGTTTACTAGTGACAAAGCATTTCAAGAAGGGGATGCTAGGCAATGAGAGGTTTACGCTTTCCAGTGGATGTCCTAATCCGTAGTAGATGTCAGCGAACTTTGGCGGACTGAGACAGAAGATCTATGGAGCTCCGTTGCTTCGTCCGAAATCAACTAGCGCATTGCTGAGAATCATCATTTCCCCAGCAATCTAGGGTTTAGCTGCTTGAGGCAGGCTAGAGAGTTGTGATTTACCACCCCAACGCCAGTGAACTCAGCACAACTCTCCACGGATGAGTTTTCTGTAGCTAGTGGCGGTTTTACGACGGCTCCGTGGATGTGAAGTTGGGGCTCAGAGATAGTCTCACCCCAAAAAATCTGGAATTTCAGCCAGCCATATTAGTGTGTGCATCTCTCCAAGCGCCATGTGCATGTGTTTAGAGATGTGATTATCTCGCTTGGATAGCAGGCTCAAGGAAAACGTAGAAGCGCGATCCCATGCAAGAAATGCAAGCCTCCCATGACCTTTGAGCCCCCTTGCTGGAAAGACTTTGCCCGGATCGGGTAGACCCCGGCTCCAAAATCACCGAAGATAGTCCAAAGGTTCATATTGAACAATTGTTAAGTTCACTGTGAACCGCGTCTTGAAGACGCAGACGACCTCAAATTTAGGAGATATCAAAGCTATGGGTCTTGACCTCGGCACTTTCCCGATCGATTTGAACCAGTACAAATCCGTCTCGCTCGATCCCTCCGTGGCAGCCTTGACCAACGAGCAGCGGGAAGCGCTGAAGGCCAATATCCAGCTTTGCCGTGATGCCCTTGTGTTCTTCACGGCTACCGGCGCAGCTCGCGGCGTGGGTGGCCACACTGGCGGTCCCTACGACACTATCCCCGAGGTGATGATCCTCGATGCGCTCTTCAAGAGCCAGCCCGACAACTACATTCCCACCTTCTTTGACGAAGCGGGACACCGTGTGGGTACCCAGTATTTGATGTCCACTTTGGCTGGTGACTTGCCCGCTGAGCAGCTGATGCAGTATCGCGCTGCTAACTCCAAGCTGCCCGGTCACCCCGAGCTTGGCCTCACTCCCGGCGTTAAGTTCAGCTCCGGTCGCCTCGGTCACATGTGGCCCTACGTCAATGGCGTCGCCCTGGCGAACCCTGGCAAAGTTGCTTTCTGCCTAGGCTCCGATGGCTCCCAGCAAGAAGGTAACGATGCTGAGGCGGCTCGCCTCGCCGTGGCTCAGCAAATTAACGTCAAGCTACTCATTGATGACAACGACGTCACCATCGCCGGTAATCCTTCTAAGTACCTGGGTGGTTACAGCGTCAAGAAGACCCTGGAAGGTCACGGTCTCAAGACCAATGAGTGCAACGGCGAAGACATCGATGCGCTTTACGCCTGCATTTGCGAAGCCATCAGCACCCCCGGCCCCTTCGCTGTGATCATCAAGCGCCCCATGTGCCCCGGCATTGAAGGTCTAGAAGGCTCCAACCACGGCCACGATGTGATTTCCGTGCCTGCAGCTATCACCTATCTAGAGTCGAAGGGTCACCCCAAAGCCGCTGAGATTCTCAAGAACACCGAGAAGCCCAGCAACGACTACGAATTCATCGGTGCTTCTAAAGAGCAGGGCTCCAACCGTAACGTCTTCGGTCAAGCGGTCGTTGAAGTCCTCGGCGGCATGAGCGAGCAAGAGCGCAAGGACAAGGTCCTCGTAGTCGATAGCGACCTGGAAGGCTCCTGCGGTCTGGTTCATATCCGCAATGCTTACCCTGAAGTCTTCATTAGCGGCGGCATTCAGGAGCGCGGCAACCTCTCCGCAGCAGCGGGCTTCGGCATGGAAAAAGGCAAGCAAGGCATCTTTGCAACCTTCAGTGCCTTCTTGGAAATGTGTATTTCCGAGATCACCATGGCTCGCCTTAACAACTCCAACCTGCTGTGTCACTTCTCCCACGCTGGCATCGATGACATGGCAGACAACACCTGCCACTTCGGTATCAACAACATGTTTGCCGACAACGGTTTGGATGATGGTTACCCCACCAACCTCTACTTCCCCGTCGATGCCAACCAGATGACCGCTTGCGTTAAGTCGGTTTTCAACGACCCCGGCCTACGCTTCATCTTCTCCACTCGCTCCAAAGTGCCCATGGTGCTGGACGAGAACGGCAACGACTTCTTCGGCGGCGACTATAAGTTTGTCTCCGGCAAAGATGATGTGATTCGCGAAGGCGATGCGGGCTACATCGTTGCCTTTGGTGATGCGGTTTACCGTGCACTGGATGCGGTTGAGCGCCTCAAGAAGGATGGCATCAACGTGGGCCTAATTAACAAGGGCACCTTGAACGTGGTGGACGAAGAGACCATCGCCAAGATTGGTAAGTCTCCTTTTGTCATCACCGTTGAGCCCTTCAACAAGCGCACTGGCTTGGGTAGCCGCTTTGGCACTTGGTTGCTGGAGCGTGGCCTCACACCTAAGTTCG
Source organism: uncultured Pseudanabaenaceae cyanobacterium (assembly GCA_937949725.1). GTDB lineage: Bacteria > Cyanobacteriota > Cyanobacteriia > PCC-9006 > JAAUQQ01 > JAAUQQ01. The sequence continues at coordinate 45,780 of CALECT010000115.1, forward strand.
CGAGCCTCGCCACCCATGAAGAAGGCTGCGGCGGTCTGTGGGAACAGTATCCTCACCAGGGTATTGACCCCGTGGGCATCATGAACAAAGTGAAGGAATTGGTTGGTTAAACAACTTGTTGACCAAAGCAAGAAGTCAGACTTTTCTAGAAAAGTCTGACTTCTGAGAAGAAAGTGATAAAAAAGCAACTTGCCTTAAGGCAAGTTGCTTTTTTCTGTGAGGTATAACACTCGTATGAGTTCTAGGCGGCTGATAGTAGATTGTCTTGTTGCTTTTTACGCTTGCGCACAACGCTCATGCCAAAACCAATCAACCCAGGCAAGAGTGCTGGAGTTGGTACTGCTTGAGTTTGGGTAAAGATAGCATACGAAGTCGTCGGAGCTGTTTGAGAGCCAGACTCTGTCACAGCGACCGCTGCAAAATTACTCCTCACCCAATCATCGCCATCATAACTACCCAGCTTATTGAGTACCTCTGAATCTCCATTTTGGAGTAGGTAAGGTACTAGGTAAGCATTTCGCTGGGTTGCACCAAAACCTTGATTGGTATTGCCATTGTTGTTGAGCCCCTCTCCAAATTCAAGACCATTTACTGAAGTAATGTCCAAAACGGAATTGATTGCATCTACAGCAGCATCGGCACCTGCTTCATTTCCTAAGAAGAATGGATTATTACCACCATAGGCACCATTGAAATTAGGAGTTCGGAAATTAACATCAAAGATGCCGTAGCCAGGAATGGAAAGATCTGTAATAGAGCTTAGAATGCTACTGCCACCATTAAAGTCAGGTGTCGCTGATTGAGCGACCTCTGCAGTTGCAATAACACTGGTTGCAACTGCTCCTGCCAAGAGGGCTGAGTGTAAACGAGTTGCCATGAGAAAATCCTCATTCTGATTATGGATATTACGTAACCGGAACCAGAAGCGTTTTAGCTCCAAGAGAGCTAAAACGCTGGCAGATGACAGGCCTGACGAACCTGATGGGCTTCAACAAGGGACATTAAGAGCTCCCCAACCGAACGAAAGCCTCTTTTTCTCTATAGATAATACTCCCTTTAATTGTTCGATATAGTACACAGAGATCTAAGTAAACATGTTTTTTATACAATGCAAGGAAATCGGCATTATATAAAAAGTTGAGATGAACTCCAGTCTCATTATTCTTAAGAAAATATCAAGAAAAGACAAAAACATTGCATTCTAAGAGACTCAAGCAACGATTCTTGTCGCACAGGCGTAAAAAACTAGTATTCATCAGCATATTGGCGTAGCACGACTTCAGCCCAAATACTGAGATAGAGCTAGAAATTCGATTTATGAGCCTCTGCCGCTAACTAGTCCAAGTTTCAGCTTCCCAATCAGCTGTTTGTCGGTGGCTGAAGACTAAAGATTTTTCTATGACGGCGTTAGGGCGATCGCCTCACCCCAATATTCCCTCACACTGCATCCAGTTAGTTCTGCCACGCGTATTAGTTCTTAGAACAAATGTGAGGGGTCGAGATGGTTCAACATCAGTGGTGGGGTAACCGATGCCGAGGCTAACAACCCTAGCAATGGATGCGATCGCCAATCTTGTGACCCAACATCAAACCGACGAGCAACTGATCGAAGCCTTGAAGGCTGGGCAGACCGAAGCTTTAGGTGAGATCTACGATCGCTATACCAGCCTCGTCTACAACCTGGCACTACGGCTACTGCGCAATGCCAATGAAGCAGAGGACCTCACCCAGGAAATTTTTATCGCCCTGCCCCGACTTTTCGATGGCAAACGAGGCAGCTTGGGCACATTTTTATCTATGGTGACGCGATCGCGAGCCATCGACCGCATCCGAAAACGCAATAACCGGAGACAGATATTAACCCGCTGGCAAAACTGCTTGAGCCCCACGGCGACCGCCTCCATTCCCTTTGAACAGGCTGCCATGGCAGAGCGCCGTGACCAGGTGCAGCAGGCTTTGGCCCAACTCCCCGAGAAGCATCGCCGGATTTTAGAGTTAAGTTACTACGAAGGCTTAAGTCAATCAGAAATTGCCCAGCATCTGGACGTCCCCTTGGGGAGCGTCAAGTCTTGGGC
>CALECT010000116.1 GCA_937949725.1 uncultured Pseudanabaenaceae cyanobacterium
TTCGCCGAAGATGAGATGAAGCGTCGCGAATTCATGGACATGATTCGCCACAAGCCTTCTCTGATGTAAGTCAGATTGAGCGAAGGCCAAAGGCAGTTTTGCTTCGGCCTTCGCTGATTCAATCAAAAGCCCCGTGACTACAAGTACTTAGTCACGGGGCTTTTGATGTTTATGAGAGAACTGGCTTAAATCCTAAGCTTCTTCATCTTCCAGGGTGAAGCTTTGGCGCTTTGGAGTCACAGCGTTGTAGCTGCCGAAGCTGTTGTGAGAGGGGCTAGAACTGCTGTGATGATTACCTGTGGGGGTAGGTGTCTTGGCATGACTGCTGCCGCTGTTGCCCTGGAGATGGTTCAGGGTGGGGTGGTGGAGCAATGTAATCAAGCAGGAGCAACCTGTCAGGATCAAGAAGTCCAAGTCCTTGTTGCGCAGCAGCGATCGCTGAGCCATTCTTCGAGGAGATAATTTGATAGAGGACAGGGCCATAGATTTGCCGACAGGTTTAACCTTCAGGTATATAGCGTTCCCAGAACGCCTTGGCGATTATCAGCTTAATAGAGAATTTTGCCAAGTGGGGCAGGGGGAATCCCCTTCAATGACGCTGGGGGCAAGGGCCAGGTTCCAGATTATAGAGACGCTGAGATAGTCACCCAAATATGATGTTGCTCCCGGCATTACCTAATCACTCTATCGACTATCCGAGCGAATGATTAGGCAGGAGAGGACGCCATCATCCACTGTTAAAGCGTTGCTGAAAGCTCCTTTCTGGGGTCTTTGTTTCCCAAACTCTGTTGAATAGGGCTGTAGAAGCTAGCGATAAGACCAACGCAGAGCCACCAGAGGGTTTGGATTTCGGGGCGGAACCAGACGGTATCGAAGAGGCCTTGGCCGAGTTCTCCGGGGAGAGTAGCGATCGCCCCCATCAACCAAAACGCTTGGAGATTGCCCTTGTCTCGCAGGGTTTTCAACGAGCGCCATCCCTGGCTAAAGATCACTGTCAGCATCCAAATAAAAGCGACAAACCCAACAAACCCAAGCTCAACAATCGTTTCCAGGAAAATGGAATAGGCACTCAGCGCGGTGTAGCGAGGTCGCTGATATAGCGGATAAATAGAATTAAACGCCTGATTACCGGGTCCAATGCCAAAGACAGGACGGTCCTTAATCATGTCCCCCACCGCAGCCCAGACATTGAGGCGGAAGTTATTACTGCTGTCTTGACGACCCACAAACATGCTGGCGACTCGCGTGCGTAGGGGCTCCAAAGCAACGACAGCAACAATGACAAAGGCTGTACCGGCTCCCAGAACCGCAGGCAAGGCCCAGCGTCGCCAAAAGGGCGTAAATTTCACACTCAACCAAGCCAGCAGAAGCAATGCAAAAGTCGCCAGGGTCAACAACATGCCAATCCAGGCACCGCGACTATAGGTCAGCACGAGGCAGGCTGAATTGGTTAGGAAAATCAGTGCTGCCAAGGCCTTAGGCCCGATTCGCTTCCAAATAAAGAAGGCTGCAATGCTGAGGGCGATGCCGGGCATGAGATAAGCACCCAGCAGGTTGGGGTTCCCCAAGTAGCTATAAACCCTTGTGGTTTGGGCCTGGGGAGAATTGGGGTCTACCCAGGTTGCTAAAGCATCTGCCCCAAAGAAATGCTGGCGAATACCGTAGACGCTAATTACTTGGGTCACAAAGAGGTAGACCATCACAGCCCAGTTACGCAGACGACCATTGCGGAAGACTCTTGCGGCTAGCAAGAACAGTGCCAAATAGAGGCTGGCTTTCACGAGACCTGTGGCGGCAGCTGTTTTCACCGGCGATAGGCCTGTGGCGAGCAACATGCACCCCCAATAGAGCGCCACCACGAGGTGTATAGGCGTTAACCCCCGGCCCGGCTTATCAGAAATCGTGAGTAGAAACCAGAGGCCTCCGCAGGCAATTAACAGCACAGCAGTGAGGGTGTTGTCCACAAAGGGAGCTAAGCCTAGGACAATGCTGATCAGCAAGGTGCCGAGGGCTTCGCCATAGTGGTTGAGCAAGCTGCTATTGCGCCAGGGCTCTAGTAGGCCCACGGTGAAGCGATGTAGCCAGCTGCCTCGCTGCCATTGGGCAACTGAGAGGCGGGCCAGGGTGATGCTTTGCCAGAGAGATTCCATATAGGGGCTGAGGTGAGGTTACCCCGCTCGAAGAATGGGTCGCTGGTATTATGCCATCGCATTTGATCTAGTTGGGACAACTTGGGTTGTAAAAACTCAGAGAAGGTTATGGCTTGGAGGTTTCAGAACTACAGCCTTTCGGTGCCCGGTGAGCTACATCCTGCTCGAAAGCCCTTGCATGTAGAGGCTCTATTCGGAGAAGCTGAATAGAGTCGGCTCGGAAAACGCTGTGTATGAGGGCAGAGCTTCCCATTGGGTGACGTTTTCTCGCTCGGTGGGGATGGGAAAAGGATTGTCTCTCAGCCAGCTTGGGTTTTGGCGTTGAAAGTTAGAGGGGCAGCGCAGCGATCTTACAAATTTGCGAGGGTAAACGCTATTTACGCTCACATCAAGAGATAGACGGACTTCTCTTAGTTACAATAAGGATGTAAGTCGATTGGCCTATTTAGTTCAAGCCAAAGACTCTTTTAGCATGTGAGCAAGCGCATTATTCCTCAAATATTTTAATAAATTCTGGAGTTACACAGATGGACAATGATAACGATTCCAAGGCTAGCAATAGTGGCTTAACAGGCTTGCTTGCAGGTGCAGCCGCCATTATCACTGCAATTGGTAGCCTACTAGGTATCTGGTTTAACCGCGATCCTCAGTTGACCTCATCATCATCTTCTAGTAGTTCCACTGTTAGCGAGCAGCAGTTTCAACAAGACCAAACAATTATCGTTCAGATCCCTGAACTACGTGAATCTCAGCCAACTCAGCAACAATCTTCTGATGAGTCCTCTTCTGTGCCTAGCCTTCGCAGACAATCTGCTCAAAGCACAATTGAGAATGACAGCAACAACTTGGGTGAGACGACCTCTTCATCTGGTCTGAGTAGAAATCTTGTTCAAGACTTAAACCAGGCTTATGGTATTGGTCAAAGTGTCTCTCTCACTGCGTCTGATGCAGATGCCCAAATTAACGTTCGCATTGGGCCGGGCAAGCATCATAGAATTAAGCACTATGGGCTAAATGGTGACAATGTAAGCGTATTGAAGTCTGGTTCAGATAATACGGGATTTACATGGTACGAAGTCAAGTTTCCCGACTCCGGTGCTACTGGATGGGTAAGAGAAGATTTTTTAGCAGATAATTGACAAAGCGAATTCACAGTCGTCCATGCTGTAGCTCAAGCTATTTGCCGATAGCAAGGCTATCTATGATAGCTATGGTGAATTAAGCCTTCAAGCGTCTGAAAGTCTTTGTTGGCAGGGGCTTTAGTTTTCGTAAAAGCGCAGAATCTATAAATCTTTCTGTACAAGATTTTCAGCTCTTTATGGTGCCAATTTCACAATAGGTCTATGCTTTAGCCCGGATTGCTCACTAGAGGGGATGCTTGATTGCCCACTAGAACAATGCTGATCAGCAAGGTGCCGAGAGCTTTGCCGTAGTGGTAGCAAGCTGCTATTGCGCCAAGGTTCTGGTAGGTCAACGGTGGCTGCCCCGTTGCCATTGGGCAACTGAGAGGCGGGCCAGGATGATGCTTTGCCAGAGAGATTCTATATATGGGCTGAGGTGAGATTACCCCGCTCGAAGAATGGGTCGCTGGTATTATGCCACTCGAAGGAAAAGTAAAACTGGATAGCCAAGAAAACCAGTGTCAGTCGATTAACATTGGCTCGTGAACCTCCCAGTAAAGGGCTTACAGGAAATTCAATGCAGTCTTGATAGACCGAAGAAAGCGGCCAATCGAAGGGTGAGAGAAGACTAAGTAGCAGAAGCCTGAACATTACGGCGTTTACGCAGTGTGGCTAACCCCAGGCTGACTAAGCCGGGTAACAATGCAGGAGTAGGCACAGCAGTCGGTGGTGTCAATCTACCTATGAGTTCGGCAGAGTTGGTCTGGTTTTCTAAGGTCAGGAAGCTAGGCGTCGTGGTGCCTCCTTGCTGAAACCCAACAATCTCCAGAAGAAAGTTCTGATCGTTGAGATTGATTGTTTCAGGCGAAAAGAGACTGGTGAAGGAAACTAGGTCTGGACAAGGATTACTGCCTCCTGCTGCACAAATAGCATCACCATTAGGCGTTTCGAAGTGAGCAATCTCAAAGTTGAAAACTCTATTGAGATCACCTAATAGTTCAACAGCTAAGTTTGTACTGGTAATAGCACCTCCTGCGACAACTGGGAAATTGTTATGCACAAAATTTCCCAAAACAAAGCTACTACCATCTTCAGGAGCATCAAAGTTCGTCATACCATCGAAGCGATATGAACTCTGCAAGCCACCATCGCTAGGAACTCCCCAAGATAGTTGATTCGTCCCTATTCCAATAACGTTTACCCCTTCCGTACTCTCGGTAAAGATGCCAGTACTACTGGAAATATTGGCAGCATTTGCAACATATCCCGGAGTCAGAATTGAGATAGCTACGAACATCCCTAACGAAGTATTCTTAAAACGCATTGTGATTATCCCTCAACAGATCCTTAGATTGAGGTAGATGCAGATCGTTAATCGCGGCTTGATGAAGTTACTTGAATGAGTTCCTTGAAGTTAGAGTAACTAAAAAAGGATACTTACAGGGCTCCCATAGTCTAAGCATGACAGAAACAGCTGTTCACTGACGGTACAGGTACACATTAGGAAATATGACCCATTGAGATTCCAGCAGATAGCTTAGACAGAATGCGAAGGCTTGACTCAAAGCCTCCTTTTCTTTAATACAGCCTAAGGCAATTAAGCTTTGTGGCCGACAAATTAAATATCACATAACCAAATTTGAGATTCTAGTATTAGATATATGATTTTACATACCCTTCAAGAAAGAAATTCGACTTAGATAGTCGTGAAAAGCCATATCCTGGTAATACCTGAAATTAGATAAACATATCCATTAAGGGGCTGGCAAGTCTTCAGTATCGAAAAATCCATCGCTTTAGTTATGCAGAGAGCTTTTCTTGTATATAAAGTTACGATGAATGCTGAGCCAATCTCAATTACGATTCTCGGCGTTTAAAGACAGCTCGATACACAGGCTCTCCCTTTTTCTGAGTGAGGGTTTCCCGTTCAGTAGGCACTGGCATTGGGTTCTCAGGTAGCCAGTCTTTGCCTTGGCGTTGGAAGTCGGGATTCTCGGAAAAGCGATCGCACATGTCCTGTTCCACATCCAAGACATCGGACTGCAAGAAGACGATGCCACCACTGGGCAAGCTATCTGCTATCTGCTGAACAAGTGCTGGCTGCGTCACCCGACGCTTTTGGTGACGCTTCTTGAACCAGGGGTCTGGGAATTGGATGCTGACCCGCTGGAATACACCCTCTGGTAATGATTGAAGCAGAGGGGCGAGGGAGTTGTTGATGTTGCAGAAGATGAAATGGAGGTTACGTAGACCTGATTCATCAAGCTGCTTCAGAGCGGAATGAACGAGAGGCTCGCGGATTTCGATGCCGAGGAAGTTCCAGTCTGGAGCAATGGGGGCGAAGTTGTGCAAGAATTGCCCGCGAGCGCAGCCGATGTCGAGGTGGAGGGGCCGGTTTGGGTCCTCAAAGATTTCGCTCCAGTCGGGCGGGGTGACTGGGGTTTGGTATTTGATGGCGAAGGGATTGACGTGCTGGCGAACGCGGCGGACAACGGCCAAGGCTCAGGCTCCTGGTTTAGAATTTCGGTCTTTAGCATCCCACGATTAGCCCTGAGATGATTAGCCCTGAGAAATCCGATTTTTGACTGGGGTGAAATAGCAAGGCTGGGGATTAGAGGCCAAAAATCGGATTTCTACTGGGAAGGCTCCAGCGAGAGCAATTCCAAGTCTGCTAAGGCAACCCCCAGAAACGTTTGGGGTGTGAATCGGGGGTCAATCTCGACCTGGGCATGGTCAGCGCCATCCTGGTAATCCATAATTGTGCCCGTCCATCCCTGCTGACCGGCAGATTGGTCTTGGTCACGGGTGAGGCGAATCCGCTGAAACAGTCGAACTGTAGAGCTATCCATCGTTTTACTTGCGACCTGACGGTAAGAATAACGTAATGAAGTCGTAGGCCCCTTCCTCGGGATGGTGCAGGAGGGCTAGGGTCACGTCGTCTAGGGACTCGCCTAGGGTGCCTTGCATTGTCCCGGTGATTTTGTACTTGGGACCATAGCCATCGTTTCCATCGGCAACCAGATTACCCTGCCAGAACAATCGCTCGATGCCGACGCGCAGGGCTTCAGGATTGGTGATGGCAAAACCGCCCTGGCCTAAAGCTCTAGATTTGTCACCGACTTTTCGATAGGTGAGCAGGTAGATGATTTTGCTGGGGTCGAGTCGGAGTTGCCCTTTGGCCATCGGAGTGTGTGAGCTGGAGGAATGATTAGGTGAGCCAGTCAAAGTGGCACCGCCTTCTCCGAGCATAGTGCTAATCGAGACAGGGCAAATTTTTTCTGCTAGTTACAATAAGAGACTGGTGCCTGTGCTGGGTTGCCGCTTGTCCTTCTGTATCGAACCTCATGAGCTTGGATATTCGGTTTGCGATCGCCAGCGACCTCCACATTGGCCTACCCCACACCATTTGGGACCACCCCAGCCGCTTCCACCTCGTCGAAGTCAGCATCCCCGCCCTAGAGCAAGTCCTCGATCACGTCAGTCAACTCGACATCGACTTTCTCCTCCTCCCCGGCGACCTCACCCAACACGGCGAGCGGGAAAACCACGAATGGCTATCAGCCCGGCTCAAGCAATTGCCCTTTCCTTGCTACGTCATTCCAGGCAATCACGATGTCGTGGTGCCCGAGGGCGATGAAGATCGCATTGGCAGCCACGAATTTGCCCGGCTCTATGAATCATTTGGCTACGGTGCAGGCGGACAGGCAGACCCAACGCAGATCTGGTACAGCGTCAGTCCAGTGCCGGGACTGCGTTTGATTGGCCTTAACTCCAACCAATTTGACGATGACGGTAAGCTCATTGGTCGTTTAGACAAGGCCCAGCTGGACTGGCTAGAGGTGGAACTGAGTCAGGGACAAGATGAATTTGAAGCCACTTGGCTAATGATTCATCACAATGTCTTAGAGCACCTGCCCGAGCAGGCGAAGCATCCCATGGGGCGACGCTATCTGCTACGCAACACGGAACGGCTGAAGGCCATTCTCAAAGCGCACCAGGTTACGCTGGTGTTCACAGGGCATTTGCATGTGCAGGATGTCACCCAAGAAGAGGGTCTCACCGAAATTACTACGGGCTCATTGGTGAGCTATCCCCACCCCTACCGGCTGTTGCATTACAAACAATCAGCGGCGGAGACAGTCCTGTCCTTCGAAAGCTTCCGCATTGGCAGTGCTCCGGAGTGGCCGGAGTTGCAGCAACAGTCGCGGGATTGGATGGGCGATCGCTCCCAACCTTTCATGACCAATCTCCTCTCTGTCTCAGCATTGGAACTATCCGAAGCACAAATTGCTGAACTGACCCCTCACCTCCGCTACTTCTGGGCTGACATTGCCCATGGGGACAGCGACTTTAACTTTGAGCAATTTCCCCAGGAACTGCAGGGCTATTTCCAGCGATTTGGCACCCACCAAGGCAAAATCGACAACGCCGCAACGCTCACGCTATAGGCCAAACCAAACCCCCGGTGTCTTCCTAGACACCGGGGGTTTCCGGGCTATTCAGTTAGATACAGCTCGTTAACCTTGAGCATCTGAAGGTGGCAAAGGCTGCTGTGGTGCTGGCGGATTGGTCATCACAGGAGGCTTCGGCGCTTTGGGGGGCTTGGGAGCCGAGGGCTCCAGCCAATCCATATCGCGGGTGAAGAACATCGCCACCGCTAGGAAGCCAAAGAGCCCGAAGGAGCCAATTAACAGTGAGTAGCTCTGGCTCGCCAAAACGAAGTAGAGGTAACCATAGAGGCCCGCTTCCATCAAGCCCACAACCAAACCGCGAGACTTGGCCCGCAGCACTGCAATGGAGTAGCTCATAATCATCACCACCACGGCTGCGCTAGAGGCCAAGTAAGCCAAGTCGAAACCGATGTGCTCGGACAGCGCTAGTTGCAGCAGGTAGAACATTGTCATTGCCGCACCCACCAGCAGGTATTGCAGGGGGTGAACCCGCAGCTTCGAGGTGATTTCGAACAGCCAGAAGGTGACGAAGGTGAGCAGTAGGAAGAGGAAGTTGTACTTCAAACTGCGCTGGGACATGCGGTAGGTGTCTACCGGTGTAATCAGGTCTACGCCAAACAGCGATTCGCGGATTGTGGCATCGGAGACAGGGCTGTCGCCGCTCCAGCTTTGGCCAAAGTTGCGACCGATCGCCTGGACCGTCCAGTTGGCTTCGAAGCGATCGCTCTCAATCGTGGAATCCGCAGGCAACCATTTGCCCTGGAAGCTGGGGTCGCCCCAATTCGCCGCCACTTTGACATTGGTTTCTTTACCTAGCGGCGCAAAGGTCAACCGCTCGCTGCCCTGAAGGCGGAGAGGAATGGTGAAGTCAAACTTCTCTCCCACCATCTTGCCGTTGAGCTTCGCGGTAATGCCCGAGCTGGCGGCAATAAGCTGGCCACTGTAGGCATCATATTGATTGGGATCTACGTTCTGGTTGCCGTATCTACCTTTACCCGCTTCAAACTCCAGAGGCTTATTCGCCCAGGCAGCTTCTGCTTTGACATTGAGGGCATGGGCATCGGAAATCTCAATCACTAACTCCGCTTGGTCCCACTGCACGTCTTTCGGATCCGCAGCGCCCCAGTTGGCTAGGTTGGGGCGTTCAAAACTGCCCTGGAGATTGAGGTCGCTGGTATAGACCGGGACTTCGAAAATACTGCGCTTGCGAATTTCCGTTTTCAGCTCACCCGTAATATCGAGCTGTTCCGGCAAAAAGACTGCGTATTTACTTTCCGTCTTCGTGAATTGCTTGTCACCTTCCCCGGTGGTTACGCGCTTGTTGTAAGGAACATAGAGCTTGGGGCCAACTATGTTCTGAGAGGCCCCCCATTTCGTTGTGATTTCGCTAACGGCCTCAGCGCGGAGCTTTTGACGATCATTGGCGACGTTGCCTAACATTGCGGTGGGAATCTGCAGGAGCAGAACCAAGAAGACGATTAGCAGCGCCCGTAAAAATTGGGATTGTTTCGAAAACATGAAACCTCAACAGTTGTGATCGAAGTCAAGCAGCGGCACATCCAGACACCTTGGCAAGCCGTATGACAACAGCTGTGGGGTGAAAGGTCTGTAGAAGGTCACTGAATGATGGCTATGTTCAAGAACACAGTGAATGTACGGACCATTTCGGGAAAACCGTAGGGCTTTGCGAGATAACCGACTTTGCCATGGGCAACAGCAGACTTTTTCCGACCTTGGGCAAGGCCTTTGGATAGCGATCGCAGTAAGGGCGGGTTTAGCCCAAGCTCTGCGCTCTCTCCCCAATCTCCAAATCAAAACCCATCCCAGCCCAGCCCCCGATTCGCAGCAGCCAGCCCCAACGCCCACAGATAAGAAAATCCTGAGGATCCAACCCAAGCCTTCCATCCATGGCAAACTAACCGAGGACTTCCAGAAAACTAACCCCTCGGGCTCATGGGCAGTAGCGACACAATCAAGATTGGCATCATCGGTGGCAGCGGCCTCTACAAAATGGAAGCCCTGCAAGACGTCGAAGAGCGCCGCATCGAAACTCCCTTCGGTGAGCCCTCCGATGCCTTCATCATTGGCACCCTTGACGGCACCCGCGTTGCTTTCTTGCCCCGCCATGGTCGCGGCCACCACCTGCTGCCCACAGAACTGCCCTACCGCGCCAATATTTACGCCATGAAGTCCCTAGGTGTGGACTACATCATTTCCGCTTCGGCAGTGGGCTCCCTCAAAGCAGAAATGAAGCCCGTAGACATGGTCATTCCAGACCAATTTATTGACCGGACAAAGCACCGAGTCTCGACCTTCTTTGGCGAAGGCATCATTGCCCATATTGGCTTTGGCGATCCCGTTTGCTCCAAATTGAGCCAGATCCTGGGGGATGCGGTGGAGAGCTTAAACCTAGAAGGCTCAGATCTCCATCGCGGTGGGACTTACATTTGTATGGAAGGCCCTGCATTTTCAACCAAGGCAGAATCCAATCTCTACCGCAGTTGGGGAGCCAGCATAATTGGCATGACCAATTTGCAGGAGGCGAAGTTGGCGCGAGAGGCAGAAATTGCCTATGCAACTCTAGCGATGGTTACGGATTACGACTGCTGGCACCCCGACCATGACAATGTCACAGTTGAGATGGTGATTGGCAATTTGCAGAAAAATGCGGTGAATGCTCAAAAGGTGATTCGAGCAACGGTTAAACAGTTAAGCGCTGAGATGCCGGTTTCAGCGGCTCATTCAGCTTTGGCCGCAGGTTTGATGACGCCGTTAGAGGCTGCTCCTGAAGCAACCAAGGTTAAGTTAGCGGCTATTTTGGCCAAATACATGCCGAAATAAGGTTGGATGGGAGGGCACTGGTCTGCGAAGTAGGTGATGTGTAAAGCTAGTCATCTCAGTCTTTCCAGGCTATCCGAATGCGTTGTCCCACATGTGAGAGTGAGTATTTGCACTAAGAATGGCGTCCGCTAGCTCAAGAGCGGTGAGTCAGTGCAGATTGATATGTCATTGTTGGTTTTGATCGCTTGCAATGTAGAAATGATTGGTTCAATGGTGAGCCCTATTGGAGGGATCTCATCGGTTGTCACTTTTGGTGGTGAGGTTTAGCTCACAGTTGTAAGGCAGAGCTGGCAGTGGGCCTGATGGGCGATGCGTTGGGCTGTCTGTCGCGGTTTGATAATTGTGACTATGGCGGGCAAGTCTGGGGGGAAACGCTAGGGTTGATAGATACTTCTAGTTCTTTCCTAGACGCTCTGCTATGGATATTGCTTTGTTGGTGAAGCTGTTGGCGCCTTGCTTGCCGTTTTTCTTGAAGTTGGGGGATAAGGCGGCGGGGAAGGCTGTGGAG
>CALECT010000117.1 GCA_937949725.1 uncultured Pseudanabaenaceae cyanobacterium
GAGAAGGCAATGTCCATATATTGAGGCGAGACGATGCCGGATTGCACGGTGTAGAGGGCTCCGGCAATGCCTGCGATCGCCCCCGAAACGGCAAACACCAGCACCTTAAAACTCGTGGGGTCATAGCCCGAAAAACGCACCCTAGGCTCATCGTCGCGAATGGCAATCAGCAACCGCCCAAAGCGACCGCTGGTCAACCAACGACAGAGGCCATAGACGCCGACGAGGAGAAAAATGGTCAGTAGGTAGAGCTTAAATTGAACGCCCTCGCTGCCCACCTGTGCTCCGAACAATTCTGCTGAAGCAGTCTTCAAACCGTTGGTGCCGTTAATCAGCTTTTGCTGACCGTTGAAGAAGTTGAAGAAAACCACCAGGGCCGCCTGGGTCAAGATCGAGAAGTAGACCCCGCGAATGCGGTTGCGAAAAACGACATAGCCTAGCAGTCCGGCGATGACGGCTGGGACAATGAAAATCGCGGCCAGGGTGAAGGGAAAGGAGTTGAACGGCTGCCAAAAGAAGGGCAGTTTCTCCACGCCGTAGAGGCTGAAGAATTCCGGGATCTTGCCTTCCGGCAGTTGCAGGCTCAGGTTCATGGCCAGGGCGTAGCCGCCCAGGGCAAAGAAGATGCCATGGCCCAGGCTAAGTAGGCCGGTATAGCCCCAGACGAGGTCGATGCCCAGGGCAACGATGGCCAGGGAAAGGAATCGGCCCAGGATTTGCAGGCGGCTGACCGGTATCAGCAGCGGCATGAGCACGGCGAAGAAGAGGGCAAAGCCTGCGACGATGGCGACTTCTTTAAGCCAGGGCTTTTGTTTGGTTTTGGTTGTGGGTGCGACTGCTGTCACGGTTCGGTCCTGTGGTTTAAAGGCTGCTGATGCAGTTGTTGAACTGGTTAAGGGCGAAGCATTCAGTAACTTCTTTGCGGTGAAGGATCAGAGAATTTCAGCCGAATGCTTCGCCCCTAAGAGGGGCATAGTGCAAACCGTCTGCTTATATTTCTGCGCCGCGTCCTTTCTGGGGGAAGAGGCCCGCAGGTTTGATCTGCAAGAAGACGATGATCAAAGCAAAGACCATCACCTTGGCCATGCTGGTGGTGGCGAAGAAGCTGAAGAAATCAAACACCGGCTGTAGCGTTTCGTTGAGGCTGAGCTGGGTCATCCAGAGAGGGATATTGCCGGAGCCCAGGAGGTAAGTCATGGTGCCGATCGCGATCGCCGCCACAACGCTGCCAATGATTTTGCCAACCCCACCAACGACCACCACCATAAAAGCGTCAACGATGTAGTTACTGCCCAAGTTTGGACCCACCGAACCCAATAGCGTCACTGCGCAGCCCGCGATCCCGGCCAGGCCGGAGCCCAAGGCAAAGGTGAGGGCATCAACAGTGTCCGTGGGGATGCCAAGGCAGGCGCTCATCTCACGGTTCTGGGTCACGGCGCGGATGCGCAAGCCCCAAGCGGAACGCTGGAGGAACCAATAGGTGCCTGCCAAGCACAGGACGGTGAGGGCAATGATAAACAGGCGGGCGGATGGAACGGAGAAGATTGTTTTGAGCAAGGCGTTGTCGGCCATGCCCTCTGGAAATAAGTTGATCGCCTGACCGCGCAGCCAGCCTGGTGCGGTCACGTCGATGTTGCGGGCGCTGAACCAGGGTTTGGCGAGGGCTTTGTTGTTGTTGAGCAGGAAGCCGGTAATGAGGGCGATCGCGCTGGACAGAGGCAGCAGAATCGTCAATGCCCTGCCTTTCAGCCGCTGCCAGTCAATCTTGCGTTTGAGAATGGCCTGGCCACCCCAAAACAGCAGGGCAAAAATGCCAATGCCAATGGCCATGGACCAGCCCACGCTGCGCACAAACTGCTTCAGCATCAGACTCACGCCCCAGGTAGCCAGAAGTGTTTCCAGCGGGCGCCCGTAGAGATAGCGAATCACCTGGCGCTCCAAGAACAGGCCCATTGCTGCTGCAACTAAAAAGGCTGCCGCCAGGGCCACAAAAATGTAGAGGCCAAAGAGCGGCGTATCTGCCAGGGGCTTGAAGGCGTTTTGCACCACAAAGGTGGTGTAGGCCCCCAACATCATCAACTCCCCATGGGCCATATTGATGACCCCCATAAGGCCAAATATGATCGCGAGCCCCAGGGCGGCAATCAATAAAACGGCGCCAATGCTCAATCCATTGAACAGCACGTCAAAGAGTCCTTGCAGGATCATCTTTGGTTTTCCTCGTACAAAAATAAATCTTGAAACGCAAACGGGGAGCGATATCGCTCCCCGTTTAGCCTACGCCTATGCGTCAGTTCTACCTAGAGCCTAGTCGGTTGCTCAAGCGTCGTATTGCTCACCTTTCTCGGGGTCGGACCAATCGCAGGCCTTACCCTTGGTGTCTTCGACGTACTGGTTCCAAGGCAGGGGATCAACGGGACCGTCGCTGGAAGAGACAATGTCAAATTGACCGTCCTCACGAATCTCACCAATGCGCACCGCCTTAGACAGGTGGTGGTTGGGGTTGAGGGTGTAGAGGCCGTTGGGCGCATCGAAGGTCAAGCCATAGGCTGCCTCGCGGACGGCATCAATGTCGGTCGTGCCAGCCTTCTCAACCGCCATTGCCCAGAAATAGACCATCACATAGGCCGCTTCCATTGGATCATTTGTGACGCGTTCGGGTCCGTACTCAGCCTTGAAGTCTGAAACCCACTTTGCATTTTCAGGCGTTTCCACGCTTTGGAAGTAGTTCCAAGACGCGTAGTGACCCTTGAGGAATTCGGGGCCGATTTGGCGAACTTCTTCCTCAGCAATAGATACCGACATCACGGGGTACAGGTCAGGACCCATGCCTGCTGCCTGCATCTGCTTGAACAGCGCCACGTTGCTATCGCCGTTGAGGCTGTTGAAGATTACGCCGCCGTTGGGAAGCGCTGCCTTGATCTTGGAGATGATGGGCGTAACTTCGCTGTTACCCAAGGGCAGGTAGTCTTCGCCGACGGTGGTGCCGCCCTTGGCTTCCAACTGGGCCTTGATGATGGTGTTAGCGGTACGAGGGAAAACGTAGTCGGAGCCGACTAAGAAGAACTCAGTGCCCTTGTTCTCCAGTAGCCAATCCACGGCGGGCTCAATCTGCTGGTTGGGGGCAGCACCCGTGTAGAAGATGTTCTTGGAGCACTCTTGGCCCTCGTACTGCACGGGGTACCAGAGCTGGTGGTTCTTGGTTTCGAAGGTATCCTTCACGGCCTTACGGCTAGCGGAGGTCCAGCAACCAAAAACGGTCACCACTTCATCCTGGTCGATCAGCTTGATGGCCTTCTCGTTGAAGGTGGGCCAGTCAGAACCGCCGTCTTCAACAATTGCCTCAATTTGCTTACCCAGGACGCCACCGGCAGCATTGATTTCTTTAATTGCTAGCTGCTCAGCTTCAACCACGGTGGTTTCACTAATGGCCATGGTTCCACTCAGGGAGTGCAGAATGCCCACTTTGATTGTGTCACCGCCGCCGCCACCGGAAGCACTGCCGCCTGCATCACCACCGCCTTCGGAAGTGCTAGCGCAGGACTTGAGCAAAACGCTACCTGCTGTCGCGGAACCTAAGATCAGGAATTTACGACGATTTAACTGGATGGACATGGATGAATGGTTCCCCACAAAACAGATTGGAACAGTCCAAAAACATCCTAGATACCACTATGGAAGTGTTCTAAACACGGTTTTGAACCAACGACTCACACGGCTAAAAGGCCCGTTAATAGAGCCTCCGCAGATTTACGAGGTTCTGTAGATATTAGACAGCCAACGCTGGTGAAAATGTCTCCCTTGCTACAAAATAAGTTTTGGGATGATGACATTTTTTGAAAATACACAGTATTAATGCTTAGATTTTCAGCGTTTTATTTAGATTATTTGTTCAGAATGTTTTCAGTGATACAGAAAACTTGAAAGCTGACGTTTAATTCAAAAATTCTTAGTGGTCTGAGTGATATTTGCTACTAGCTGAATTTGGATTTTAGAAAAGTGGCGCCTGATACAAGATTTGTGCGATTGGCTCAATAACTTTGGCAATTCTTTCGCTTTGTGATGTGTGAGTTTATAGAAAATTAACAGGGGCGGTTTACCTTATTTGGCTTGGTGCAATTGATTGATTTGTTTGATAGTTTCTCAGTTGCTTGGAAGGTTGTGATTGGCGATCGCCAATCACAACCCATGATGATGGAAAGGCTAGATTTCTGGGCCGCCTCATAGGGCTGCTGTCGCTGCCGGAATATGGCGTTCAATAAAAGCTTGAACTGAACCCAATCCCTCCTGAGCCTTGAGGTTCGTGAATACAAAGGGCTTATCACCGCGCATCTTGAGGCTATCGCGCTCCATCACCTGTAAATCTGCGCCGACGTAGGGAGCTAGATCGATTTTATTGATGACTAAAAGATCAGACTTGGTAATGCCTGGCCCGCCCTTGCGAGGAATCTTGTCGCCCCCCGCCACATCAATCACATATATGGTTAAGTCGACTAACTCAGGGCTAAAGGTCGCGGCTAGGTTATCGCCACCACTCTCAACTAGCACCAGCTCTAAGTTGAACTGCTGCTCCAGATCCTCGATCGCCGTCAAGTTAATCGAAGCATCTTCCCGAATCGCAGTATGGGGACAGCCGCCGGTTTCGACGCCGCGAATGCGATCGCTGCTCAAGGCTCCACCCCTCACCAAAAACTGAGCATCTTCCTGGGTGTAAATATCATTGGTGACGACCGCTAACTGGTACTTGTCGCGCAGTTGCTGACAGAGCGCTTCAACCAGAGCCGTTTTGCCCGAGCCAACGGGACCAGCAATACCAATGCGGAGAGGAGAGGACATGGGAAAAAGATGGAGTGAAAGGGCGACGGCTCTTGTTGGGCTATCGACAATATATAGTCTGAACGCGATGTCACTGCTAGTGAGTTTCTGGATCCGTCGTTGTTCTAGCTCATGCTTGATGTCTGCCAAACCAGGCCCTGAGCCCAACAGCAGCTAGCGTTAGACAGGCCAAAAGCATTGCAGCAATGAAGGCTGACTGGGTTTCATAATTTTGGTAGGCATCCTCGATATAGAGCGACAGGGTTTGAGTTTTGCCGATAATGCTGCCCGAGACCACCATCACGGCTCCAAATTCACCGATCGCCCGCCCATAGGTCAGCACCATGCCGTAGCCTAGACTGCTACGAACTTGAGGCAATGTCAGACGCTGAAAAATCGAACGGTTGCTAAGCAAGCTTCCCAAGGAATCACCCGCCCCCAAACTACGAGCTGCTTCTTCCTGACTGGGATGAATGGCCTGCCAAACCGGTAACACCTCCCGCACCACAAAGGGCAAAGTCACAAAGGCAGTCGCTAAAACCAGGCCAGGCCAGGCAAAGACGATGCGAATCTGCCCTGCCTCCAGCCATGGACTGAACCATCCGCCACGCCCATACAGCAGCACGATCATGACCCCCGCAACGACGGGAGAAACCGAAAGCGGCAGATCGATCAGGCTAAGTAGGAGACTGGATAAGCGAGATGGCTGGGGCAGATTTCGCGTTTGGCGATGGGTGATGGCCCAGGCCGCGCAGAGACCGAAGGCACTGTTGAGGAAGACGGCGATCGCGGCGATCCCCAGCGTCAATCTCAAGGCAGTCAAAAACTCCCGCTGCCCCAATATTGCAAGAAACGGACCTAGCCCACCTCGCAATGCTTGAAAGAACAGATTGGCAGTGGGGACAATCAACACAAGGGCGAGATAAACCAGCACTGAGCCCAACAGGAAAAAGCGCTTGATCCCAAAAGTTTGCCAGCCTAAACCAGGCTGGTGCAAGTGGCTGGTGAGCGTCGTTCGAGCTTGCCCACCCCCCATGTCTCCTCGCATCGGCTGATTCCTAGCTTGAAGCAGATTAATCGCCCAAAGAATCACCAGGGCAAACAGCAACATCACTAGTCCCAAAACAGTTGCTCCAGCAATGTCATACTGCTCCAACTTCTGCATAATCAGCACCGCTGCAATTAAGTCTTTGAACGGTAAGTTACTGGCAATCAACACCACTGCTCCGTACTCCCCCACCGCCCGTGCAAATCCCAGGGCAACGCCAGTCAAGGTGGCAGGCAGTAGTAGCGGCAACAAGACCTTTCTGAAGCGACGCCCAGGAGCAGCCCCCAAGCCCGCTGCTGCTTCCTCTAGGGACCTATCCAGCCCCGCTAGAACCGGCTGCACCGCTCGCACCACGAAGGGCAATGACACAAATAACATCGCCATATAAACGCCCAGGCGACCGTAGGACAGTTGAATGCCGAGGGGGAGGAGTAGCGACCCCAGCCACCCGCGATCGCCGTACACCGTCACCAAAGTCAGCCCGGTCACCGCAGCAGGTAAGGCGAGGGGCAAATCCAGCGCTGCATCGAGCAATGCTCTGCCAGGGAAGCGGTAACGCATGAGCACCCAAGCGATCGCTAGCCCTGCAATGCCATTGGTCACAGCAGCAGCAAGCGCGATCGTCAGGGTGACCTTGTAGGTCGAAAGCGCGATCGGATCAGTCGCAATGCCCCAAATCTCACCAGGCGACAAGCTGAAGGCTTTGGCGACGAGGGCGGCCACGGGCAGCAGCAGCATGACAGAGAGATAGAGCCAGGTGATGCGCCAGGGCCAGGTCATTCGCAGGTCGGGGCGTAAGGAAATCGGGTATCGTTCAACGGTAAGGGGGGATTGGGATGCGATTGCAAAGCAATTTTCCTACGGAATCGCAGTTCTATCTCCAAGCTGTTGCAATTACGGCTTCGCCAGCCCAGCCTGCATCTGATCAAACATCGCTCCAGCCTGAAAGAACTGCTCCCCTGCAAAATCCCAGCCCCCCAAATCCTCAATGGAATACAGCTCCTCAACCTGAGGAAAGTCCGCTGAAAATGCTGATGCAACAGTGGGTTCAATGGGTCTAAAACCCGCTTCAGCAAAAATCTGCTGGGCAGGAGCCGTGAACAGGAACTGGCAAAAGGCTTCGGCAATATCACGATTGCCATGGCGATCCACATTGACATCCACCACCGCCACTGAACTACCCATGGCGATATTGGGCGAGGGCAGCACATAGGGAAGTCCTTCCCCAGCTCGCTGCGCCAGGATAGCCTCCTGTTCGTAATTGATCAGCACATCCCCCTGGCCCCGATTGACAAAGGCATCTGCTGCTTCCCTAGCATCACGGGCGAGCAGCGGTGCATTGCCATAAACCTGATGGACATAGGTCAATGCATCCTCAGCTGTACCCTGTTGCTGTAGCACCGATCCCCACAGCGCCATAAAGATCCAGCGAGCCACCCCCGAGGTTTTGGGGTTGGTCAAGACAATGCTGAGGTTGGGTTGAGCTAGATCTGCCCAAGACTGGAGCTGTTTAGGATTGCCCGATCGCGTCATCAGCACCGGCAGGGACTGATGAACGATCGCACCATGGGGCAACTCATCCTCCCAGCCTGGATCCACTAGCCCCTCCTGCTCCAGCTGAGTCACATCCGCCGCAATCGGTAAGGCCACCACATCCGCAGGCAAGCCGTCAATGATAGCTCTAGTGCGCGGTCCTGATGGGCCATAGCTGCGGTTGATCACAATGGATTCTCCCTGCTCCTCCCGCCATTGCTCCGTGAACAGCGGGATGATGCGATCGTAGGCGCGACGAGTCACCGTAAAGGAAACGAGGGTGAGTTCTCGCGAGGGGGTTGTGCCCAGGAATCCAACCTTATGATGCCAAGAATGAGAGCAAGCCGTGATCAACAAAACTGTCGTAACGGCGATCGCAATCTTCCGAAGATAGATGGGCATTTATTTCCAGCTATACACAATCATTAGAAATATTCATCAATGCCCAACGAGCAGCTCCCCAAGCATTGGGATCATCCCCCAGAGCGACCTCAAGAAATGCAGCCGAACGAGTCTCCGGTCACATGACTTGGCCCTCGTGAACCTTCACCGTATAGACGCGCTTTAATGAAATAACAGTAGCCATTCGTACTGGATTGCCCTAACTATCAGTGCTAGGCTAGTCATCAAATCTTAACAAAATCTAAAGTCTAGCTTTGACCCGCCCAGAACTTTAGTTGCATCGAGTCAGGTTTCGAAATGAAAAAGCCCATCGGGAAAGTGTATTTGGTTGGTGCAGGTCCTGGCGACCCCGGCCTCATGACCATTAGGGGCAAAACCCTTTTGGAATGTGCGGATGTCGTCATCTATGACGCCCTAGTCAGCCCGCCCATCCTCGACATGATTGGCTCCCAAACCATTCGCATTGATGCGGGTAAGCGTCGGGGACGCCACTCCCTCAAGCAGGCAGAAACCACCCAGCTCATGATTGAGCAGGCCCAGAACCATGCCGTCATTGTCCGCCTCAAAGGTGGCGATCCCTATGTCTTTGGTCGCGGCGGTGAAGAAGCAGATGATCTAATCAAAGCTGGGGTAGATGTGGAAGTGGTCCCCGGCATCACCTCTGGCATTGCCGCCCCCGCCTATGCGGGCATTCCTCTCACCCACCGAGGCTATAGTTCCTCTGTTACCTTCGTGACTGGCCATGAAGCTGCTGGCAAATACCGGCCCGATGTGAACTGGAGCGCGATCGCCCAGGGCAGCGAAACGATCGTCATTTATATGGGTGTCCACAACCTTCCTAACATTGTGGAAAACCTCTGTAACTCAGGCCTGGGGATCGATACGCCCATTGCACTGGTTCGTTGGGGGACGCGCCCGGACCAGGCTGAGCTGGTGGGAACTTTGGCCACAATTGTGGAGCAGGTTGAAGAAACGGGATTCGAGGCTCCCGCGATCGCAGTCATTGGGGCAGTCGTTGGACTCAAGGACAAGCTAGAGGCTTGTCGTCCTATGCTCTTTCCTCAACAGGACACCCCATTGAGCAGCTGATTCAAGCTCCAGGCTGCAAGTTTCTCTATCTCTTGTCCATGCTCCTGACTTCAACGCCATGGAACAATCCTGGGTCTGGGCCCAACGAGTGGATATGGAAGCCAGTGGAACAGAATGAAATACTGCATGAGGCCATTGCAGCTATTCTCAAAGAATCCTAGTTTCTAGGGTGCTGCTGTAGCCGCACGGGTGAACTGCCAAGTCAGGGCTCGTTGGCAATGCCCTGGAGTTCGGTGGAGTTCTCCATGATGGCTAGATGTAGAATGGCTGTAAATACAACAATATTGTTGCTGCAACAGTTTTGTAGCTGGAAGCGTAGCCACTCCTTCGATGTGATATCCATCTGGGTGGATCTGGCTGGATTTGGCGGGTGGCGATCGCAATCAACTGTCTCGCTCCATCACAAGCAGCTGAATCCTTTCAGCAACTGCACCAGGGTTGTCAAGATCATTAATGTTACTCAGGTCTCTAACAAGCTAAAGCTGGAACCATTGAATCAAAAGGGTTAATCGTAGAGAAAATACTATTCATTAAAGGTTTTCGCTCCTGAGGAGACTCAATCGCTCCATCGAGAATCTCGATTAAAACCTCTGGGGAAAATTCGACTAGACGAATAAATTGATCCTGCTGCAGGGTGCTTTCCTTAGGCAAGGAAATCCGTCCTTGGACTGCGATTACTGTGTGAAGCAGTGTGGCTGTAGCTTCGCTAACAAAGACCTTTGGGGCATAGCCAGGATTGTGTTGTTGAAACCCCATGAGTTGCTTGAGAAAGGAAGCACAATCAGCGAAGTCCGATGGCTGTAGGTGTAAGAAGATGGCATCCGGCACAATAGCCTCCACCACAGAAATAGCCTCTTCGAAGAAAGGAATAAAGCAGGTCTCAACAGGGCGGAGATCATAGTTCATCCTTACGAGCTCGCTGTAGTCAAAGTCTTTAGAGAGGGTAAGAATTGAGTTAGGAGTCTGCATTGGATGAATACCTGTATTTGAGCAACATGTGATTCTGTGATGATTATGCTCAAGGTTTCTCTGGCTTGCCTACTGTCTAGTGGATACAGTGCCAGCGATCAAAGATTGTCCACCTGGATACAAGGGGTTGTACGGAGTTAAATTGCGTATTTAGGGCTCCTTTAATGGAACTGCTTTCTCGTAGATTCTTCCGAGAATACTGGGGTGAAACTTATTTTCTAAGGATAAATAAGGGATTTCTCGGACAGAGACTTCTGTTTTGTTTAGACCTCGATGTAATGCGGTCAAATTTCTGGATTGACTTCAATAATCTAAGACCTGATTTAATCGAGATTTTGGGGTTGCGATAATGGCAGCGCTTTGCTAGGAAATTTCCTGTTCAATAAAGCCTATGCATTGCTAGATGAATCACTGGGATAGCACTGCATAGATTTGGTAATGCCCTATGAATAAGGGTTCTAACGTAAGCTTGGGCTCTAAATTAGACCTTCTCGTACAGCTTTTGCAGCAGCTTGTACGCGATCATCCACACTGAGCTTCGTGAGTATCTTCCGGACGTAGGACTTGACAGTTCCCAGAGACAGATAGAGCTCTGTAGCAATTTCCTGGTTGGAGTTGCCCTCACTAATGAGCTGTAAGACATCCCGCTCGCGATCGCTCAATGTCGTGAGGTTTTTCTCCTTCGAGCTATTCTCGGAGGGGCTGGTCGCGGGCTGGGACTTCAGCATCGAGCTGAGTCGATGGGCAATCTTGGGATCCAAGTAGGTGCCCCCACTGTGGATTAAACGGATGGCATCTACAAGCTGCTCCCAGGCAACGCTCTTGAGGCAATATCCATCTGCACCAGCAGCCAACATGCCGACAATTTGGTCATTTTTGCCAAAGGCACTCAGGGCCAAGATGCGAATGTCAGGATTCTGACTTTTGATCCCTTGGGTGGCGGAAACGCCATCTAAAACCGGTAATTCGATATCCATCAGCACGATGGTGGGCTTTAGCTCGGCTGCTAAATCAATTGCCTGCTGTCCATTCTCGGCTTCCCCGACGACTTCAAAGTCCTCTTCTAGACGGAATTGGCCCACTAGCCCCCGTCGCATCAGACCGTGGTCCTCAACCAAGAGGAGTTTGACTTGAGGAGACGAAATAGTAGTTTCAGACATTCTGAAAATGGTAAGTAATCGACTTTCTACAGCTATCTCGGTCGTTGCTCAAGCTTCAGCCAGAGGAATTACAAACTTAAAAGTGGCTCCTTGGCCGAGGATACTCTTCACCCATATGGTTCCCCCATGGGCTTCAATAATTTGACGACAGAGATACAGACCTAAGCCTGCCCTGCCTTGACGGCCAGTCCCTTGGGCAAATCGGTAGAAGATATTCTTGCTCTCTTGCGCCGGGAGCCCTGGTCCCTGATCTCGAACAGCAACCTGTATACACCGGTCTGGATAGAGCTCACCTCGGTAAGGGCTAACGTCGATGGTGACTTGGCGACCGGCTGGACTCAGCCTCACTGCGTTATCGACCAAGTTTTGTAAGACCCGTTGAATTTCCAAGCTATCGCCGCTGGCGGGGGGTAAGTCGGGCTCAATGCCGATTTGCAACTGGCATTTCTCTTGGGTGCTGTTCTGAGTCCATTTACTGACTCGTCGACAAATTTTTTGCCAGTCAAGCGGTTCTCTAGTAAGGATCTGGCTGCCTTTCGCTTCGTAGCGATTGACATCCAGCAAGGTCTCTACAAGATTGATTAGATCATGATTGGCTTCCCGATAATCGTCTATGACTTCTCGCAATTCACCGCTCACGTCGCCAAAGGCTCCTCCAGCGATCGCATCTAGGGTACTGCGATTCGCCAATAGGGGTGTCCGCAGGTCATGGGAGAGGGTGCTGATGAGATCTCCCAATTGCTGGTTTCGCTGTTGGATTTGTCCCTGGCGACTTTGTATTCCTCGGGCCATACCATTCAAGGTCTGGGATAGGCGTCCCATTTCATCGGCAGAGAAATGATCGATATTGCTGTCCAACTGACCGACCTTCCATTCCTCGCTGGTCTTAATCAGTTTTTGGATCGGCATAACAACGCGACGGCGAAGCAAAATGAGGTTGAAGCCACTGCCAACAATGATCACGCCAATGCTAATGCAGCTGAGGACTAGGCTGGCTTGATTGAGACGATCCAATTGCTTCAGGCGCTGGTTTTGCTCGCTGAGCAACCCCCGTTCGTAAGTCAGAATGGCAGTGATGACTTCTCGCAGGGGATCTAGAGAACTCACCTGCTCCATCAACTCAATATCAAATGAGTTGTTCAAAATGGGCTCAGCAAACTCAGATTCCCACTGCCTATGAAAGTCTGTTATTTCAGTTAGGTTGACTTGTTGAGATGGATCATCTTTGAGCAGTGCAGAAAGCTCAATAAAGGTATTGGTGAAGTTCTCTTCTCCATCTCTGTATTGCGCAACCAGGGACTGACTTGGATCGATGAGATACCCCCTGAGTGCCACTTTCTCTTCTAGGGCTGCTTTCATGAGCCTCTCGCTTTCACGCTTAATCTTGAAGATTTGCGTGACGCTATCGACGCTGCGCTGCTTAAAGACGCCAACCGCCAAACTCAATCCCTCTTGAGCCAACAAGAGAAGCACGAGTATCGCGAAGCTCGCATATAGCGGAGCAAACAGACGTTTCTTGAGGAAAGAGAACCTCATTGGCTGTGGGAATTGTAGGGTTTGAGTAAGCCTAGATTGCCCAAATCAAGTTGTCAGGGTGCCATTTCTGCCTGCTGGGCATCACGCTATGAACCAGACCTCTGTGAACGCACTGTCATCGGCATTCAGCTCAAATGCCAATGATTTCGGTTGAATCAACTAGAGAACGTCGCATGTAGTTGGCTTAACAACAAAGGAAAGGCACTATTCTAATATCTCTGTCCAGG
This sequence comes from uncultured Pseudanabaenaceae cyanobacterium, assembly GCA_937949725.1. Taxonomy (GTDB): domain Bacteria; phylum Cyanobacteriota; class Cyanobacteriia; order PCC-9006; family JAAUQQ01; genus JAAUQQ01. Next base: position 12,780 of record CALECT010000117.1, read on the forward strand.
AACCCAGGGCTCCATGCAGGGTAGAGGCATGAGTAGCAATGCCTCTCATGAACTATCCTGCTAGGTTGCCTATTGGTAGTAGCGGTAAACTTGCTCCGCGATATTAATGTATCGCCTGTCCGCTCTATCGACAGATGCCAGGGCTAACGCTTCGAGAGTGTGAGCAACGTCTACATCCTTGGGACGACCGAGGAAAGCTTCGCCGTTGGCATGGACGCGGGTATTGCCATCAGTGAGTATTTCGCCGTGATCGCTAATGCGGGTGAGCTGCCAGTCCAAGGCTCGCAGGGCAATTCCCTGCAGTTGGGCAGAGTTCTCCATGATGGCCAGACGCAGTAGAGTTGCAGTGGCAACGCCGTTGTAACTGGAATCGTAGCCACCTCCTTCGATGAAATATCCATCGGCATGGATCTGGTTCGTGGCGATCGCGATCAACCGTCTCGCTTCGTTGCAGGCTTCCACATCCCTTAGCAACTGACCCAGTGTCATTAGCGCTGTGGCATTAATAAGCAGTCGATTGGGGGCCCGCTGGTCGGCGGCTTCTAATAAATGGCGCTGCTCAAATAGGTATTGAAGGGTGGGTGCCAGGCGTTTCTCAATGACTGAGAGTCTCTCCAGCAGGGGCTTGAGGTCAATCGTCTTGTCTGCCCAAACGGAGGTCTGGATAGCTAGGAGACCGGAGCCAGCAGATGACATAAAGAAAGCAACGCCACTGGCTAAATCAGGGGAGCTGGGTTGTCCTTGCTCCGACAGTTCTGGGGGGATAATGAGTTCAAAATTGCCGTCTCGGGTTTGGTGGTCAAAGGCATATTTCAATGCGGAGACAAACTGGGTGAGGGCGATAGCACTTTGGGCTGCGATCGCGTGATGGGCCAGGTGATGCAATCCCATTTGAAATCGCACATGGAAATAGCCCGGTTGATTGCGCCCCATGGCTCCTTTCCCATTGGAGCGGTAATGCTGGGCTAAAACTTGGGTAATTGATGCGGGTAACAGAGCAATGGTGTCGCCATAGCGATTGGACTCCACAGCACCTGAGTCCTTCTGGGCGACATCGCTAATGCCTGCGGAAGCTTGGAAGGCGATCGCAGAAGCTGCTAATAGTTTCACAACTTTGGAGCGCCTGATCATATAAGCGCTTAGGGGAGCTTTGCACCTTCTGTATTGGCCTTGGAGAGGTCCACACCGCTCACGTCTGCACCGGTTAAATCAGCTCCGCTTAGATCTGCATCATCTAGCTTGGCGTTGCTGAGGTTTGCACCCGCCAGGTTGGCTCCAGCCAGGTTGGCCCCGCTGAGGTTAACGCCTGCGAGGTTGGTGTCGGGTAGGTTCACTGCACCCAGGTCACAGCCACTGCATTCCCGCTGCTGCATGAGCTTGAGGACTAAGTCCTGGCTGTCAGTGGCAGGGGTGCCGCAGCTTGTTAGGGTTACTATCGCGCTAACAATGCCAATCAGACCGAACCATCGAGTTTCATTTAGATGCTTATACATTTCAAGCTGTACTCCGCTTAGGGGCTGCTTTCAGAAATCTGTTCCCCGTCCAGGTTGCTGATAACAAAGCCTAGACGGGTCGCTGTTGTTCTCTAATGATTCAACCGATTAGCAATTTCCGCTTTCACGGCATCTGCATTAGCAGGCAGGTGAACCGCAGGGTTGGGATGCTCACTCTGCACTTCTTCCAAGCTGGACTCGTGATAGCCCACCTTAAAGTCTGTGAACTTAAGACCATGGGCAGTACTAACGACCACCGTCTTGTCATTGGATTTGATCACACCTTTCTTGATTAGCTTTTCGAGCACTGCCAAGGCAACGCCAGTGTGTGGACAGGTAAACATGCCAGTCAAATCAGCTTTAGCCACTGCTGCTGCCAATTCATTTTCAGTTGCTTGTTCAACTAGTCCATTGGTTTCGACAACGGCTTTGACGGCTTTTTCATAGCTCACCGGGTCACCAATACGGATCGCATTGGCCAGGGTTTGTTGGGCAGTCACGCTGACTTTGTCTTTGAATTTGCCTTGGAAGGACTGATAGAAGGGGTTCGCCTTTTCCGCTTGGGCTCCGACGAGGCGAGGCATCTTGTTAATCAGGCCCAAGTCCATCATCAGCTTGAAGCTCTTGTACAGCGCGCTGATGTTGCCCAGGTTGCCCACAGGAATAATGACCCAGTCGGGCACTTCCCAATTGAACTGTCGAATAATCTCCACGCCGACGGTCTTTTGACCTTCGATGCGTAGGCTGTTCATCGAATTCGCCAGATAAATGGAGTTGTCTTGGGTGACTTCTTTGACGATCTTCATGCAGCCATCGAAGTCGGTATCCAGGGCGAGGACATGGGCTCCGTTGGAGACGGGCTGGATCAGCTGGGCAGTACTGACTTTGCCAGCGGGTAGGAAGATCACGGCGGGAATGCCAGCGTAGGCTGCATAGGCAGAGAGCGCAGCGCTGGTGTCGCCAGTACTGGCGCAGGCCACGGCTTTGACTGGACTGCCCTGGGCCATCATCTGCTTGACGACGCTGACCAGGGCGGTCATGCCTAGGTCTTTGAAGCTGCCGGTGTGGCTGTTGCCGCAGAGCTTGATCCAGAGGTCGGGGACGCCTAGCTGTTTGCCCAGGCGATCGGCCCAAAACAGGTTGGAGTTGCCTTCGAACATGCTGACGACATTCTCGTCTTTGAGCGAAGGGATGACCCATTCGCGCATGCCCCAGACGCCGCTGCCGTAGGGCCAGGTGGAGGTGGCAGCACGGGATTCAAATAGCTTTTTCCACTCATCGGCGCTGTGCTGTTTTTTCAGCGGTTCGCGATCGTGGTGGACTTCCAGCAGGCTGCCGCAGGAGGGACAGGTGTAGATGACATCGTAGATGGAGTGCTTGGCGGAGCAACCGGAGATGCATCGGAAATATGTAGTCTGGGTATCTGTATCCGACTTGGATGCGACAGATGACAACATTGCGGGGACCTGCTGATGGACGATCTATTCGTCTATTTTCGGTCATTGCTGCCGGATGAGGCAAGTGGAGCCAGGGGAGGCTTCAGAATTAAAGCGAACTTTCGGTTCAATGGGCCAATTTCGGGAACCGGAGCCTTTGTGGATGAATGAATGATTAACAGATGGCTCGGTTGTCAGGCTGTGGCTGTTCCAAACCGAGCTTAATTTTTAATTATTTAGGCTTTTGCAATATGAATACATCTCCAGCAGTGAGCTTACTCAAGACGTTGAGCCGACTGGGATTGATGAGTCTGGGCGTTGTGGTGTTGAGTAGTTGCGCCGGGGGCGAGGTGGTCAATGAGCCGTCTCTAGATCGGAACGAACCGGCTGCTTTGCAAGCGCGTTCAGGGGGGAACCAGGCTGTCACTTCTGAGAAGGCTGCCCAGCCCGTAGCGGCTGAACTTGCGGTGGCCCAGCCTCCCACTGCTCCCACTGCTCCCCATGATTCCTCTGTTGCATTGTCAAATGTCCCGGTACAGATCGCTGCTGCTGCGCCAGATATCGAAGTGGGGCTCACCTACATTGAAGCTCGCACCCGGTTGATTCAGCAGGGATGGGTTCCAGTGGTTGCGCCTGAACCTGGCCCCTATGGTGTGGAACGAAAGCTCTATGACATGGGTATGACAGAAGTCTCAGCCTGCTCAGGGACTGGGGTTGGAGCTTGTCGCTTTGAGTTCTCCCATCCTGGTCGGGCCAACGCTCCTGAGGGGGATGCGCTGTCGGTGATTACCCACGGTGGGGCTAGAACTGAGGTTGCTGATTGGGAGCTTGCGATCGCCAATGCGCCCACTAGTGCTACTGTTGCCAGCCGTCAGCCTGGTGAAGTTCCAGCTCCGTTTCAGGGACTCTGGAACGTTAGTTTGGACCAATGCGCTGTGCCTTATTCTGATGGCAAGTTGCTCGTTGAGGCAAATCGCCTGACGTTTTATGAGTCATCTGGTCCTGTGGTTGAAGTGTCAGTTCAGGGGCCCTCGGAGGTGATGCTGACGACTGAGATTTCGGGTGAGGGCATGACCTCATTGGAGACTTATACCTTGGAGCTGTCTGAGGATGGTTCGTCTCTGGCTGTAAATGGCTTTGCTCGGTCTCGATGCTCTTAGGATATTGAGCGATGTTGAGTGTGAGTTTGGCGATCGCCTAACTCGCACTCAACATCATCGGATTTGGCTTTACCGATTGCTAATTTGAACGTGATATTCTGCCTCAGCTGATCGACGTGCCGTTCCATACTGGGGATGGATAGATTGAAACGGCGAGGATGAAGCATGACCCGAGAGGAGTTCAATCAATTTTGCGCGAGCTTGACTGCCACGACCTATGTGATGCAGTGGGGCAGTTCTGACGTTTGGAAGGTGGGGGGCAAGATGTTTGCGGTGTGGTCTGGCAGCAGCAATGGCATCACCTTCAAGGTGGAAAAGGTCGATTTTGAAGTGTTGCAGGAGATGCCGGGATTACGACCTGCACCGTATTTGGCTTCGCGAGGCATGACTTGGATTCAACATTACGAGGCACCAGGGCTGGAGGATGAGTTGCTTCAACAAGCCTTAATGGATTCACACCGCATTGTTGCGTCGGGCTTATCCCAAAAAAAACAGCGTGAGCTAGGCTTATGAGTCTTTGCTGTTCAGTCTGGAGTCCATAGGTCATTCTGCTACAGCTAGAAGCCTTTCTCAAACAACCGCCTAGAGCATCTGCCACTGTGATGCTGCCTGATTGCCTACGCCGATTTACAACGGCTTCAAGGAAAACTGGTCAGCCGAGAAGAGCCCGTCAGGATCCACTTTCCCCTTAATGGTTCTCAATCGCTCGTATTTTTCCTCACTGTCATAATAGTGAGACCAAACATCATCCAAAATGCGGTTACCAAACGTATAGGCGAACATCCGCATATCCTTGTCTGAAAAGGCCTGCTCTTCAATGAATGCCTCATCATTCCCACCTTGCCACTGCTCGGCCTCTTGATGAGAATCACCACCAAAGAAACTCTTCGAGTAGAAGGAGTCGTGGCTCATCGCCAATGCTTGCTCTCGCCAGGAATAGGAAGTGAGCTCTAATTTCCCATTCTCTGCCACAGCACCTCCCGCATAGATTTGCTGCTGTGAAACAAGATGTTGAGTTCCGTTAGTTCCGGTATCCCAGCCATCGAGATTCATGATCTTATACATGCGCTCTGTATAAGTTTTTGGGAACTGCTCTGGCACATCCATTGTGACGCGAAAACGCTTGACAAATGGATACTCCATCTCACGATCTTGTTTCATAATAAAGTACTCCGCAAGACCTTCGGATACGGGAGTTTCCTTGAGGCGATTTGCCAATTTCAGATTGATGGGTATGTACCATGGCAGCTTAAAAGGTTCTCCACAAACCTCTGGGGTAGCGAATGATTCAAACCATTGCGGGTCAAAGGGTTCACTTGCACCGCCTTTATTTGTAAAACACATCCACATTTGAATTAGTGGCGGAACCAAAACTCCATCATCAATAATGCCTAACGCTCTTGACTGAGGCAAAGATGAATCAGGTTGATGGCCTGTCGCTGTAAGTCCGAATTTTCTCAACTCCTCTTCAAATGGGTCTTCAAGTTCATCGACATTGCGACTAGTGGCAACGCTTCGCTCCATCGACTCATCTTGAGCAGGAGCAGACAGAAACCTTTTCTCTACTTCTTCCTCTTCAAGTCTGAGAAGCCTGAATATCTCTTTGAGATTATCGGGAAGAATATCCATTTTCCCAGTGCCCGTAATATTCAACATAAACTCATAATCAGATGGAATTTCTCCACTCGCACAGAGTTTGGACAATTTCGCCATATGTTGTACAACCCTTTCCATCTTCTCCTTCGACCACAGCCATGTGAACTCGTAGCAAGCGGAGTTAGGATAATCTTCATCACGCAGAGGGCTGAATTCCCATCGGGTCACGATCCCAAATTCGCCCCCTTTACATCCCCCCAATACTGCATAGTACAGATCATCATTGTGCTGAGTCGTTGTCCCCGTTTCAGGCCGAACAATTGTCTCCTTCTCCCCACTGGCAAGGATGATATCGAATGCCAGTACATGATCTGCTAACAAGCCGTGACTGCGGGCAACCATGCCCCAACCTCCGGTATGAACATGCCCTCCCAAGTGAACATTTGCACATACCCCCATGGGTAAATAAATCCCATGTTCATGATTTTGCTTAGCCCAGTCTCCTAAAGCCTGATAAGGCCCACAGGTCAAGATGTTCTTCGCTTCGTCATAGCTATACTGAGCAAATTCGTGCTGCTTTTCCGCACCAGTTGACTGAATTTCTCGCCCTCGGCTCAGGTCGATCTGCATGTTCACGGGCGATGTCGATGAGTAGCCACAATACTGGTGTCCACCCGTGCGTACCGCTATCCGCATGCCAACTTCGCCACACAAGCGCATGGCTTCTTGTATATCCCTGTCTCCAGCGGGATATAAAATAATGCGCGGAGAAACCTGTTCTTCTGCGAATGAAGTCGTGGCATATTGCAATCGGTCTTTTTGGTATCCCTCATCGCCGATGATGACCCACTCCCCTTCAAACGTGAATTCACCGTCTATTTTGGCCCTCAATTTTCTCAGCTGTTCTTTGTGGTCGTTTACATATTTCTCGACAAATCCTGAGTTGTTGAGGCTATTTTCTGCATTGCTTTGTGATGATGTTATTAGCCTTTCTGTTGGTTCCATTTCTGACTTTATCCTATGAATTTATATGATTTAGACAACCTTTCAAAATCCACTGCATGGCTCTCTAGTTTAGAAAATCAAGCCCGATGGAATATCCATCTCAGGCTTGTGCAGAAGACAAATTGGTGTTTGTTATGGGGCTCAGATCCACTAATTTCGAGTTTAGGTGTCATCAGACAAAATCTATTGATATAGACTCTGAATGGATTTGAATTCGATCTCTCAACATTTACCTAACAACTTCTACTAGAAATTAGATAGATTCACTTCTTATAGTATGAGGCTTTAAGCTAAATGGCTTAGACAGCTTATTAAATCTAAAAGATCTGGACTCCTCTGATACATTTTTTACAAGTAGCCAAATTCAGCAATAAGCAACAATCAACCTATGGAAGATTGAGAAGATCTGCAGCCAATAAACTGCGGTCAATGCCTTCATTTCCATCGGGCATACATATAACAATCCCTTGGCTCATGACTAATACTTGGGATGTAGGCACTGTCCTATAAAGGGGTGACAAAAGCCTAGAACCCTTGTGCTACATGAGATTAAGGAGCTTCCTTGGATGATTTTTGAAAAGCCCTGCCTGTAATCATTTCAGGGAGCCAAACCCTTGAACGACAACAGTGTCAAATCGACGGCTCCGGTGCATGCACTGGTTATGTGACATCGTCGCCCAAGCGCTTGAAGTAGACTAACTCTGGATCGCCTTCGTCAAGGTTTTCGATAAAGCCACTTCGATCAAACGCCTGCGCTGCCAGCAGTCGCTGCATCGAAACGTTAGATTGATTCGTCGAGGTGAATAGTTTTGGGGTCCGGCATTCCTTGACCAAATGGCGGATCAAGGCAGAACCAATTCCTTGGCGCCGAAATTGTGGATGGATGTAGAGCATTTCGATCCAACCGTTGTCGTAGAACTTGTAGTTCAGGACGGCATAGGCGACGACGGTAGCGTCGATGACGGCGATGTAACAAGCCCCCGATTTGATCTGGTCGCGGATGAACTGGATGCGTGCTGGGTCAGATGCCGCGACGTGATCGAAAGCGATGATCGCATCTGCATCCGTCGTTGCGGCGATTTTCAATTTCATGGGAGTGTCGCATGCCAGATAACTACTCATCAGGCCGAACTGTATTGTCCGATCTCCCCTAGTGGAAGGGTTATTCCGAAGTCTGTTCTGCCTAGGACTCAAATCAGGATGTTATGTCGATTTAGGTCCGCATAGCAACTCGAATATGGGTTGTGAAATCAAAAGCTGTCTGTCAATCTCTCCAAATCGTCACGTTCAGCCAAGCCCTTAGTGATGCAGAAAACTTTTGTGAGTCTCAAGCTGAGAAAAGAGTGACCCTGGAGAAGGTAAACATGAGGTCTTGAATCGTGCGTTTATGCTTCGACGCCGAGGCCGGGGGTGGACTTTGATAAGGGAGGGGC
>CALECT010000118.1 GCA_937949725.1 uncultured Pseudanabaenaceae cyanobacterium
TTTTGGGGTGTTGGCTGTGGTTGTTGATGCGAATTCTCGGACGTCTGGTTCTCGGGGCTCTGGTCCGTTGTTTTCTCGGGATTGGTTGCGATCGCTCTGGGCTTTCTCTCGTCCCCATACGATTGTAGGTACAACCCTGAGCGTGTTGGCCTTGGGAGCAATGGCGATGGCGTTGGTTCCGGCGACGGTTGCGGCACCCTCTGCGATCGCCATGGTGGGTTGGCTTTTGGCGGCGCTAATCCCGAGTCTCTGTGCCAATGTCTATATCGTCGGGCTGAATCAGCTGGAAGATATTGCGATCGATCGCATCAATAAGCCGGAGCTACCGTTGGCGTCTGGGGCCTTTTCGGTGCGGGAGGGGCGTTGGATTGTGGCGGTGACGGGATTCCTCGCGATGTTCCTGGCAGCGTTGCAGGGGATGGAGCTGTTTTGGACGGTGGCGTTGAGTCTAGCGATCGGGACGGCCTATTCGTTGCCGCCGATGCGGCTGAAGAGGTTTCCATTTTGGGCGGCGTTGTGCATTTTTGGGGTGCGCGGTGTTGTTGTGAATTTAGGATTTTTTGCGCATTTCCGGCGATTGTGGAGTGGTCAGGGCTTTGATTTTCAGTCTTTGCCTGCGGAGGTTTGGGCGTTGACGGCGTTTGTGATTTTGTTTGCGTTTGCGATCGCGATTTTCAAGGATATTCCGGATTTGGAGGGCGATCGTCTGTTTCAGATTCGGACGCTGACGGTGCGCTTGGGTGCGTCGTTTGTGTTTAACCTGTCGCGGTGGGTGCTGACGCTGTGCTATGGGCTTTTGATTGGCTTGGGCTTAGCGGGAGTGTTGGCGGTGAACCCGTGGTTTTTGGTCATCAGCCATGGGGGATTGCTGGGGCTGATGTGGTGGAAGAGTCGTCGGGTGGAGGTGGGGCAACAGCAGCAGATGACTCGGTTTTATCAGTTCATTTGGCGACTGTTTTTTCTGGAGTATTTGCTCTTTCCGGTTGCTTGCTGGTTAGGAAAATTCTGAGGGTATTTGCTTGAGTCTTGCTGTGGGCTGAGCTGTTGGCTGTGGGCAATTGTTTTGCCTTCTCGGCAATCGAGCTGGGACGCTTCATCCTGCCCAATCTTCATCCTGCCCAATCATTGATCAACTTCTGCAACTCCGATTTGACCTTGGCTGGGGAGGTTCTGTGTAACCGGAGTGTGTTGCAGTGATTGAACTGTAGGAATGATTCCAATTCCTTGCGCAGGGCAAGGAACAGCGCATCAGTTTTCAAGACTGTGGGTTCCAGTGCGAGGTGATGAATGTGCAACCGTGATTGATTTCTCTCGGCTTTGCAGTCCATGCGAGCAACCAGCTTTCCGTCCCACAGAATGGGGAGAGAGAAGTAGCCGTATTGTCGTTTGGCCTCGGGGACGTAGCACTCAATGAGATAGTCAAATCCGAACAGTGTTGTCATGCGTTTGCGCTGGATGACAAGATTGTCGAAGGGTGAGAGTATCTTGAGTTTGCTGCGGGATAACGGTTTGCTGAGCAATTCTAGAGCGTTTGGTAATGCGTGGTAGAGCTGACCGGCAACTTCAATCTGTAGCAGCTCTCTGTTAGAAACCATCTCCTTCAATGTCTTAGAAATAAGCGGCTTGGTGCCGTTCCGCAAATAGGCAATTTCGGCTGCCTGACCCAATCCGTTTGCACGTAGATATTGCGTAATCAGAAACCGGGCGTATTCTTCTGGCTCAGGCAGGCTCGTCTCGGTCCCTTTTGGCAATACCCGCTCTGTAAGGTCATAAACCTTATGAAAGTTGACCCGGTGCGGCACCATGAGGTCTCCCTGCATAAACAGATATTCCAGGGCTCGTTTGGCGGGTTTGGTTGTCCATGCACCGAGCTTTTTGCCAGTATGCTCAAAGTCTTTGGCCATCAAAGGCCCTTCGGTAGCAATGCGTTGGCGCACCCAATTCAGCATCGGCTCATCACGCTTATACCAGTGGCTCTGAGCCCCCGTTGCCAGCGCATGTTTGCGAGGCAGACTGAAGCGGTAGTCAGCCATGGGCAGGTAGGCAGCGGCATGGGACCAATATTCAAACACCTGTTTATCGGCCAGCAGTTGCTCAAGCTGAGAGGCTTGATAACGAGGATTGCGATTCCACAGCGTATGGTGATGGGCGCGCTGTATGACAGAGATGGTGTCGATCTGGATATAGCCGAGATGGGCGATCGCCCCTAGCGTCGCTGCTGTGGCAGAGCCGGGTTGATGCTTCGGCGGTAGCCTCTGGGATTGCAGAACCAGTTTTCTGGCTTGGGGAAGGGAAAGAGATTCTTTCATGGGTCAGCAGTCTCCAGCGGAGCAAAATGCTCCAGAGGGAGCAGTGAAAATCAGAGCTTCTGACACATCCAAACGCTAGGAATCTCCACCGTAAACCCCGCCTTTCTGTAGACATGACGGGCTGGAGCATGACTGGGGTCGCCGCCCGTTGCAACTGTGGCAACTTCCATTCCAGCTTGTTTCATTCGATCCACAGCAAAGTTGTACATCGCCGTACCGAATCCTCTCCCTCGATAGTCTGGGTGCACCGCATTCAGTCCAATCTCTCCAACCTTTGTCTCCCGATTAAGCTGCACTGAGACAAACCCAATGACCCGCCCAGCCCATTCCGCTGCATACAGTTCCCAGTCGGAATTAGGTTTGAACATAGCGCTTAGAAGCTCCTCCTGCTCCTCATCTTCTCGGGCCTGGGCGATCGCATAAATGTCATCTCCCAGAATGGAGCGAAAGGATGCAAAGACTGGGGCAAAGGCTGCTTGCCGAATTTCTTCCAATCGTTGCGCGTCGCTGTCCTGCACTGGACGTATGGTGAAGCCTGGCTGAGACATAGATCGAACTCCTAGCAGACTGTTTGCGGAATCATCCAGCGACGGGCAACCAGATCTCATAAGACATCATGTCCGGCGACCCGCCATCATCGGGATATCGCTCAAACACTGCGCCCTCACGCTGCTTCGCGCCTGAATTAGGCAACCAAGTACTGAAGATCGCATCAAATAGCATCGGAATCTCCCCGACAGGTCCTCGCTGGCGAAAGACGGCATATCGCCCCGCTGACAACGTAACGACACAAGTCCCCTCCGGCATGGGCTCGGGCATGTGTTCAATGCTGAGACCCACGGCATAGGAGAAACGCCCATCTGGTTGCATGGCATAGGAGACGCCGTAGGAGGCTGGCTCTGGCTGACCAGGGAATTCTGATTTACGTGTCCAGAATTCGCTCCACAGACCGGGAATTGCCGTGCGCGTTTCTAGGGTGAAGTCTCGGCTCATAGCGACTAGAGACCGTTCCGGTGCTTGCTGAAATTCTGGCTCTGGTAGAAGCATGGCATTCCTCACTGGTGGCTTGCTGCTGCATGCACAGCCTTTGCGCTACTACGCTAGCGTTTCCTTCGCTGTTGCAGTGTAAATAAATTTTAGGCTTACACAACGATGGCTCATCAACTGGTCATTATCTGCGTCCTGCAACCAGTTTTAAGCCTGCTAAATCTTCCTGCTATTGAGGGAGTAAAACTTCTGCATGTAGCAATCTAAATCCAGCCCTAACAACCTTCAATTTCATATTAATAGAATTGAAAATTGAAGCATTCTCTACGTTGGCAAATTCGTTGCACAAAGTTGCCAAATATTGCATCAACCCCCATTCAAAAATGATGAAAATCCTCATTAGTTTTAGGCCTACACATCTTGCGGAGTAAAATTTGTAACTCAATCCATTTCTCTAAAACCTCTCAAATTGTTCTTAATTGAGAAGAAAACCGCTCAATTCTCACCTATTTTGAAGATGCTGTTTTAGACTGATTCCATTCGCCGAAGCGGAGGATTTAGAAGAGATGAATCAGGTAAAAACCCTTGGATTACTTTTCTTACTATCTGGTCTGTTGACAGCTATTGGCTACTTTGTGATTGGAGGACCCCCTGGCATCATCATCGGCATTGTCATGGCGGCGGTGTCTAACTTGGGGGCCTGGTACTTCTCTGATCGCATTGCACTGAGTAGTTATGGGGCACAGGCGGTGAGTGCGGGCGAGGCCCCGGAGCTGCATGAGATGCTCAAAAGCTTGAGCGATCGCGCTGAAATTCCCACCCCGGACCTCTACCTTATCGACAGTCCTGCCGCCAATGCCTTTGCCACGGGGCGTGACCCAAACCATGCTGCGGTAGCAGTCACCAAGGGCATCGTGGATCTCCTCAGTCGCGAAGAACTGGAGGGGGTTTTGGCCCATGAGTTAAGCCATGTGACAAACCGTGACACGTTAATCCAAGCCGTGGCGGCCACCATTGGCGGTGCAATTTCTTCACTGGCCTACATGGCGCAGTGGGCCAGCTATGGCATGAGTTATCAAGATAACGATCAGCGCAGAGCCAATCCCATTGGTCTATTGCTGGCAGTGTTTTTGGCCCCAATGGCGGCTTCGGTGATTCAAATGTCGATCTCGCGTACGCGAGAGTTTGAGGCCGATGCAGATGCGGGTCGGCTCACGGGTCAGCCAGAAGCCCTAGCCAATGCACTCCTACGTCTGCAAGACAACGCCCAAAAAGTCGCCATCCAAGGGAATCCAGCCTTCGCCCCGTTGCTGATCATTAACTCATTTTCAGGCCAGGGCTTTGCCAATCTCTTTTCGACTCATCCTTCCACGGAAGAACGAGTGAGTCGGCTACTTGAACTCCAAAAGCAGTCAGTGTTGGCCTAATCAATGAAAAACTAACGTCTAGGGCTGTACGTGATGACGAAGACACCAAAGAGGACGATTAGTCTGCCAAGCAGATCGAGTTTGTCGGGCCTGACGCGATCGATCAGCCAACCCCAAAGTATGGAGAGAGCAGCAAATATACCACCAGTTTCTAAGCTTTCCAAGCTGCATTAATCAATGCGCCAGAGATGATTAATGTACCGCCTAAAAGCGTCCATAGAGTCGGCACTTCAGCAAAAAAGACAATACCAAAAATGGCAGAGAAAATAACCTGTATATAAGAATATGACGTGATTTTGCCTGCTGCTTCTTTGGCCATCGCCTTCGTGAGTCCCACTTGCCCAACTTGAGTAAAGACCCCCACCAATAGCAGCCCTAAAAACGCATCCCAGTCTGGAATCACAAAGTTATTACCCAGCAAGATCAATGAAATAGGCAACGCAATTAAAGGGAAATAGAAAATAATCACCGAGCTATCTTCGGTTTGGCTGAGGCGGCGCACCAGCACGTAGGCCACTGCGCTGCCAAAGGCTCCGATCAATGCGGCTGCAATACTCAACGGAGGCAACTCAGTCATAATACCGCTGAGGCTTGGGCGCACCATAATCAAAAGGCCAGCAAAGCTGAGAAAGATGCAGAGCAGGGTTGAGCGCTTGACGGGCTCGCCCAGAAAAACCAGCGCTAGCAGGGCGGTATAGGCAGGGTAGGTGTATTGGAGGATGGTGGCATCGGCGAGGGGCAGGGTGGCAATGGCGTAGTAAATGCAGAGTAAGGCGATCGCCCCCACAGTCCCCCTAGCAACCAGCAGCGGACGATTATTGCCCCAGACCGAAATGCCCTTACGTTTGACATCTACATAACTGAGCAACAAAGAGATTGATGCCCTGGCCACAATGATTTCCAACACCGGAATGCCATAGCCTGCAACGGTTTTGACGCAGGTTGACATGAGTGAAAAACCCAAGGCCGAGAGCAAGATGTAGCGAATGGCGAGGGGAATGGCACTCAGAGTCATGAATTCAAGGTGTAGATATCCATAGCAAGCCTAGCCTGCCTAACACCATCACTACGGGCATAGAGACACCACATCTCTCCATGCCCATCTTCCAAACTCCAAACCTCTACAAAACCTAGCGCGCAGCCATTGGATGGCATCTTAGGTTCTGACAGATATCTAAAACTTGCCGCCATTGACCCACTCATCCTGCGGTGGCACTAGTTCTTGATTCACCCACAGCTCTTCAATCTGTCCGTTCCGTAACCGAAAAATGTCAAACCGCGCCATTTCTTGGCCCTCTTGGAAGACTCGGCTATAGGCAACGACAAAGTTCCCCTGACCAATTATTTTGAAAACCTGATTATAGGCACCTATACAGTCATCGAATTTGCCAGCATTGGATGAGCCATGGAGAACAAAAGCCTCACGATTGACGTAATAATCCCATTTCTCACTTTGACCGAGGACCATAACATCGCACATAAAATTACGAATGATTTCTTTATTCTCGACCGTGAATGCAATATCCTCAATCTCCGTCGGACCATCAATTTGATCATGCTCAGATTCAGGGACAGAGTCAAATGCTGCAATTACATCCCAATGCTCAATAATTTTGTCATCTTTGTCGGTGTCAAATAGATCGGTCGTGACCCACTTTGCATCACCATTATTAATATCTTGGAAAGCTTGCACGAAAACATATTGTCCGTCAACAATCGACCGAACAATGCGAATGTCTCTGATGGGACAGCGCTCAAGGAATGGTTCAAAGAATTCAAGAAACCCTTCAATACCGTTTCTTACCCCTGTGCTGTGTTGGGTGTAGCGTCTCCCAGTGTATTTTGTGACTGCATCGCGGACATGGCCGTCACGAATGCCTTCCATATAGAGATTGGTCGCATTTTCTAGCTTTTGGCTCATTGGGTTTTCTCGTAGAAGTTGAATGGTTAAGCGGTGTTCAAAAGATTATCTAAAGCGTTTGCTTCAATCCCAAAAAATAATCTTTCCAACTCTGATGCTTTCTATCTGCGGCAGTTGAAAAATCACTGGGACTATTCGCTGCTCCCGCTCGAATACCGGCATAAATCCCTGTAATCACAGTCCCCATAAACTCACCCAATTCAGCCACACGCTCACTGCGATAGTCCTCTATCGTCATGTCACGGTAGGTCAGTTGAGTACCGAAGGCTAAGTTCAAATAGTCCGCTAATTCAGATTGAGTGATGGCTTCACCATGCAAGTTGTAAATCTGACCATTGTGCTTATTCCCAGTCAACATTTGACTGTAGGCATAGGCTAGCTCTGGGCGGGTGGTATAGCCGCATTTACCCTCTCCAGCACAGTTTGCAATCTCACCCGCTTGTTTATAGGTCTCGATGTACTCCACATCAGGCTCAATATAAATGCCATTGCGGCCAATGGACCATTGCAAACCACTAGCGCGAATATCTTGTTCGGTTTGGCGATTGCTTTGAATCACAGGACTAAATGTTGTTCCTTCATCAGCACCCTGAACGCTGGTGTAAACAATTTTAGTAACGCCTGCTGCTTTTGCTGCTTCAATCACATTGCGATGTTGACCGATGCGTTTATCTGGCGCATCAATCCCAGAAACCAGCAATACTGTGTCGATTCCCTGGAGCGAGGTCTCTAAATCTTCACGATTGTTGTAATCGCCCTTGCGTACTTCTATACCCAGATTGGCTGCCTTAGCGGGCGTCCTTGCCAACCCAATCACGTTCTCTTGGCCAATAACTAAGCTAGTTGCTTTAACGATTGCACGACCTAATTGGCCACTGGCTGCGGTGATGGCGATTTTTGCCATGGGTCTTCCTTCTCCTAGAAGTTGTCATTTGGAAAAGATGAGAATGCTCATCTTTGGAAGCTTTAGAGGCAATGCCTCTGGTCCTATTGGTCTACCGTAGATTTTGACGATTGAGCCATCGCTAACAGTGATGAAACCCAATGCTCGGTAGCGCTTCAGCGTTCAAGCACTCTGGTGATTCCCCAGCGTGCCGCCAGGGCCTCGGGGGTCAGAAAAACGGCGATCCATACTGCTGCGACGATGCCCAGCGGAGCGCCCATGGAGCCATGGCCAGTGGCGAGGGTGTTCAAGAGATCTCCCAGCTCTGTCAGAAACCGCATTGAAAACACTATGGCGATCGCGCTCGGCGTCTTGAGCCAGAGGGCGAGTAGCATGACAGCGCCCATTGCCAAATTGCGAATGCCCCAGCCAGTTGTCACGTAAGAGATTGCACTCCACTGGGTGAAGTTCGGGAAATCGCTGAAGAACTTCATTGGCGAAAGGACCCCCAGCAATCCAGCAACAATTCCGATGGTGGCCAGAAGGCAACCGAAGTAGAGAATCCACTTGGGCAGATGGTCGGAGATTGCAGGGGGCGAAGTGAATTTGTCAGTCATAGGGTCTTCTTTTCCGGAGTTCATTCAGCTTTTTGCCCAATTAGCACTGACTTCTGAGGTAACGAGCAATCAATGCGGTAGCACTTTGGCCATTAGGATTCACCGTAGTCATGGTCTGGGTGATTACTTGTGTCTAATTTCCAATACCCTCGCGAAACAAGGCGATCTTTGCTGACCTTATGTTTGTTCAGTAGTTGTGAACGCATCCGGCGCATCGCACTGGCCTCACAGGCAATCCACCAAAAGAGATCATCAAAATCTTTGACAATGGCCAACACACTGGATACATAACTTTCTAGAAGTCTGCCTGGGTTCGCAGCTTGCTCCTGGCGAAAGAGCCAGATGGGTTCCACCTCAATCGTGGAGCTAAGCGATCGCTGTTCGCGGGCATCTTCGACTTCACAAATGATGATGGGCTGACAGCTGGTTGGCAGTGCTTCCAATACTGCACCAGCGGCAGGTATGGCAGACTCATCCACTAACATCACCATTGTTTTAGGAGCATCTGGAATCTCCATTCCACCCCCCGGTCCCGCAATGGTTAAGGCCTCCCCGACTTGAGCCTGGGCTGCCCAAGTTGAGGCTAGGCCACTCCCATGGAGCACAAACTCCACTGTCAGTTCATTGGTTTCGGGATTGAATTTCCGGGGGGTATAGGTCCGCATCTGCGAGCGAAGTTTCTTGGGGTCAGGTGGTTCGTTTGGATTGGCACCAAACAACAGCTTGATATGTGCACCTGGACGGGGAGCCGTAAAACCTGCCAGGGCTTCACCGCCAAAAACGATCCGTCGCACCCGAGGGGTGACTTGCTCAATCATTTGGACAGTAACCTGCCGCATCTGAGGACGGCGTCTTGGATTAGAGGTCATTATTCGGGTTTTGAGAATTAACCGTGTTAGAGAAATAAGCCTAATTTCAGGCAAGCAATAGGCCTCTTGTAGAGATCTTGGCCCTCTCCCAATCTCCCAAAGTCAATCTTCCAAACGTGGGAGAGGAACTTTGAAGCTCCCCATCCCTAAATCTGGGAAATGGAGACAGTTTTCGAAGTGATGCCCAGCATAAATCAGCCAACCAGTATAATAAACGGTCAAAACTGCCAATATTTAGGGTCAAAAATGGACCAACCCGCCCTAGCGAATGTCCAATGGTCGCCTGCAGTGAACAGTCACTTTGAAGTACTCCGCTTGAGGGACTTCAATCGGCGAGAATTGCCGGATGACCATGACCCCTGGAAGCCTCATCGGCTTCACTTCCACGCTTTAATTTTGTTTACCCAAGGCCAGGGCACCCATGGCATTGATTTTATTGATCATCCTGTCAAGGCAGGGACATTAGTTCATATTTGTGCCAACCAGATCCACTATTTTGGCCAAACCCAGGAATTAGAGGCCTTCATGGTTGTGTTTGTGCCTGCTGCATTGCCAACTAATCTGTTAGGGCTATCTACCAGTGTTTCTAGTCCCATATCCTGGTCCACTATTCAACATATTTGGCCTTCTGTTGTATCGCTGGAGTTGGAACAAGCTCAGATGCTCCAGCAACATATTGAGCTGTTGGAAACATATAAAGGGAAGGGCGATCGCCCGCCAGCCGCTGCACAATATTTATTGTGGTCCGTGATTGCACTTGCATCCCAGGCGGCAGTTGCCTCTGAAAAGCACCAGGCTGGCCAAACAATAGATCCAAGGTTTCTAGAGTTTGTGGAGTTGCTGGAGCAATCATTTGAGTCCTGTCGAAATGTGCAATGGTATGCGGAACAGATGAATTTCTCGGCCAGGACGCTTTATCGAATTTGTATGGCAGTGGCTGGTAAATCACCCAAGGCGATTACGAATGAGCGGGTCGTGGTTGAGGCCCAGCGGCGTCTACTTTTTGGCAAGACAACTGTGAAAGAAGTGGGCTCTTCTCTGGGATTTGAAGAGACGACTAATTTTATTAAGTTCTTCAGACATCTTGTGGGTCAGAGCCCTGATGAGTTTCGGATGAAATCAAAATTGCAGGGCGGTGCTCAAGACTGAGTCGACAAGAGGTGGCTGTAGCCTTAGCGCTTAATCTCCCCCACCAGCATTCCTAAGACAATAGAGGCACCACATCTCTCCCTGCCTGCCTGCCGCTCCTGCAAGCTTAAAACCTCCACAAAACCTACCAACCGGGCAAAAGCACAACCCACACCATCCAAGGCGTCAAATTTGAAACCTCTATCCATCTGCAAGGGGTGTCATGGGGCAACGGCTTGCATCGGCTTATGGTTGGGGTGATTCGCGACGCGTTGAAGCCAGGCTTGAATGGCGGGATAGGCATCCAGCTCAAAGCCTCCCTCATGGGCGACATGGGTATAGGCGTATAAGGAAATATCCGCGATGGTTAAGTGGTCTTCTACCAGCCAAGCATTGTCCGCGAGGGCTTGCTCCATGACGGCCAGCGCTTTATACCCACCCTGTTGTTTTGACTGATATTCTGCTTCTCGCTCGGCAGGGCGTCCCAGATACTTGGCAATAAACCGGGCCACAGCAATGTAGGGCTCGTGGCTATATTGCTCAAAAAACTGCCAGCTGAGAACCCTGGCGCGTTCGAGCGGTGACTCAGGCAAATAGGCTGTGCCGTGGGCTAAGAAGTTGAGAATCGCGTTGGATTCTGAGAGGTATTCACCGCTAGGTAATTCCAGTAAGGGAATCTTGCCATTGGGATTGCGAGCTCGAAACTCGTCAGTCTGGGTTTCGCCTGCGAGGATATCAACCTCAATCCACTGATGCTCAAGATTGAGATGGTGGGCCAGCAGTTGAACTTTATAGCAATTGCCAGATTGGCTATCCCCATAGATTTTCATCATAGTCATTCATTCACATACTGAAAGAGGTTATTGCGCTGCTGTTCATTTAAAAGCTCTTATTGATAATTTTTTCTAATTTGATTCGGCATAAAGTGCTACGGAGCATTGCTTACAGTGAGATCATCACGCTAACTTCCCAATCAACTCATCTACGCATGTCTTGATGGACTTGCTGTATCAATAATGAGTCTTTCACAATGCCAATCATGGTATTCACGACAGTAAGCTTCATTAAACAGGGCAAGAACCGGACAATCTGTTTTTGTCCCACGATCGCCCCATACTCAAGATACAACTCCAACCGAACAATCTAGCGCATCCGCATCCCTTTAGGGGTTTCCCTAACCAGACGCCATTAGACAATGACTAAGGCTTGCCCTAAGACCTCAACCCAGCCATTCCTCCACCATTGCTATGAATCCCTTCGCCCCCTCTAGCCACTTCACCCCCGAGATCGCAACGCAAGCTTCCGAAGGAATCGCTTCCCCAGAAGATCACCCAGGGCCAGCATGGTGGTTCGCCTTCCAAAACGACGGAGCCAGCTTCCGCAAAAACCGCCTCCTTATTCACCAGACAGATTCAGCCCTCAGCATCCCCCAAGCCAAGAGCCTCAACGAACTAGGTCTCACTCCCATTCGTCAACAATTCCTCGGCTGGTTGTCAGAGCAACCTTGCTACAGCGCTGAGCTAGAACCGGGAAGTAAACTACCGGCAGGCTATGCCCTAGAGCAATTGCGCGGTCTCTACGGCCAGCTGGACGCAGAATTATTTGCGATCGCCGGGCGAGCCGTGCAAATCGTCGCCTGGGATCGCCACCACCAATACTGCGGCCACTGCGCCACCGCCATGGAACAAAGCCCCACCGAACGCACCAAGCGCTGCCCCAGCTGTGGCCTACGCAACTACCCCAAGCTCTCCCCCGCTGTGATCATGTTGGTCTACCGAGGCGAAGAAGTCCTGCTCGCCCGTTCGCCGCGCTTCCGCAAAGGCATGTACAGCGTCCTGGCAGGCTTCGTCGAACCCGGCGAATCTCTCGAAGAAACCGTGGCGCGGGAAGTCATGGAAGAAGTAGGCATCACCGTTAAAAACATCCGCTACTTCGGCTCCCAGCCCTGGCCCTTCCCCGACTCCCTCATGCTGGGCTTCACCGCAGAATATGCCAGCGGCGACATCGTCATGGAACCCGGCGAAATTGAAGCCGCCGACTGGTTTACCAAAGACAACCTGCCCCCCGTACCCGGTCCTCTCAGCATTGCTCGCAAGCTGATTGACTCCTTTGTCGCTGGGGAGATGAGTTAGAGCATGACTGCTAGCCATGGCTCCCCTGTCACAACCGCTCCCGCAGTTTCCATTGTCATGCCCTGCCACAACGCAGCGGAGACCCTAGGGGAATGTTTAGCAACGATCGCCCAACAGACCCTAACCCACTTCGAACTAATTGCCATTGACGACGGCTCCAGCGACAACACCCTAGCCCTCCTCCAAGCCTCAGCCCAACAAGACTCTCGCATCCGCATCCTCACTCCCGGACGAATCGGCCTTGTCGAAGCCCTCAACCAAGGCGTCGCCGCCGCAACAGCCACCTTCATCGCCCGCATGGATGCCGATGACCTTATGCATCCTGATCGGCTGTTGCTTCAGCATCAATATTTGACTGAGCATCCAGAGATTGCCCTGATCGGTTGCCAGGTTGAGTTATTCCCAGAGGAACTGATTCAAGCGGGCTATCGCGAATACGTGCGCTGGCAGAATTGCTGTTTGACTCCCAGGGAGATTGGCGATCGCATCTACATCGAATCCCCCCTGCCCCACCCCAGCATCATGATCCGCAGCCAAATCTTGCGAGACATTGGCAACTACCACTCTGGCCGCTTCCCCGAAGACTACGAACTATGGTTGCGCCTGCACCAAGCAGGCCGCAGCATGGCCAAGCTACCCCAAATCCTACTCTCCTGGCG
>CALECT010000119.1 GCA_937949725.1 uncultured Pseudanabaenaceae cyanobacterium
TCGCCCTAGCCCCTGGGAGCAATTCCCAAGACCCCAGCAGCGACGGCTTGCTAACCGCTAACGAAATCATCCAACTTAAAGTGCAAGCAGAACTCGTGGTCCTCAGCGCTTGCGATACAGGTCGAGGGGAAATCACAGGCGATGGCGTTGTGGGCCTTTCCCGCGCCTGGCTAGGAGCCGGTGCCAAAGGGGTACTTGTCTCTCTCTGGGCTGTTCCCGACGATGCTACTGCCATGCTCATGGAGCAGTTTTACCAGCAACTTAATGCAGGATACAGTCAAGCCGAAGCGCTGCGCCTAGCCATGCTGGCCACCCGAAAGGAATACCCTAATCCCAGACAGTGGGCAGCATTTAGTCTCATGGGTTCACCCGCTATTTCCCAGAACTAGCCCCTAGAACAACTTCACATTGCCGCTGAGACTCACTCCCACTGTGGAGTTATCAAAGTCCACTCGTCGATTTGAAGAGTTGCCCCGCGTCAGACTGCCAAACGCACTGAGGCGAACATTCTTAGAGATTTTGTAAGAGAGCTGTGCCAATCCCTGCGTGTAAAAATCCTGGCGATACTGCTGAGTAAAATTCGTCAGGGTCATCCGTCCCGTCAGCGATGCCTGCAAGGCGGGGGTCAGATCATGGCGAAGGCTCAAACCCAGCGTGTTGCGTAGGCGACTACTGGTTTCAGGATCTGCAAAACCCGCTCTCAGATTATAAAAACTGGTGAGGCTTGTTTTCTTTGTGAGCGGATCACGGCGTGTCAGGCTTGCAAAAGCTGCATGTTCATGGAGAAAGCGATCGCCATCTTCTTGCAAGAACAGTTGCCGATGGGTCCAACCCACATCTCCATAGACTTTGCGAGTCAACACATGGCGCAAACTGGTTTGCAACCGCACCTCGTTATAGTCCAAACGAGACAGCTCATCATAGCGGTAGAGATTACCCTGAACCGATGCAATCAGCGCGGTCCGCTTAGATAGCCTTGGGCTGGCAATTAGGGATAAGCCACTACGGAATAGGCGATCATTGACCGGGTCCACCCCCGCTAGCGTATTGCCATTACCGATGTAGCCCACATTTCCCACGAGGAAAACAGGAACCTTCAAGGGAGGCTTTTGCTTGGCGAGAGGTCGCTCCCGCAATCGCAAAACACCTAAATCTGGATCCCCTTCAGATTCTTCCTCTTCAGTGGCTTCCGCAGAATTTGAACCAGCCTCTGCTTCTTCATCCTCATCAAAATCAAAGTCTTCTGCTTCAAAGTCTTCCGAGTCAAAGTCTTCAGAATCAAAGTCTTCCGAGTCAAAGTCTTCAGAATCAGCCTCCAAGTTTTCTGCTTCAGTCTCAGTGCTTTCTAAAGGCTGCTCCGGCGTTTGAATCGCCTCGGTATCTTCCCCTGTGAGCTCATCATCGCTATTAATTTCTGGAGCAGGATCTGTAATGGCACCCTCGCCTGCAATCCCACTATCTTCAAGGCCATCAACGGACTCCAACAAGTCGCCAGCTGGCACTTCATCATTGTCGAGAACTGTGTCAGCCTGTTGCTCCAGCTGGGTCGCTTCTTCAGACAAGGGGGCCGCCTCTCCTTCCGCTTGAACGATTAAGCCTTCACCATTTGGAACAATCTTGCTCGTCTCAACGGTTAAAGTTCCACTGGCTTCACCTTGCGCCAATTCATTCGCAGATAGATTAGGAGAGACGGTCTGGGCAAATTCCGGCTCAAAGCGATCACTAAACGCAGGCACAGCAACGAAACCTGATAATTCAGGAGCAGAGGGAGCCTGCTTTGTCGAGACTGGAGCGGGGGAAGTAGCACCAGTCCCCTCAACAGCCGCTATCCCAGGATTCACAGCAGGGGTGGTTACAGCATCGTCTTTAAGGGGCGTCACAGAGGGGGGCAGTAGCTCTGGTAGAACTTGAACTGGGGGGGCTGGTGCGATCGCTCCAATGGTCTTCGAGCTTGAATCTAGCAACGGGGCTGGATCCTTGCCTGCAATAACTGGCTCTGGCAACACCTCTACTGCTAGTACTGGAAGACTCCAACCTCCAGCGAGCAGAACTCCCACCCCCCAATTCACTTGCCACCAATAATGCTTCACGTTTCCCCGGTGCCCCATTGCCTTGTGGCTACTTTAATATGCTCTGTCTATGGAACCATTGAACCAGCGCAAACTCATTGACCCAACGAAACTTCATCTCCTCAAAAGAACGACGAACAAAGAAACCTAATTTATCTCGACCCCATCGAGACAAGCGCTAAGGTTACCTAGCCACTGAAGACTTTTATTGGTCGAAAGTTTCCCAACAAGCAGATCTACCTTATGTTTCTATCCCAGCTCGCCAAGTGAAACGGGCTCAATAGCGCTTCGCCCATAGAAATCAACAGCATTGCTGAGGTCCATGGGCGAAACAGCTATCGGATCTACCTAGGCACCACCAGCAGAAATATCTTCCACTGGAGTCGGTTCCACAGTCGCGTCACTCGCAGTGCTCCCTTGGAAAACATTTGGAGCTACTTCAGTAAACTCTTGCTTATCGCCATCCACGGTGACGGTGATGGTGAAGTCAACTGTAATATCAGAGTCTGAAAGCTCAACAGAGTCCGTGTCTGGTGTATTGATATCAGGGTGGTCATCGCTTATCCCAGGAAGGTCATCTCCTCCAGACGGTTCACCTGTATCTGGCAGAGCAATATCTCCTCCATCACCCGGTTCTAACGGAGCTAATGCACCTGTGTCCTCACCGAAGACTGGAATCTCAGCGGGAAGATCATCCACGTCTGAAATAGGGTCATCACCGCCTGGGATGTTATCACCACCTGGGATGTCGTCACCGCCTACGATGTCTGGCGTATTGATATCAGGATGGTCATCGTTTATCCCAGGAAGATCATCCCCTCCAGACGGCTCACCTATATCTGGCAGAGCAATATCTCCTCCACCACCCGGTTCTAACGGAGCTAATGCACCTGTGTCCTCACCGAAGACTGGAATTTCAGCGGGAAGATCATCCACGTCTGAAATAGGGTCATCACCGCCTGGGATGTCGTCGCCGCCTACGATGTCTGGCGTATTGATATCAGGATGGTCATCGTTTATCCCAGGAAGGTCATCCCCTCCAGACGGCTCATCTATATCTGGCAGAGCAATATCTCCTCCATCACCTGGTTCTAAGGGAGCTAACGCACCTGTGTCATCACCGAAGACTGGAATATCAGCGGGAAGATCATCCACTTCTGCAATAGGGGCATCACCGGGGATATCGTTGCCACCCGCGATGTCGTCACCTGGTAAATCCTCTATGGCATCACCCGGATTGTCCGACACCGGGTCTTGAGGAAAGAGAGTGTCAGGATTCTCAATGGCAGGAGGTTCTACCTCAGGTGAATCAACGATGTTAGGCGGCGCTAAAGGAGGAGGCTCCACTACCACAGGTGTCTCAACAACCTGAGGCAATTCTTCGATGGGCTCGGGATCCCTCACAATAGTGGGTACAGGAGGTTCAGTCGCGGCAGGCTGAGGAACGTTGGGAACCGCCAACTCACCACCATTGTCTTCATTGAAGCGACCATCTACTCCAATGGAGCGACCTGGAAAATTAACGGATTCCACTCCGGGTAAGGCAGTGCCGAAAGGACGCCCAGTTTCATCAGCAATCACTGAATCGATGTTTAATTCGGAGAGGCGGAACTCTTCAGTGCCATCGCGACCTTCTCCCAAGGCAAAACTGCGCTGGCTTTGAATTCCTTCCAGCGTTTCTTCGCGTACTTGGGCGATCGCCTCATCCTTCACTTCTGCATCGGGATTATTCATCTCCAGATCTTTCAGAAGGTCACTGGTGCGATAGAGCTCTTGGAGATCTACATCATAGGAATCAACAATCTTGTTGCCCACAGTTACAACAGCTTGGCCTGCTGCCAAAACTTGGGTTTGGCTCTGCTCTCGATTAGTAACCGAAATTTGGCTGTTGGTTAGAGCAATGACTGTAGAGGTGTCGGTCACCTTGTCATAGCGGATCATCAGGGCTGATCCACGGATTCCTGCTGTGACATTGGGCGTTCGAACCTGAGTGCGCCCTTGTCCAGGCGGAATCAACATCAGCACAGTGCCGTTGCTAAGTCGGAAACTTCGAGTCTTGGGGATAAAGCGAAAGACAGCCTGTTCACCCATACGAGCAAGGGAGCCATCGTTAAACCTCAGCTCTGCTAGGGAGCGACGAGAGGTAACGATCCCATCACCAGGCCTCAATACATCAGAAAGCTTTGCCTTGCGGGCTGGCTTGCGATTAGGAAGCAGGCGCACCTGATTCCGCAAGGAAGAAACCACCGCTCTTGTCAGAGGGGTATTTGCTTGCGCAGGCTGACTTCCCAGTAGCGCCAAACTCAATATGAAAATTGTGCTCGAAATAGTACGACGCACCATTCTAGACCTCACCCACCCAGATTTAGGTTGAACCGTGATCAATTGCCAGACCAAGACAAAAGACTACCGATGGAAACTGAACCGTGCCCGCATTTTGAACGGACTTATAGAGAGCGTTTCCTGCACAAACTGACTCACCTACAGCAGAGAGGAATACTCATTTAGACAAGTTTCTCCACCGTATATCTAGATTAACGCTGCGACTGAAGTATTACTACGCTTTCCGTTGAGAAAAGTTATAAAAACTCCTGTTGCTACTACGCCAACCCACATTCATTGAACCTTAAAACACCAGGAGGTTCCCTTATAAAGGGGGACTTGCGCTTATAAGAAAAAATTATTAGTCCTCTAAGCACCTAAAAGCAAGCAAAGTAGGTCGTTCGGCTGATTCTTTCCAATTTTTAATGCTTTGCAACAATATGGTGCTGCCTAATCGTTACGGTTCCACAGTTTTGTGTCTGCGATCGCTTCGTCACCATCATCCTCGTCAAAATCACTGGTATTGATGAGGGGGGGGGCATTGGCGAGGCTCCCTTCACCCTGCATTAAAGCCAGAAATTCCGGTGTTTGGACAAGATCTCCTAAGGCTTCCTGGGCAGACCCGTAGCGTTCTAGGCCATCGCAGCGCACGAGCTGGCGCAAAGTCTGAATCAGTTCAGGGCTGAGCTGACTGGCCCGGTGGGCCCAAATAATTTCCCCAGCTTCGTCGTACTTGAATTGTCTGGGGATCAGTCCAGTTAAGCATTCAATAGCAGTCGTGCCCAAGGCATATAGATCGCTGTTAAAGCTGGGGCGGCCCGCAATTTGCTCACGGGGGATGTAGCCCTGGGTGCCAATGGCCACGGTCAGTTGAGCACTGGTATCGCTATCTAGGCTGGCAGCGATGGTCTTGGCAATCCCAAAATCGATGAGAACATATTTCTCATCTGTGCGGCGACGAATAATGTTGTTGGGCTTGATGTCCCGGTGAATAATGTTTTGCTCATGGACAAAGTCGAGGATATTGAGCAAATCGTGGAGCAATTGCACAACAGAAAGGATGGGCAAGCGTGCTCGGTGTAGCAGTTCTGTGTGGAGAGACTGACCCATGATCAGTTCCTGGACCAGGTAAAACTCATAATCTTCTTCGAAGTAAGCTAAAAGCTGGGGAATTTGGTCATGTTGTCCCAGCTTTTCGAGGGTTTCTGCCTCTGAGGCAAAGAGACGGCGCATGAGCTGCATTTTCTTGCCTCCCTGAAGAAAACGCAGTTGCTTCACCACACAGGGAGGACTGCTGGGGCGTTGAGTATCTTGGGCGACGTAAGTCTCGCTGAAGCCTCCCGTTCCCAGTAGGCGAATGACTTGATAACGGTTGCTGAGCAACTTGCCAATAACTTCGGATTCTCGCTCGGTTATGAGATCTTGAAATTCTTCCTGCTGACTGAGGATTTCCCGTACGGCTGGGACTGAGGCATGGCTTTTCAGCATGCTGCGCAAACGTTGCTTGCGCACCTGCTCACGTACCCCCACCGTCACCACCTGGGCACCGCTAAAACCAACGATCGCCAACAACGGCATGGCAAAAGGCAGGAGTACCTGCCCCATGACCAAGCTGCCTAAACTCAACCCAGCCCAACCCAGCCCAAAAACAGTGCCTAAAATGAGTCGATGGGTCAACTGGCTCGGGCGACTCATCAACCAGCTTGTCACCAACACCAATACCAACATCAATCCACCCCGACGCCAGGGCGAAACTCTGCCCCAGTCGGCCAAGGCTCGATCCTGCCAGAGGGTTGCCACGGCATTGGCCTGCACTTCTACACCAGCCATGGGTTGGCGGTGATTGACCGTCCCCCCAAAGGGAACGGAATGGAGATCCTGCAAAATCCCTGCTGTTCCACCAATGAGAACAATTTTGTTGTTGAAATTGATCTCGGAATCTTTCAGGGATTGCCAGCCTGAATCATCCAGCACTTTCCAAAAAGGAACTTGCTGAAAGGTTTGGGCCGGGCCATGGAAGAGGATATTGCTGCCTCTCGGTTCGGGATAGTCAATTTCTGCGGCCTCCAGCAGCGATGCAGCTAGAGAGTCACTTAGCGCTAAGTCTCCGCTGGTGATTAAGCTATCGAGCAGCGGATCATCTTTCCGTTTTTGAATAATGGCCTCGCGACCCAGTTGATGAATCCTGCCATCGGGCTCCAGGATTAGATTAATTAAGCCCGTCCGGGCTCCCGCCTCAATAAATTCTGGACGAGGTCGCTGGTATTGGGTTGTTGGTCCCTGATCGCTATCATCTTCAGAATATTGCTCGGCTAGGACCACCTTGCCGGGATAGCGTTTCAGGGCATTGGTCAGTGCTTGATCATCTGCCTCGCCGTAGCTACTAGGGACTGAAAAGGTGACATCTACCGCGATCGCCCTTGCCCCCGCCCCCATCAATCGCTCAATGGCTTGCCCATAAGCTCGCCGCTCCCAAGGCCAAGACTGGATCGGCGCTAGACTTCCATAGGTCTCTGGGTCCTGGGCATAAAATTCATTGGCATTGAGGGAGCTGTCGTCAATGGCCAGAATAATGATGTCTTCAGGGACAGGCGATGTTCCCTGCAATTCAAGAAGTGCGGTTTGCCCCTGCCGTTCTAATCGCTGGAGAGAATAGGGATTCACCACCGTCAGCGCCGTTGCGGCGATCGCCCAACCCACAGTTAATACCCGATCCAATACAGCGGGGCGAAGCAGCTTGAGCCCCCCATCCTGATGCATCGTCGTGCGCCCCCGCGTCAGTCCCTTAATAAAGGTGAAGCGTTTGGAGGTTTCAGCTTGGGTGACAGCTTGGAGGGGACGATCTAGGACTGCCGTTGCATCCACATCAGCTGCTGTTTGGGGAGCAGGAGCGAGAGGCTGTGTGCGGTCTGGATTGTCGCTGCCCTGGGGATAGGTGCGATTGTGACTATCCGAAGGGGGGGCCATGGCAGGAAAGGGAGGAGGAGGAGTGTAGAATTTGTGAGCGATTCAATCATTCCTTTTCTATTGTAGGGCTCCCCAGGGAGACAACAGCTATAGAGGATGGACAATCAGCCGTTCGGCTTGCTGCTGCTATGGACTGCTGGTGATGGATTGAACTTCACAGCTCATGGTGTGTATTGTATTGGCCCCAGTGGCCTGTCTAAATCTCTAGTTTTCATTTGCTTCTATGGCTGGACATAGTAAATGGGCCAATATCAAGCGGCAAAAGGCCGTTGTTGATGCCAAGAAGGGCAAGGTCTTTACCAAGTATTCTCGCGAGATCATCGTGGCGGCCCGCAGCGGTGTGCCCGACCCTGCCGGGAATTTCCAGTTGCGCTCAGCGATTGAGAAGGCGAAGGCTGCTGGGATGCCCAATGACAATATTGATCGGGCGATCGCCAAGGGGGCAGGCACCCAAAACGGTGGCGGTGACGACTACGAAGCCATCCGTTACGAGGGCTACGGCCCTGGTGGCGTTGCCATCTTGATCGAAGCACTGACCGATAATCGCAACCGCGCCGCTGCGGAGCTACGCGTGGCCTTCAGCAAGAACGGTGGAAACTTAGGCGAAATCGGTTGCGTGAGCTGGATGTTTAGCCATCAAGGCGTCGTCACTCTGAGTGGAGCTGTTGAGGAGGAGGAACTTTTGGAAGTTTCCCTAGAAGCCGGTGCAGCATCCTATGAACTCTTGGGTGATGACGAGCCCGGTGCAGAAGTCTTTACCGAAGTTGGCAATCTCGAGGTTCTAAGCCAGGCTCTTAAAGGCAGCGGCTATAACGTCACGGCAACGGAGCTGCGTTGGGTTGCTGGTAACGAAATGGCTGTGACTGAACTGGACCAAGCTAAGCAGATCATCAAGCTGATGAACGTCCTTGAAGATCTCGATGATGTTCAGAATGTGACGGCGAACTTCGATATTGCTGAGGAGTTGCTGGAAGAAGCAATGGCCTAGAGGGTTATGGGGTCATTGCTGATTTCTAGGATGAAGATTTTGAGGCAGCCTAGAGCTAGGCTGATTTGTGGAAATTTGTTTACAGCAACGGCCTGCATCGTTAGGACGTTGCTGTAAACATCACTGCTTGCCATCTCTAGGTTTGACCGTTTACGGATGTACTTAAGTGATGTGGCCACAGCTATATCCCTCATTTTGGCGATGCCGAAAATTGTTCACCCCTTTGCTGCAGATTCAGAGTTGTTTCTAGCGTCATTATTGCGGTATCCGCAATCGGACAAAAAAGGTATAAAAAGATGCATTACTAGCGAGTTCGTGACTTTTCTGTCCAGTTGCTAGTTGTAAAGAGAAAACTAATTAGTGTCGTATTTTATACAATTTGCTTGTGAGGCAGATTTTCTCACCTGGTCATTCTATTGGCTGGGGGATAGCCAGAAGTCACTCATAAGGACCCTTTCGCAGCTCTTAATCATGCTTGTAGCTTGAAGTCCCCTGGTCGTTCGGGGCTTTTGGCATACTCTGTTCAGGTCTTAATGGGTGTGATAAATATTACGCTTTAGGTCTCGTTGATGCTAGGTCTCGCTATTCGAGACTGGCTTTAATCTGTCGATTTTTTACTCTCTGACGACCCTAAAACTGATGCTCATTGGGTTTCGCTAATTTAGTTAGTTATTGAGTCAATTTTGTTTCGCTAATCTTATTTATAAAATAAAGGATAAATGCGATCCTGATATGAATTTGTAAATCTAATCCTATTTGCTTTGTTTCCTTGAATCAATGTTGCACAATTTCTCTATGGGTTGGAGATTTTGAAATGGTGTAATTGAACATCAATATCTTCAGCACATTCTAAAACCTTTGCTTTTCATATTTTTGAAAAGCAGATTTGTCAGCGTGCATGCCACAAATTTAGTTTTAGAAGGTATCGCATGAAAACTCAGGTGTCCAGTCGTTCAACTAATCAATTTGAGTTCCAATCCAGTTTAGATAGTTTGCTCCCAGACCTTCCGAGTGACCTTCAGAGACGAATTTCACAGCGTTCTCAAGATCTTTCGTTTACTCCCCAAACCGCAAGTTTGGCCAACAGCCGTAATGCGGCTCCGATGCGAAAAATAGCAGCGGGTAAACTTCCTTCTAAATTAAAGTTTGTTCCTAAATCCCAAGGTCGCTTCCTGAGGCGTACCATCATTGGCACCCCGAACCGAGACTTTTTGCCAGGTACTAATGCTTCTGACTTCATCGCGGGTCTAGCAGGCAACGATATTATTCTTGCTCAGGGCGGAAACGATTTTATTCTGGCTGGCAGTGGTGATGATGTTGCTTTTGGCCAAGGCGGAAACGATACTTTTTTCCAAGGAAGTGGTCGCTTTGCAGATGGCAGCGGCAACGATTTCCTGATTGGGGGGGATGGGCTAGACACGGCCGATTACAGTCAGTTGGGTCAGGCAATCACGCTGATGCCTGAAGGGACAATTTTGAAAGGCCGAGCCGGAACCGATGTACTCTTCCAGGTGGAATCGGTCATTGGAGCTCGGGGGCAGGCTAATGCTATTGATGCAGCAACTGCGGGTGGTTCTACCTCGATTGATGTTGATTTAGGCAGCGATCGCCTCACCGTCAACGGTGTTCCGGGAATTGGTAGCCTCAATCTCACCGTCAAAAACTTTGTCAATGTCACCGGCACTCAGCAAAGCGACACCATTACCGGCGATGAGCAAGACAATACCTTCTTTGGCAGTACCGGTGATGACAACTTCAACGGTGGTGAGGGTTTCGATACTGTCGATTACAGCGACCTGGGCGAAGGCGTTTCTCTGAAATCCCAAGGGGTCATCAGTAAAGGAACTGCTGGCACGGATCAGATTCAAAACATCGAAAGCATCATCGGTGCCGTGGGTGAAACTAACATCATTGATGGTCGAGCACCGGGAGATGGCCCTGTTTCCTTTGACATTGATTTATCAGAAAACCGCCTGACGACGAAAGGGATTCCATTTTTAGGCGACGTTGACTTTACGGTGGAGAACTTCAGCCAGGTGTATGGCACTGGCAACGACGATACTATTGCTGGCGACGACCAAGACAATGCTTTCTTTGGCAGTACCGGCGATGATACCTTCTATGGCAGTCGTGGTGATGATACTTTCAACGGCGATGAGGATTCCGACACCGTTGACTACAGCGACCTGGGGCAAGGTGTGACCCTCAAGTCCCAAGGCGTCATTAGTAAGGGAACTGCTGGAACGGATCAAATTGAAAATATCGAAAGCATCATCGGTGCCGTCGGTGAAACCAATATCATTGATGGTCGAGCACCGGGAGATGGCCCCGTTTCCTTTGACATCGATTTGTCAGAAAATCGCTTGACGACCAAAGGGATTCCGGTTGTAGGTGACGTTCAATTCAATGTCGAAAACTTCAGCCAGATCTATGGCACTGGGAACGATGATGCCATTACTGGCGATAACCAGCGCAATCGCCTCTTTGGTGGCAGCGGTAATGACCGCCTCTCTGGCTTGGGGGGCAATGATGTGATGCGTGGCGGCAGCGGCAGTGATGTCCTCAACGGCGGTGCAGGTCGCGATAACCTTGGCGGTGGCCGTGGCGACGATTCCCTTCAGGGCGGTCGGGGCAATGATGTTCTCAACGGTACTGGTGGTGGTCGCAACGCTGGACGCAATGAAGTTGATACGTTGACCGGTGGCTCTGCGTTTGCATTTGCACAATCGAGTGACAAGCTCATCACTGCCTTGAAACAGAGTAGTCTCTCCGGCTTCCGTAATTTGAAGCAACTCGAAGCGCTTCAGAAATCGGATGCTCTGAGCCCTTCTTCAGAGGTCAGCCTGGCTCCAAACTTTCAAGATCAGGACAGATTTATCCTGGGAAATTCCCGCAGCGTGTTTTATCAAGGTGATGCAGCCTTTGGTTTAACCGACTATGCCTACATCACAGACTTCCAATCTGGTGCTGACACCATTCAGCTCAACGGTCGTTTGGATGACTATTTCCTGCTTGGATCGTCCTTGATTTTCCAAGACAATGGCTCGAAGGGATTGGATGCTAAGGATGATCTCGTCGGTGTTGTGGGAGGAAGTGGCTTTAACCTGTCAGGCTCTGACTTCCGCTTTGTGGCCTAAACCCTTTATCGCTTAGGCGGTATGCGGGTTAACCGCTAGGGCGCTGGGGTCTGTTTGACTGGGGGATTGGCGAGCGATCGCGATGCCTCAAGTTAGATCGATCCCAGCGCTTGAACTTATATCTTGGGCGGTGCTAGAAGATCTGCGGCTCCCCTGCTGGATGCGTTGGGTCTTGAGCCGGGCGTTGCTGACATTGGTTCAGGCAAGGGCGGTTACAGCAATCTGTGGGCTGACCAGGGCGATGATGTGGTTCGCTTGGGGGCTTTAGCAAGAAATGTGGAAACGTTTTCCCAGCGTGGAAACTGGCGGAAGCTTTGGCCCCAGCCTGAGAAGTGAGTGATATGAAAAGCTAGTCACAACAGTCTTTTGAGACTATGCCAATGCGTTGTCTCCGATATGAAAGTGAGCGTTTGTACAAGAATAGCCAGCGGTCTCTCAAGACCGGTAACTCAGGACAGGACCTGCAGGGAACATTGAGTTTGTGCTGCGGTTAGGGCAAATAGGTCAGTTTTTAGAGATTGACGGGGATGGAGTTTGGGAACTTGCGAAGCGAGCCCGCGCGTCGCTCCAGTGCCAACTCAGAAAAGCATGAGTAACGCAATAGCCAGTTAGCTTGGGTTTGTAAGTCCTAACCAACTATAATTCCTGCAACCATGAAACATTGAGATTACCCTAATGCCTTGGGAGCCCTGGCTGGAAGCGGCTAATTCAGCAATCCTGAAGCAGTCAGGTCGAGAACTGAGCGATGTAGAAGTTTCTATTCTGATTGGGGCCAACAAGGGGTTTACTTATGGAGAAATAGGAGAGGAGCAAGGCTACTCAATTAGCTATTTGGAACGAGATGTTGGTCCTAAACTGTGGCGCTTACTCTCAAAATCCCTAGGTCGAAAAGTTAGCAAAACGAGCTTCCGCTCAGCGCTAAACCGCCATCAGTCTCAATTAGAAACTGCATCGTTTCCTCAGGCAGCTACAGTATCGTCTTCAGCTCAGGCTATTTCCCGTCAGTCCATTGATCTATTAGAGGCTCCCTGCCCTCCCATCTTCTATGGTCGTGAGCAAGAGTTCACAACGCTGACCCATTGGATCTTGGGAGAGAAGCCTCAATCTATATGCAAGTTAGTTGCAATTCTCGGGATTGGCGGGATTGGCAAAACAGCATTTGCTGCAACGCTAGCAGAGCGAGTCAAAGACCAGTTTGAGCGAGTGATCTGGCGCAACCTTAGCAATGCACCACCTTTAGAAGTTTTGCTTCAAGAACTACTTCCTTTCCTGTCTGGTGGAAGTGCTCTCCCGCTCGAACCTCGTCAATTCATAATTCAATTACAAGCATCACGGTGCTTGGTCATTCTAGACAATATTGAAAGTCTGTTACAGTCTGACCGTGCGGGGCAGTGGCGACCAGGATATGAAGCCTACGGAACCTTTCTACGTCAGGTGGGCTTACTCAATCATCAGAGCTGTGTTCTGCTGACGAGTCGAGAAAAACTAGTGGATATTGCACAACTAGAAGGCCCGGCTCAGCCTGTTCGCTCCATTTCTCTCGGGGGGCTCAGTGAAGCAGCCCTAAAATTTCTAGAGACAGAAGGACTCTCCGGAACTCAAGAGCAGTTAGAACAGGTGATTTCGGCCTATGGAGGGAATCCCCTTGCTCTTAAAATTGTATCTGCATCTATACGTGATCTTTTTGAAGGCAATACTGGTAACTTTTTAGCCTGTGACACAATTCTATTTAATGGAGTACGTCGACTTCTAGATGAACAGTTTGAGCGTCTATCCGAACTTGAACAGAGCGTAATGTATTGGTTGGGAGTCAATCGAGAATGGACCTCTGTGCGATCGCTCCAAGTTGATTTAGTTCCAGCGGTGAACTTAGATGATGTCCTAGAAACCCTGGAACAGTTAGCTTGGCGGAGTCTCATTGAGCAAGACGGTGGACGCTACACTCTGCAACCCGTTGTCATGGAATACGTTTCCAGTCGCTTGATTAAAGTCGCTGCTCAGGAATTAGCTTCAGGACGTTTTAGCTTGTTGGCTCGTCACGCGCTATTTAAAACAACAGTCAAAGATTATGTTGGAGATACCCAGTGGCGACTTTTTGTAAGCCCCATTGCTCAGGGATTGAAGCGTAACTTCACAACTGCTCAATCGTTAATGTCGCAGATGCAAAACCTACTGGAGACTCTGCGCCAACCAGGCTTGGGTCAACCAAGCTATGCAGCTGGTAATCTATTCAATATTGCTTTAGAGCTCTCACTGAAGATCAGTCTCTATGACTTTAGTAATCTCAGTTTGGCTCATGGCAATTTCCAAAAATCTGCGGTTCAGAACCTCAATCTAGTGGGCAGTAACTTGAGCTGCACCAGTTTTGTAGACCATGCGGGTGGAGCACTCTCTGTAACTTTCAGCCCTGACAATCAGCTCCTGGTTAGCGGTGATACTGAAGGGAGCATTTATATTCGTCGCGTTCAGGATAGTCAGATTCTGCATATTTTGCAGGGACATCAGTCTTGGGTTAGGGAGATGAGTTTTAGCCCAGATGGGCGAATATTAGCGAGCGCCTCCCACGATCGCACAATCAAGCTTTGGGATTTAGAGACTGGAATCTGCGTCAAAACAATAATTGGTCACCAGGAAGCTATTTGCCAAGCTCTTTGGCATCCCACGAAAGCAATTCTTGCTAGCTGTAGCTTTGACCAAACGGTCAAAGTCTGGAACGCAGACACGGGGGAATGCCTGAAAAGCTTCAAACACAAAGCTGGCGAGATTTGGCATGTCGAGTGGAGTAAAGACGGCAAGCGTTTGATCGCCTGTGACGGAGGAACGGGTGGGATGATTTGGGCTATTGATTCGGGAGAAATTTTGCAATCTTTTGAGGGGCACCAAGCCCAGGTCACCTTTATTTCTCAAAACAATGATGGCAGTCTAGTTGTTACAGCATCTCAAGATGGCTGCCTGAAAATTTGGGATGTAGAAACGGGAGACTGTATTCAGACTCTCTCCGGTGACTTTCCACCCTCTTACTGTGTCATGTTCCATCCAAATCAGGCACTCGTTGCTAGTGCTGGTTTTGACGGAATGATTCGTCTGTGGGAATGGGCTTCAGGAAGATGTCTCCATGTCCTTACAGGCCACCAGGGGGTAATCTGGTCCATCAGCTTTAGCTCGGATGGTCGATATTTAGCCAGCGCCAGCGACGATCGTAGCCTTAAACTTTGGGAGGTGGGCTCTAATCAGTGTCTAAACACCTGGCAGGGCTATCTGGGGGCAATTTGGACTTTGTCGATTAGCCCCACCAGTGACGCGATTTCATCCGGTTCCCAGGAAGGCAATATCACTCTTTGGAATTGTGAGACGGCTCAACTCGAAACTCAACTTACAGGCCACACCAACCTCATTTGGGCTTTAAACTGGCAACCCCAAGGGGATTATTTGGCTAGCTCTTCAGGGGATGGAACTGTAATCATCTGGGATGCAAAAGCCGGTAAACCTTTGCAAGTCATTACCGATCACCAGGCTGCTATCCAGGGCATTGCCTGGCATCCGGGTGGGCATCAAGTTGCAGGCAGTGCAGCAATCCAGAGTTGGATCAAGATTCATGACCTTGCAGGGGATTGCCTCTGCACATTGACAGCGAACAGCTATATTTTCTCAGTGGCTTACCATCCTAGTGGTGAGTATCTCGTTGGAGGAACTCAGTATGGTCAGATTTGTGTTTGGAGTAATCGCCAAGCAGCTGAGAATCCGACCTTGGGCGAAGCGGATTGCTTAGCTGTTTTAGAAGGCCATGGGGGTAGCATTTGGTCTTTGGCTTGGAATCCTGATCTCAGTCGCTTTGCCAGTGGTTGTCATGATAGGACTATTCGAATTTGGCAGGGAGAAATTTGGCAAGAGCAGACTTGCTTACAGGTTTTGCAAGGACATAAATCCTTAGTTTGGTCGATCGCCTGGAGTCCGGAGGGAGATCGCCTGGTCAGTGGCTCTCAGGATGGCACAGCTAGAGTTTGGAATGTAGAGACTGGAGAATGCTTACAGGTATTGCAGCATGATTGCTGGATTCGCACTGTGGTTTGGCTGCCGGATGGAGAGGTGATTGTGGCGGCTGGTGGGAGTGGAGAGATTTGTTTTTGGGATACGCAATCGGGGAAATGCATCAAGCGCTTGCGAGCCAAACGCCCCTACGAAGGAACCAACATTTTTGACGCAACGGGTATTTCGCCTGCTCAAAGGGCGTCATTGTTGGCTTTAGGGGCGATCGAGCAATCTTTTTGAGTAGCTTAGCTGATAGCCATACAGCAAACAATTGAGAGATTACTCCCGTACTAATCTTATGGGTCTCACATTAAATACTGATTAGAAACATTGCAAAAGGTCTGATTTATTCTTTACCAGACAAAGTTTTCAGAGACCGGGCCATATCTCAGCAAGCATAGAAACGCTATAGTTTTTCTTAACCTTAAACATAGTCCTTTTTAACAATTGAACCAGAGGTTTCCAGAGGTTCTCTGCAAAGACAGCCGTAGCTGATTCCTCTAACATCGTTTCAAATCAGTTTTACGTAATTCAGCGGTTGTTATTACGGGATATGTTCCTTTCAGAATCAACCGCTCTGACTTTATCTGCCTCTTCTAGCAATGGCTTTACGGGCTTCTTTCTTCGTAATTAGCGAAGGATTACTTTCTCCCGCTGCCAATCTTATTCTTAGGACAGGGCAAAAACGTAGCCTTATAGAATCTCAACAGCAGCTGTATTTGACTTTTGCTTTAGGTTCTCTGTCTAGAGCATAGGTAAAAGTAAATCCAGAACTGGAAAGCTAAAACCAGCATCAACAATATCAATTAAACCATCACCATCTGGCTAATCCCTAAGAGGCCACTTATGTTGCATACCAGCACCTCAATTTCCTCCTTAACCAGTGAATTACTGGCTTTGCGAGCCGTTCTAAATGCAACTGTAGATGCGATTCAAAGAGTTGACTTTGGTTCCCCTTCATTTGTCCATAGATCAAGACATCAACAAACCGAACTCAATGAACTATTACAACAGCTAAAATATCTTCATAGCGTTGGTTTGCAACTATCTGCTCGTTGGGAAAGAATTCCCAAGCTGGGTGACAATCAAGATGCATTTATGCATTTATTTTCTCCAGAGCTTCGAAACTTCTTAAGTATTATTTCAATCACGATTGCGATGATGGAGCGTCATAGCGGGGAATTTGATCAAGCTTCGTCATTTGAAAGACTTAGCCAGGATTTAGCAGGCTTGATCAGGTTTCTAGAAGATTCCCCAAGGTAGGCAAGGATCATTCTGTGTAGGCGTAGAGCCATACTCATCAATGGTCTTTCCGAGAGCTAATTTTTCCTCTCTTCTTACGAGATTTTTGGGATCCTCTAACTGTATCTGCGGGTACTCCCCTCCTAGAAGCCATTACTCAGCGATATGGCTTCACCTTCCGCAGATGAACCGAGACCCGGCTGCCCCAATCGAAGCAGCCGTTCAACCCCGATAAGCTATTGCTTCAAGCTCATGCCCTTTCAGCCTTTGGCTAGTGTTGAGAATCAGGGCTTGCCTCTGTGCCGACAACATTTACAAGATCTTCTCCATCCCATAAATCATCCCCTGTAACTCCCGTACCTTCCGCACACACATCAAGACTCCAGGCATATAACAACTTCGATCGGTTGTGTCATGCCGCAACGTATAG
This sequence comes from uncultured Pseudanabaenaceae cyanobacterium, assembly GCA_937949725.1. Classification (GTDB taxonomy): domain Bacteria; phylum Cyanobacteriota; class Cyanobacteriia; order PCC-9006; family JAAUQQ01; genus JAAUQQ01. Next base: position 17,185 of record CALECT010000119.1, read on the forward strand.
GTCTCTCCCAACTCCCCAAAAATAATCTGTTGATGGGCCACCATCCCCGGCAAGCGGATACTGTGTACCCGAATCCCCTCCCCCGCATCACCCCCACGGGCGCCTGCCAATGTCTCTTTCTCCTCAACCTTGGGCGGATTAAAGCTCTTACCCAATTCCCCCAACATTTGTGCTGTCTTTAGCGATGTCCCACTGGGGGCATCTGCCTTCTGGTCGTGATGTAGTTCAATAATCTCCACATGGTCATAAAACTTCGATGCTTGAATCGCTGCCTGCTGCATTAGCACCATGCCAATGGAAAAATTGGGAATTACTAGCCCGCCCAGGCTCGACTTCTTGGCAAAGGCATCTAACTCGCTGAGCTGAGCTGCTGTTAAGCCTGTTGTGCCAATGACCGGAAAAATGCCGTAAGCGATCGCCGCTCGCACGTTCTCATAAATCACGCTGGGATGGGTTAAATCCACCACCACCGGCACCTCTGGCTGCTGTGAGCCCATGGCAAACAGCGCCTCCTTATCATTGGTGATCGGTACTTCCAAAGCACCGCAACCCACGACCTCACCAATATCTTGACCAATCATTTCCACATTGCGAGCCAGGGCGCCGATGAGCTGCATATCTTCCGCCGCAGCGATCGCCTTAATCGCCTCCCGTCCCATCTTGCCAGTGGCTCCATTCACAATCACAGGGATAGGTGCAGTCGTCATAGCGCTTACTCGGGGCATTGTGCATATCAGTATTCTCAAGAATACACCGACCCACCGAGCTCAAAAAAACATAGCCACAGCGGTTTTACCGCAAATATACCCCCCCGCTTTGTCCGAAAAGTTTCCTACAATAAAAAATATTTGATTCTCATTCAGTCAGCGCATCTCTGCGCAGTTGGATTGCTCCATGCCCTCCCTCCCGTCCGGTAAATCCAAACCCGGCACATCTAAATCCGGCGCATCCGAATCTAATCCGCCTCGGCGACCCAAGCAGCAACCTGGGTCAAAGCCTCAGGCGTCTAATGGCAAGGCTCCGGTAGCTACCCCTGCCAACCCCAGTGATCCCCTCAATAGCCAAAGTCTTGAAGGCTTTGCTCCCTTGCTCTCCTTTGAAGACACCCAAAAGCACCTCACTGACGCGGGGTTTACTCCCCTGCCCTCTTTCGAAGAAAGTGTCTTAGAACCTTTCCCAGACACGAATACCCAATGCCCCGAAACCCATCTAGGGACTTCACTCACTTCTGCTCAGCTTGAAGAAGTTCAAATGGCTGTGGTTGCGCAAGAGGGCCAAAGTGCTGATAAGGCCCAGAAGTCCTCAAGAGAGCCCCAGAAAAACAAGCTGGGCAAAGTCGCGAAACAACGAGCCCAAGCCACCCTACGCAAATCTTTTTGGCAGCATTTCCCGGAGCAGGTTCATCAACTTTCCGCCAAGGTCATTGCTCCGGTGTGGTCGCCAGTGGAAGGTGCTGTCGCCACTGCCCTTTCCAAACTCAGCATCGAGCGGCAGGCCCAGGTCAAAAAGGCTTGGTCATCCAGCAGGGCTATTTTGCTAACCACGCTGGTTATGACTGCTAGCCTTACAGTCCTGCGGCAGGTTGGGCTATTCCAATCTGCAGAGCTGTGGTCCTATGACTTTATGATTCGCCAGCGACCCAGCGCAGGCATCGACGATCGCTTGCTGATCATCGCCGTCACGGAAATGGACATCCGCCGACTCGGCAAGTCCAATCTAGATGACCAAACCTACGCTGATATCTTCACCAAACTGCAAGCCCATAAGCCCAGCGTCATCGGCTTAGATATTTGGCGCGACATCCCCTTTGAACCGGGCACTGAAGCATTGCATGAACAGTTCAAGCAGCCGAATGTTATCGCCATTGAAAAAACGCCCACGCTTCTCGACCCTGTAGGCGTGGCTCCCCCTCCCATTGCTGAAGCGCAAATTGGTTTCAACGACGTCATTCTCGACCCCGATAACTCATTGCGCCGAGGGTTGTTGCTTCAGTTCAACTACAGCGATGAGGCCAGCGATGAGGCGGCGGTTCAATATTCCTTTGCTTACCAGCTAGCGATGTTTTATCTAGGCCAGCAGGGTATTGAAGCTGAGAACATTCCTGGTTCTGACTTTGGCATTGCCCTGGGAGAAGCCCACATTGAGCCCCTAACTCGTAGTAGCGGCGGCTATCAAAATCTGGATGATGGTGGCTATCAAGTTCTGCTCAACTATCGCGGTGCTTTTGCCGAGGATGTTGCTACAACCGTTTCGGTTTCGGATGTATTGGATGGCAAGCTCAAGCCTGAGCAGGTGAAGGACAAGATTGTCTTGATTGGCACCACTGCACCCAGCCTAAAAGATTATTTCTACACGCCCTTCACCAAGAGCCGTAAGGGCGGTTTAGATATGCCGGGGGTGGTAACCCATGCACAGTTTGTTAGCCAACTGGTGGATTCAGCCCTAGGCGATCGCCCCATGATTGGCTTCTGGCCAGAGTGGTTAGAGCTGGCCTGGCTCGCCGGAGCCATTGGCTTAGGTGCATTGCTGACCACGCTGATGAAGCACCCACTTCAGTTGTTGGCAGCACAAGTGGGTGGCGTTGCCTTACTGAGCGTGATTCATTGGCTGTTGTTCTTGCAATACACCTGGGTGCCCATGGTCCTGCCCTTGGTGGGCTTGATTGCCAGCAGCATTGCCACCGTGGCCTACAGCAACTACCGCATCCAGCAGGAGCAAAAGCTCCTTGCCAAGCGAGCCGAAGAGCAAGAGCAGGCCATCCTCATGTTGAAAATGGCCAGCCGCAAAAATGCCAAGCCCAACACCACCATTCAGGCTCCCAAGGCAATCCAAACCGAAGGCTTCCTAGCCGATCGCTACAAGATCAAAAAAGTACTGGCATCCGGTGGATTTGGCGTGACCTATGTGGCCCAGGATATGCGCCGTCCTGGTGCGCCGGAATGTGTGGTGAAGCAATTGCGACCGACGTTGCAAGATCCGCAGTTTCTTAAAGTAGCTCGGCGTCTGTTTAAGACCGAAGCAGAAATTCTAGAAATTGTGGGACGGCACGATCGCATTCCTCAGCTCTTGGCCTATTTCGAAGATGGCAAGGATTTCTACTTGGTAGAGGATCTGATTGAGGGGAGTCCTTTGGGCGATCGCCTACCCCAGGATCGTCGCCTTTCGGACAAGGTTGTGTTCAAGATGCTGCGGGAAATGCTGCCCACGCTGGCTTTCATCCATGAACGCCACATCATTCATCGGGACATCAAGCCCAACAACATCATTCATCGGCCTAGCGATGATGCTTTGGTGCTAATTGACTTTGGAGCGGTGAAACAAATTCAGCCGAACTTGTCAGAAATTGAAGCGGATAAGACCATTGCGATCGGTACCCAGGGCTATGC
>CALECT010000120.1 GCA_937949725.1 uncultured Pseudanabaenaceae cyanobacterium
ACAAGACCCATCAGCAAACGTGCAACCAAGAAGAGCCAAAACCGCTCTTGAATCGCACGGCGCGCCTCCACTGACGTCTCCGGCTGATTACTCAACAGGCCAAATGCCATGCGAGAGATCACCCCGTGATACATCGCCGCCTTCGCCCAGCCATACACCGGCACCAAGCTCCAGAGCAAGGCAATACCCGCCAATTTTGCATAGGTAATGAAATTGGACTTGTACAGGCTGAAGGCCGTCGTGACCACATTGCCAACGCTCAGCGGCCCAACGGAGGAACGAGACGTCATAGTTCTAATTCAAATGATGAGTAAGCAAGAAATCAAAAATTACAGATAAGAACACAACAGAAGACCGTACCTTAGAAGCCCTAACTGCTTTCAGGCCAGAGCAATCATTTCCAACTGAAAGAGTCTAAGGGGTCCCTCCCGGCAACAGCGCCATCATAGGCTAGGCTTGAGCGAGCGCTGGATGAAGGTTCATGAACGTTAAACGTTGGATCGCCCGCAGAGAGCCGAGCTGGAAAGAATTAGAGCAGCTTTTGACCCAGGCAGAGCAGAAGGGGCTGCGATCGCTCAAAGCCGCCGAAGTCAAACAGCTCACCAGCCTGTACCGCTCCGTCTCAGCGGATCTGGCCCGCTCCCAAACCCGCGAAATTGGCCAGCAGCTAACCCAGCAACTCCAGCAGCTCACCCTGCGAGCCTATAGCCAGGTTTACCAAAAGCCGCGCCACCAAAATTGGCAGGCCGCCCTGGACTTTTTCTTTCGAGAGCTACCCCAGGTGATGCGCGAAACCTGGGTTTATCTTGCCCTGTCCACGGGAATTTTTATCGTTGGAAGTTTAATCGGCTGGTGGCTGGCCTGGAGCGATCCCAATTTTGTCAGCCTGATGCTGCCAGAGTCCCTGATTAGCAAAGTCCGCGACGACGGCGAACTGTGGATGGGCTCTATCCTCAGCGGCGATGACCCCACCGATGCAGCGGGCCTGATGATCAACAATATCTCCGTTGCCTTTAGAGCTACTGCAGGCGGCATATTGCTGGGGGTTGGCACAGTCTTTATTCTCTTTTTCAACGGTCTGCTCATTGGGGCAGCTGCCACCCTCGTGGGACAAAACAACTTGGCCTATCCCTTCTGGGCCTTTGTCTTTCCCCATGGCTCCCTCGAATTACCTGCCATTTTTGTCGCAGGGGCAGCAGGCCTACTCATTGGCCGCGCCCTACTTTTCCCAGGGCAATACAAGCGCATGGATGCTCTCAAGCAATATGGTCTCCAAGCCGCCAAGCTGACCTTTGCCGTCATCCCCATGCTAATTATTGCCGGGGTGATTGAGGCATTCTTCTCCCCCAGTACTTGGGTTCCAGCTCCCCTTAAGTACCTGGTGGGCTCTATTCTCTTTGTCTTGCTATTGGGCTACATCGGTCTCAAACCCAGCTCACACCAAAGTCCAGCTCCAACCAGCACTTCATCAGTCTCAATGGGTTAAGCGACGTCAGAGCCAAGCAATGTCTCTCTGCTAAAACACTGCATCTATGGGACATTGAGCGCTAGCGAGATGGAGCCCCAAAGAGATCTCACCGAATCAAAATCCCTGTGGCATCATTGAGGGGTTTTGCATGTGTTGGGAGGAAAAGTATGACGAACCAAAAGCGTGACTTGAGACGGGCATTGTTTGCAGGGGCAGCTGCGATCGCACTCCTGCTCAGCTCCTGCGAAGAACCAGGCAGCTCAGCTGATGAAGCTGCAGTCACAGAAGATGGCCCAGCCGAAGTGACCGAAGACAAAGCAGCTATTGATCCCCTCGCAGGCTTTGGCAACTTACCCCGCCTAGAAGGCAAAGCGACCGTCATCGTCACCGTCAACGGTAATCCCATTACCATCGAAGTCGATGGTGAAAAAGCACCTATCACCGCCGGTAACTTCGTCGACCTTGCCCAAAAAGGCGTCTACGACGGCACACTCTTCCACCGCGTCGTCAAAAGCCCCCAGCCCTTCGTCGCCCAAGGGGGCGACCCCCAGGGCAAGGATCCTAGCATCCCGGTAGATCGCCTTGGCACCGGCAGCTACGTCGATGAATCCGGCGAGCAGCGCTATATTCCCTTGGAAATCCTGCCCCAGGGCGCTGAAGAGCCCATCTATAGTCAGCCCTTCGCAGCCTCTGGGATTACGACCCCCCCTGTCCTGCAACATGTTCGCGGTGCCGTCGCCATGGCCCGCTCCGAATTCCCCGACTCCGCCTCCGCCCAGTTCTACATCACCCTCGACAACGTCAACTTCCTCGACGGCGACTACGCCGTATTCGGCATGGTCACCGAAGGCATGGATGCTGTCGACAGCATAGAAAAAGGCGACGTCATTGATTCAGTCACCGTCATCGAAGGCGCAGACAACCTCAAGCCGTAACCAATTGATTATGGCATGAACCGTAGGGGCTGGTTTAGCCAAACAGATGGCTGAAGCATCACTGGCATAATTCATCAAAACCAGCCCCCAGAAAACCAAAAGCCCAGGCATAAATGCCTGGGCTTTTGGTTTGAGCATCAATGCCACAGATTAATCAAACTTGATCCGCTTCGCCGCCGCCTGAACATCCTTATCGCCCCGCCCCGAACAATTCAGCACAATCCGAGGGCTCCCTTCCAAAGTGGGACAAAGCTTCTTCAGATGAGCAAATGCATGGGAAGTCTCCAATGCCGGAATAATCCCCTCCAAACGAGACACCTCCTTAAAAGACTCCAAGGCCTCCTCATCCGTCACGCTGTAATACTCCGCCCGGCCCTGCTCCATCAAATAGCTATGCTCAGGCCCCACACCGGGATAGTCCAACCCAGCACTCACCGAATAAGCTTCAGTCACCTGACCATCATCATCTTGAAGCAAATAGCTCATCGCGCCATGGAGAACTCCCACTCGCCCCTTTGTTAGGGTCGCAGCATGCTTATCCGTCGCAACGCCCTGACCTGCAGCTTCCACGCCAATAATGCGAATACTAGACTCATTAATAAACTCATTAAACAGCCCCATGGCATTGGAACCACCACCCACACAGGCCATCAGGATATCGGGCAAACCGCCCCACTTCTCCATGCATTGGCGACGAGTCTCCTCACCAATCATCGAATGAAACTCCCGCACAATCATGGGATAGGGATGGGGACCCGCCACAGAACCGAGAATGTAATGGGTGCCTTCCACATTGGTCACCCAATCGCGAATGGCTTCTGAAGTCGCATCCTTAAGGGTTCCACTACCTGCTGTCACGCCCCGAACTTCCGCACCCATCAATCGCATACGGAAAACATTGAGCGCCTGTCGCTCCATATCCTCCACACCCATATAAATCACACAGTCCAAACCAAAGCGGGCGCAAACCGTTGCCGTTGCCACACCATGCTGACCGGCTCCGGTCTCAGCGATGACGCGCTGCTTCTTCATCCGCTTCGCCAGCAGCACTTGGCCCAAAGCATTATTAATCTTGTGAGCCCCGGTGTGGTTGAGGTCTTCCCGCTTGAGGTAAATCTGAGGGCCTGTGCCGTCGGGACGGGCATAATGCTGGGTCAAGCGCTCAGCAAAATACAGCGGATTGGGGCGACCCACGTAGTCCCGCAACAGCCCCTGAAATTCTTCCTGAAAATCTGCGTCTTTGAAATAGCGCTGGAAGGCCTGCTCCAATTCTGCCAAAGCGGGCATCAAGGTTTCCGGCACGTACTTGCCGCCAAACTGACCAAAACGTCCTAGAGTATCGGGCCTAGCCCCTAAACTGGCGATCGCCGCTTCAATGGACTTAGCCTGCTGCTCAACGGAATCAGCAGAGGACTCGGAGTTGGGTTGAATCGGCGTGAAAGTCATGGCGGCGCTTGTAATGCTAGGGGCAGTTGCTTTCTGCAAGTTCCCCATTATAGGCCTCAGAGCCTATCCAAGCCGCATCGGCATCTCAACATCTCTCTTAGCTCCAGCGCGACCACGACTCTCACAAAGCTGATGTTCCAAGGAAAGTAAATCAGACGCATCAAGCCAAACAAAAAGGGGTCCTCAACCAATGGTTGAGGACCCCTTTCATCTCACAGCTTCAGCTGAGAATGATTAATCAGAAAACTGGTTAACCAAACTTACCGGCTGTCGAGGCAATCAAGAAGGCCGCGTAGGTTAGAACAAATCCAACCGAGAAGTGAGCTAAGCCCACAACACGAGCCTGAACGATGGAGAGAGCAACGGGCTTATCCTTCCAGCCAATCAAGTTGGCGAGAGGAGTACGCTCGTGAGCCCAAACAATCGTCTCGATCAGCTCTTGCCAGTAACCACGCCAGGAGATCAAGAACATGAAACCGGTAGCCCAGACAAGGTGTCCAAAGAGGAACATCCAAGCCCAAACCGACAGGTTGTTCGTGCCGAAGGGGTTATAGCCATTGATGAGCTGAGAAGAGTTCAGCCAGAGATAGTCTCTGAACCAACCCATCAGGTAGGTGGAGGACTCATTAAACTGAGCCACGTTACCTTGCCAAAGGGCCAGGTGCTTCCAGTGCCAGTAGAAGGTCAACCAAGCACAGGTGTTAAGCGCCCAAAAGAGGGAGAGGTAGAACGAATCCCAAGCAGAGATGTCGCAGGTACCGCCACGGCCGGGGCCGTCGCAAGGGAAGCTGTAGCCGAAGTCCTTCTTGTCGGGCATCAGCTTGGAGCCGCGAGCATCCAACGCACCTTTGACCAAGATCAAGGTGGTGGTGTGCAGACCCAGAGCAATTGCATGGTGGACTAAGAAGTCACCAGGGCCGATGGACAGGAAGAGAGAGTTTGCACCACTATTGATTGCATCCAACCAATAGTGGGGTCCAGCAACGTTGAGACTAGCGACGCTAGCCATGCTGTCAGGATTAGACAGCAGTACGTCGAAACCATACATCGCCTTACCGGAAGCGGCCTGAACAAACTGTGCGAACACAGGTTCAATCAGGATTTGCTTCTCAGGGGTTCCGAATGCAACGCAGACGTCGTTGTGAACATACAGACCCAGGGTATGGAAGCCCAGGAAGAGAGAGACCCAGCTCAAGTGAGAGATGATCGCCTCTTTATGATCAAGGATGCGAGACAGAACATTGTTCTTGTTCGCTTCAGCGTCATAGTCACGCACCAGGAAGATTGCGCCGTGGGCGAAAGCACCAACCATCAAGAAGATGGCGATGTACTGGTGGTGGGTGTACAGCGCAGCCTGAGTCGTATAGTCCTTCGCGATGAAGGCATAGGACGGCATTGCGTACATGTGCTGTGCAACCAAAGAGGTCACAACGCCCAGGGAAGCCAGAGCGAGACCTAACTGGAAGTGCAGCGAGTTGTTGAGGGTGTCGTACATGCCTTTATGGCCATCCCCCAATTTGCCGGACGGAGGCTTATGACCGTCCAGAATCTCTCTGATGCTGTGACCAATACCGAAGTTCGTCCGGTACATGTGGCCCGCAATGATGAATACCACTGCGATCGCCAAATGGTGATGCGCCATATCCGTCAACCACAGCGACTCAGTCTGAGGATGGAAACCACCCAAGAAAGTCAGAATCGCAGTACCAGCGCCATCGGAAGTACCGAAGACATGGTTCAGGCTATCGGGATTAGCAGCATAAGCACCCCAGTTTCCCGTAAAGAAGGGGGTTAGACCTTCGGGATGCGGCTTGACGGACAGGAAATTATCCCAACCGACATGAATACCGCGAGACTCGGGAATCGCAACGTGCACGAGGTGACCAGTCCAAGCCAAGGAGCTCACACCAAACAAACCAGCAAGGTGGTGGTTTAGGCGAGACTCAGCATCTTTGAACCAAGCCAAGCTCGGACGGAACTTGGGCTGAAGGTGCAACCAACCAGCAAACAGAAGAACTGCCGAAAGGACCATCAAGAAGATGGAACCTTGATACAGCTCAGCATTGGAGGTCATGCCGATGGTGTACCACCAGTGGTACACGCCAGAATAGGCAATGTTCACTGGAGAAGAAGCGCCCGCTTGGGTAAAGGCATCAACCGCGCCTTGACCAAAGTGGGGGTCCCAAATCGCATGGGCGATGGGACGAACGTTGAGTGGATCTTTGATCCACTGCTCGAAGTTGCCTTGCCAGGCGACGTGGAAGAGATTACCGGAGGTCCACAGGAAGATGATCGCCAGGTGACCGAAGTGAGAAGCGAAAATCTTTTGATAAAGATTCTCCTCCGTCATGCCGTCATGGCTTTCAAAATCGTGGGCGGTGGCAATCCCGTACCAGATCCGACGTGTTGTCGGGTCCTGGGCCAAGTCCTGGCTAAATCTTGGGAATTTAGTTGCCATGGTTTAGTTAGTTAGCCCTCGTCATCCACTCACTGAAATTATTCGCGCCAGGAAGAAGGCCCAAGTGGTACCAATTCCCCCCAATAGGTAGTGAGCTACGCCCACTGCCCGACCCTGAGTGATGCTCAGAGCGCGAGGCTGGATTGCCGGAGCAACCTTCAGCTTGTTGTGTGCCCAAACAATGGACTCAATCAATTCTTGCCAGTAGCCGCGACCACTGAACAGGAACATCAGGCTGAATGCCCACACGAAGTGAGCGCCCAAGAAGATCAAGCCGTAAGCAGACAATGCACTTCCGTAGCTGGTGATCACCGCAGAGGCTTGAGCCCAAAGGAAGTCACGCAGCCAGCCATTAATCGTAATTGCACTATTGGCAAAGTTGCCGTTAGCAATGTGAGAAACAGTTCCGTCTGCATTGACAGTGCCCCACACATCCGACTGCATCTTCCAACTGAAGTGGAAAATAACAATGGAAATGGAGTTGTACATCCAGAACAGGCCTAGGAAGACGTGGTCCCAACCAGAAACCTGGCAGGTGCCACCACGACCAGGACCATCGCAAGGGAATCGGAAACCGAGGTTCGCCTTGTCAGGAACGAGTCGAGAGCTGCGAGCGTAAAGAACGCCCTTCAGCAGAATTAGAACCGTCACGTGAATTGTGAAGGCGTGGATGTGGTGAACCATGAAGTCCGCAGTGCCAAGGGCAATGGGCATCATGGCAACCTTGCCACCCACTGCTACAACACCGCCGCCAAAGGCATGGCTGACAACGTCTGTTGCGCCAGGAGCAGTGGTACCACCAGGAGCTGCCGTATGGAGACTTTGAATCCACTGGGCAAAGATGGGCTGTAGCTTAATGGCTGAATCGGAGAACATGTCCTGGGGACGGCCCAACGCACGCATGGTGTCGTTGTGGATGTAGAGACCGAAGCTATGGAAGCCAAGGAAAATACAAACCCAATTCAGGTGAGAAATAATTGCGTCACGGACGCGCAGAACCCGGTCAAGGACGTTATCAACGTTCTTCGCAGGATCGTAATCGCGGACCATGAAGATTGCACCGTGTGCACCTGCACCAACAATCATGAACGCACCAATCCACATGTGGTGGGTGAACAATGACAGTTGAGTGGGGTAATCCACAGCGATGTAAGGGTACGCAGGCATGGAGTACATGTGCTGCGCGGTGATGATGCTGACGGAACCGCCCAAAGCCAAGTTAATGGCGAGTTGAGCATGCCAGGAGCTGGTCAGAACTTCGTAAAGACCAGTGTGACCTTGGCCACCGAAGAGCATTGGATCACCTTTATGGCCATTCAAGATTTCCTTGATGCTATGGCCGATGCCCCAGTTGGTGCGGTACATGTGACCAGCAACCAGGAACATGACAGCGATCGCCACGTGGTGGTGAGCAATGTCAGTCATCCACATGGAACCCGTAATCGGGTTCAATCCACCTTTGAAGGTGAGGAAGTCAGCGTAAGCTCCCCAGTTGCCAGTAAAGAATGGCTTGAGGCCCTCAGCGAAGCTGGGGTAGAACTCGGCCATACGACTTGCATCGAAGGCGAATTCATGAGGCAAAGGAATTGCCGATACGCTGTCGATCACGCGACCACCCACCGTCATGGGGGTGCCTGCGTCAATCGCATCCATCATCATCGTAGTAGGCAGAGACACATGGATCAGGTGTCCAGCCCAGCTCAAGGAACCTAGACCAAACAGGCCGGCCAGGTGGTGATTGAGCATGGATTCCACATTCTGGAACCACTCCAATTTAGGAGCAGCTTTGTGATAGTGGAACCAACCTGCAAACAGCATCAGGCCCGCCATTATGAGGGCACCGATAGCAGTTACATAAAGCTGATACTCGTTTGTAAAACCGCTGGACCGCCAAAGTTGGAACAGACCAGACGTGATTTGAATGCCGTGGAAGCCGCCGCCCACATCACCGTTCAGGATTTCCTGACCGACAACGGGCCAAACAACTTGAGCACTCGGCTTGATATTAGTCGGATCGCCTAGCCAAGCAGAATAGTTGGAGAAACGAGCGCCATGGAAGTAGGCACCGCTCAACCAAACAAAAACTACGGCCAAGTGACCAAAGTGAGCACTGAAGATTTTCCGGGAAATATCTTCTAGATCACTGGTGTGGCTATCAAAGTCATGGGCGTCAGCATGAAGGTCCCAAATCCACGTTGTGGTCTTGGGTCCTTTCTTTAGGACGCGGTCGAAATGGCCCGGCTGTCCCCACTTCTCAAAAGAAGTCGGAGTCGGGTTCTTGTCGACCGTCACCTTTGCCTTAGCGCCACGCTCCGGTGGACTTTTTGTCATCGAGACTCTCCTCTCTTAGGGACAAGGATTGAGGCCTCCTCCGCCCCAGACGCCTCACAACAAGAGCGAGTGAGACGCCTTATGTACATGAAATCCAAGTTCAACGGTCCTAGAACCTTCAAACTGAACTCTCAAGACCTTTACGTTTAGTGTGCGTGTGGCCTAGAACTCGAACCTGCGGCCTCTGAAAAGGAAGACCGAAGACCGCAGCAAAATTAAGCTGGGGGGAGTTCTTTGAATGCATTATAGGGGCCTCGCTAAAGCGCTTTCTGAGCCAAGTAACAATAATTCAAACAGCCCGAACACAAGCATTTAGGGGGCTCGCCCGTTTAAAGAAGTTCCCAAAGTCAAGGAATGGGGGGAGGGTTTTTACAAAACGAAATCCACCTTTGAGTTTTGTATCTTTAATTAAATTTTTACCTGCATAAAATTGCGAACCAAGGCCTCAGATCAGGTCACATTCATCCATATTGGTGAGCAGATCTATGGTTTGCCTTGAATAATGCCAGGGATTCTAGAGGTAGCGAAACGACCAGTGGGGCTCCACCAGAATGGCCATCGAAGAAAAGACCGGGGATCATCAATTCCTGACATTTAGATTTTCTATACAAAAGCCAGCTAGCCGTGAATAAATCCAATGGTATAGGGAACCCGATTTCAAAATTGCTCCCATCCATGAAATTGCAGAGAAAGATGAGATGCCTTAGGGATTTGTAAAGGTGGAAAAGACTTTTGTGAACAGGCAGTAGAAGAGAGCCGCCCCGACCCCCTAAGCTATTGCCAGAAGGGATTTATTTATGGCGAACCCCTAATTAATTAGGAGCGTTTGTTGATCTTGCCTGATGAGCTGATGTCGAGGATTATCCCGACAGCCTCAATTCATTAGGCGAGCCCAGACAGGAAACCGGACTATCGCTGCCTAGCGTGCTGATTTATCAGCCTCGAGCGGAACATGCGATCGCCCCCTGTCATTAGACGTATATATAGATGCTGTTTAGAAATTGCTGATCAGTCAGCGCTCTAAACAGTGCGTTTCAATCAAACAAGCTTTGGTTCAATCAAGGTTGAGGATGTGGGAATGCCAAGTTTCGGCCAAAAATCCGGCATAGGCCGTGGACTCTTTTGCTGGCTACTGGTCGGCTTAATTATGTTTGGCGGCACCGGTTGTAGTAGCTCGGAGCAAACGCCTGGCGTCCTCATACCGGCAGACACTCCAGTCCTCAAGCCCGAACGACGGGGCGGCCAGCTCAAAGAAGTGTCTCCCCCAGTCGCGATCCAAAAACTGCGGCAAAAACTGGAAGACTACCAGCCCCAAGTCAAGATTCTCAGCCCTAAAGGGAATGAAGTCCTGAATGACAATCAGGTTTCCATTCAGCTAAGTGTCAAAGATCTCCCCATATATAAAGATCCAAAATTTGAGATGGGGCCGCACCTCCAGGTGTTCATTGATGATCAACCCTTCGAAAGTATCTATGACCTCAAGACTCCTCTAGTCATTAAAGACCTGAAACCCGGCAGCCATAGCCTGCGGGTCTTTGCCGCTCGCCCCTGGGATGAGAGCTTCAAAAATGAAGGGGCCTACGCCCAAACCACTTTCCATGTCTTTACGAAGACTCCTGGGAATCTGCCGAACCCAGACTTGCCCCTCGTCACCTATGGCAGTCCCCAGGGTGACTATGGTGCAGAGCCCGTCATGCTGGACTTCTACCTTCAAAATGCTCCCTTGCACTTCATCGCCAAAGATGACCCCAAGGATGACATTGCGGATTGGAGCCTGAGAACCACGATCAATGGTGAGAGTTTCCTTTTAGATCGGTGGCAACCCATCTATCTCAAAGGCTTTAAGCCGGGTCAAAACTGGCTCAAGTTAGAGTTTCTCGATGAAAAGGGCGATGTCCTTGAGAATGCTTTTAATACAGCAGTTCGTCTCGTCAATTACAAGCCCGGTGGCAAGGACACCCTGGCCCAGTTAGTCAATGGCACACTCACTGCGGAAGCAGCGATGGGGATTGTTGACCCTGCCTTCAAGAATCAGGCTCCTGCTCCTAAGCCCAAGGCTGCACCGAAGCCTGATGAGACATCCGCCCCAGCCAAAGCCCAAAAGCCTCAATCACCCGCCTCTGGCATCCAAGCCGAGTCAGGGAAATCTGCGCCTGCCCAAACAACTGAGGCGAAGCCTGGCCTAGCCGTCCCGATTATTCCAATTCCAGCCAAGGATAAAGCGCCGACTAAAGCAGCAGAGAAAGTTGCCACTCCTAGCAAAGCAAGCAGCAAGAAATCAGTAGACCCAGACAAGGCCAAACCTGCCCAGGGACAAAAGTCAGCAACTCCCGCAAAACCAGTGGCAGAGAGCAACAAGCCCTCTGTCGCTCCGGATAAGGCTAAGCCACCCGTAGCAGCTAAATCCAGCAGTGAGAAAGAAGCAAAGCCAGTTCAGCCCAAAGCAGTTGGGAAAACATCAGAGAAAGCCGCTCAACCCAAGGCGTCTGAGCCCAGCAAGGCTGCGAAGCCTGCTCTCACCAAGCCCAGCTTGACAGAGCCCAAGCTGGCTAAGCCGGTTGAGAAGAAATCCACTGGTAAAAAGCCAGCGCAGCCTAGCGTCACAGCCCCTAAGGCGATTGCTCCGCAAACTTCCGAAGGAATCGCTCCCAAAGCAGCCGCAGGAATCACTCCACCTGCGTCTAAAGGCATCACGCCAATTATCCCCAATCCCAAAGCAGTCGCTCCACAACCTGCCCCAACAACAAAATCTGGCGAGAAAGCCACAGAGGCCAAACAGCCCTTCTGGAAACGTTTTCAGACGACAGAAGAAAGTAGTACTGACCAACCATCAAAAGGGAAAAACAAAAAGCCCAGCATCGTGACCCCTCCGGCGAAGAAAATCGAGGACATTCCGGGCTCTTTAACTGCTCCAAAAGCAAAACCACTACAGCAGCAAGAGGCAGTTAAATCCAAGGCATCTCCAGCAACGTCCAAAGTGGTCACGCCCAAGACAAGTCAGCCCTCCAAAGCGACACCTAAGGTTGAGCAGCCCAAAGCAGTTCCTCCAAAGGCAGCCGCTTCCAAGAGCAATACACCTCCAGCGAAAAACCCAGTTACCCCACTCCCTCCAAGAGTCGAGAGACCCCAGGCGGTTCAACCCCAGGTCAATCAGCAAGGCGTAGCAGCGCCCAAAGCTGCCGCACCTAAAGCCGTTGCGCCGAAAGCTGCTGCCCCCAAAGCCGTTGTACCTAAGGCAGCACAGCCCAAGGTCATCGCGCCTAAGCCTGCAGCTAAACCCGTACCTCCTGCCAAAGCACCCGCTGTTACGCCCAAAGCTCCCCAAGGAATCACGCCTTCGGTCAAGTCCAGCAGTCCAGCAAAAGCACCAGCGAGCAAGCAACCTGTAGCTCCTAAAGTCCAGGCAGAAGCAAAAGCAGCCCAGGCTAAAAACGAGGTCAATCCGTTCTGGAAGCGTTTCACCGATACATTTGCGGGTGAAACAGCGCCCTCAACATCAGCGAAGAATTCGACTGGAGCCATAAACAGCTCCACAGACAAAGTCCCGGCATCTCCGGCTCAAAAATCTTCAACGCAGAGTCCAACAGCCAAGAGCCCAGCCAAGACTCCAGCAGCTAAAGCTCCAACTGCTGTAAAACCAACCGTTAAATCCAAAGCTGCGCCCACCAAGCCAACGAATGCTGCGCCTGGTAAGAAACCTGAAGTCAAATCTGTGGCTCCCGCAGCAGCCAAGCCTTCTCCGACAAAAGCCTCAGCTCAGCAGGAGCAGCGCAAACCTTTCTGGCAGCGCAGTAACACTCCGACAAAGGACAAGACTCCCAGCCTCTTTGACCGGGAAATCCAAGGAACAGATGCACTCCCCAGCGGGAGCACCTTGAAGGAATCTGCCAAGGCTGTCACTGCTCCCAAAGCCGTGGCTCCCAAAGCAACAACTCCCAAACCCGCAGCTCCAAAGCCAGTCCCTGCAAAAACTCAGGCTCCAAAGGCGATCGCTCCCAAACCTGCAACACCCAAACCTGCAACACCTAAGCCCACAGCACCTAAAGCTGCAACGCCTAAGCCCGTTGCACCAAAACCAGCAGTCAAAGCAGCACCAAAATCAGCAACTTCCAAAGCCAAAGCACCCAAGGCATCAGCAGAGAAGGCTCCTGAGGCCAAAGCGCCCAGCCTGTTTGAACGGGAAGTCCTCTCCAAGTCCAAAGCTTCGAGCGATCGCTCCCCCGCGAAACCTGCCGAAAAGCAGCCGTTCTGGAAGTCTATGGCTCCCCCTGCTGCTCCTCAAACCAAACCGCTGGGTAAACCGGCAGCGCCCGCAAAGCCAGCCGCTTCAACTCAGAAGCCGGTCAAAGCCAATCCCGTGAAGCAGCCCGTCAAGGCAGCAGCTCCAGCGACATCAACCGCTCCAGCTCAACCCGCTGCCAAGCTCGAAGCACCAGCCAAGCAAGCGCCTGCCCCAGAGAAGAAGTCCTCCCCCTTTAGCTTCTTCAATCGCAATGAGAAGCCCGCAGCTTCCACAAATGCGAAGGCGAAGGCGGAGGCTCCCAAGGCGCCAGCTCCAAAAACATCAACATCTAAGACTCAGGCTAAAGCTAGCGCTCCAAAAGCGGCAGCTCCAAAAGCAGTGGCTCCACAAACTTCCGCAGTGAAGAAAGCCCCCGTATCAGCACCGACCGCCAAAGCTCCGGTGACTAAAACGGAATCGGCAACTCCCAGCTGGGCAAAAATTAAAACACCCAGCGAAACTGCTGCAACGAAGCCAGCTCCTGCAAAAGCTCCAGCAGCTCCCAAGGTAAACAGCGTAAAATCTGCAACGCCAAAAGCCACGACTAAGAAACCCGCAGCTCCGGCCGAGAAGAAGTCCTCACCCTTTAGTTTCTTCAACCGCAGTGAGAAGTCCGCCGCTTCCTCTAATGCAAAAGCGGCAGCTCCCAAGCCATCAGCGCCTAAGGCAGTGGCTCCAAAAGCCAACCCTCCCAAAGCAGTGGCTCCAAAAGCGACGGCTCCAAAAACTCCCGCAGTGAAGAAAGCCCCCGCAATTGCTCCGCCAGCTAAAGCACCTGTGAACAAAGCGGAACCGGCAACTCCTAGCTGGGCCAAAATCAAGGCTCCCAGCGAAACTGCGGCGACCAAACCTGCCCCTGCTAAAACGGCGACACCTCCCAAGGTGGAGAAAGCCAAGTCTGGAGCAACGACCCAAGCGAAGACCAAGCAACCCGCAGCTGCCACGAAAAAGTCATCGCCTTTTAGCTTCTTCAACCGCAGTGAGCAGCCCGCCGCTTCCTCAGCTGCCAAGACATCGGCACCGAAAGCATCAGCTCCAAAGGCTCCAGCTCCAAAAGCTAAGGCTGTAAAGAAAACACCTGTTTCAGCACCTCCGGTCCAAAAGGCACCTGCCACCAAAGCGGAACCAGCGACTCCCAGCTGGGCTAAAACCAAGGCTCCAAGCCAGGCAGCTGTCAGCAAACCCGCTCCAGCCAAAACAGTGGCTCCGACTGCAACCAAAGCCCCAACAGCCAAGCCAGCCCCAGCTAAAACAGTGGCTCCTCCCAAAGCGAAAGCTCAACCTGCGAAACCTGCTCCCAAAGCAGCAAAAGCTGGAACTTCCGTCACGGGTACAGCCACCAAGCCAGCCAAGACTGCGGCGGCTCCCAAGGCTGCCCCTAAAAAAGCAACAAAATCAAAGTCCAGTTCACCCTTTAGCCGCTTCTTCAACGAGAATGCTGAGAAACCAGCGGCTAAATCCGGTGCCGATGCTAAGCCGGTCGTGAAAGCTGAGCCCGCAAAGGTTGGCGCTCAGGCCAAACCAGCGAAATCCACACCTGCGAAGTCAAGCCCAGCGAAGTCCAAGCCTGCGAAACCTCAAACGACAAAACCGCCAAAGGCATCATCTCCAACAACATCTAAGCCCAGTGACTTTAACAAAGCCTTCCAACGCTTTGAGAAGGAACTTGAACAGGCTGAGAAATCCTCTGCTCCCAGGGAATCTGCCGCAGATATCTTTGGCAGCAGCAGTAAAAAGCAACCAGCCAAAACCGCCAGCCCGTTCTAAATTCAGCCTCCTTAATGCTCGATACCTTTCCGACCCTCGCAGCGATTGCCACAACTCCGGCGGCGCTGCGACAGCTTCAGCAGCTCAACCAAGACAATCTCACCATTTGGGTTTCTCCCAAGCTGTCAGCCCAGGCTAAGACTGCTCCCAATCTCCACAGCTACGGCGACTCCCTCAAAGATAAAATCGCCGAACTTTGGCCCAGTACCTCTGGCTTTATCTTTGCCCTAGCAAGTGGGGCAACGGTTCGGCTAGTCGCTCCGCTATTGCAGGACAAGGCTACGGATCCGGCGATCGCAGTCCTGGATGAAACGGGCAAATTCGTCATCAGCCTCTGCGGCGGGCACCAGGGCGGGGCAGATCAACTGGCCCAGGCGATCGCAACTCAGCTAGGAGCCCAGGCCATCCTCACCGGAGCCGCCTCCGCCCAACAGCGCATTGGCATCGACATTTTAGGCAACCCCTTCGGCTGGACAAAAGGCAGCGGTAACTGGCTTGGCGTCAGTGCTGCCCTCGCCCGCCAGGAGTCGGTTCAAGTCATTCAAGATGCGGGCTCCGATCTTTGGCAACATCACTTACCCGAAAGCCACAGCTTCCAACTGGGCTTTGGCGACGAGGCGGGTTTGCAATCGGATATCGCGGCATCGCAATCGACCGCCCAAGCCAGAGTTTGGGTCAGTGCAACCCAGCGCAACTTTAGTGACGAAGGCATGCCCAAGGTTCAATGGCACCCCAGAGTGCTGTGGATCGGTGTGGGCTGCGAGCGGGGCAGTTCGCGGCAACTGATTGAAACCGCTGTTGCTCAGACGCTAGTGAAAGGACATTGGGCTGAGGGAGCGATCGCAGGCATTGCCACCCTCGACCTCAAATCCGACGAAGTCGGCCTGCTCGAACTTTGCCAAGACAAGGGCTGGCCCCTGCGCTGCTTCACCGCCGATGAACTCAAAGACATCACAGTCCCCACCCCATCGGACATCGTCGCCAAAGAAGTTGGCACTCCCAGTGTTGCGGAAGCCGCTGCCATCGCTGCCGCCTCGGATCAAACCAACGGCTCGCTAGTCACTTCAAAACAGATTGTTCGACTGGATGGTCAACCTGGTGCAGTGACCGTTGCGATCGCCAAAGCCGACCAGGAATACACAGATCGCCCCGGCCATCTCTCCCTCATTGGCACCGGCCCCGGAGCCCTGGATCAAATCACTCCCGCTGCAAAAACAGCCCTGATCGAAGCTGACGCAATCATTGGCTACGGCCTCTACATCGATCTCATCCGCCCTCTATTACGACCGGGGCAAATCGTCGAGCCCATGCCCATCACCAAAGAACGGGCGCGGGCAGAGCGGGCTATCGTCCTGGCAAACTGGGGCCTCAACGTCGCCGTGATCTCATCCGGCGACAGCGGCATCTATGGCATGGCAGGCCTAGTGATGGAAAGCCTGAGCCAAGCTGACTGGAATGGCAAAACGCCCAGCGTTCAAGTTTTCCCTGGCATCACAGCCCTCCAAGCCGCTGCTGCCCGAGTGGGTACGCCGCTGATGCATGACTTCTGTGCGATTAGTCTCAGCGATTTGCTCACCCCTTGGGAGGTGATTGAAAAACGACTCAAGGCAGCGGCAGCAGCGGATTTTGTTGTGGCGCTGTACAACCCCAAATCAAAAACAAGGTTGACCCAGTTGGGTAGCG
>CALECT010000121.1 GCA_937949725.1 uncultured Pseudanabaenaceae cyanobacterium
ACTGTTCCCTTGGATGCTGCAGGTACAGAATTTTGGCCAGGGCTTGCTCCAACCGACGATTTGGGATCAGGCCTATGTGAACAAGCCACCGCTGATGCATGGGCTGATTGCGGTTTTGTTTCGGGTTTGGGGAGAGAGTGAGTGGACGGCACGATTGCCGGGGGCGATGTTGACGGCGCTGTCGGTGCCACTGCTGTATTTGATTGGGCGAGAGTTGTTTATGACGCGGCGTCCGGCGGTGTTTGGCACGATCGCTTACCTCACGCTTCTCCCCGTGGTGCGCCATGGCCGTCTGGCCATGCTGGATGGGGCGATCATTTGCTTTTATTTGGTGACGGTTCTGGCGGGACTGCGATCGCGACGCAATGCCCGCTGGTGCCTGGGGGTGGGCCTGGGCATTGGCCTAATGTGCTTGACGAAGAGTTTTTTGGGACTGTTGTTAGGCGGATTGCTGCTGGCCTTTCTGGCTTGGGATACGCCCAGACTGTTGCGCTCGGGCTATCTCTGGTCAGGCTTAGCGCTGGGCATGGCTCCGGCCCTGGCTTGGTTCGGCAACCAGGCGGTGAGTGGGGCGGAAGATTTTGTTCAGCAAGGGTTGGTAGACCAGAGCCTAAAGCGATTATGGCAATCAGTGGAAAATAATCAGGGCTCTGTTTTCTACTATGTGGGTGAGCTGTTGGAGTGGGGCTGGCCCTGGGTGATGTTTGTCCCTGGAGCGTTGGTTAAGTCCTGGCGGGAGCGATCGCTGAGTTGGGGGCGTTTGGTTCTAGTCCTGGGCGGTGGTTATTTTGCCGTGATTAGCTTGGCCCAGACCAAACTGCCTTGGTACATCATGCCGCTCTATCCGCTACTGGCCCTGGCGATCGGGCCCGTACTGGCAGACTATTGGGATCGGTTGGGGGGAGCAACGGTTGAACCCTATACGCCAGGGCGCATACCGTCGGCTTGGTTAGGGCTTATGGGTTTGCTGTTTATCATTGCTTTGGCAGGTTCGCTGTATTTCTCAGTTGGCCCTGAAGCCGCCCTAGGATTAGCGATTCCGTTTGTCTGTTTGGCGTTGGGAATGGGCTTGAGTGGTTGGCTGTTGTGGCGACGGGATGCCCAGTGGATTTTAGTTTTGGCCTGGGGTTGGTACCTGGGGATTTTTGCTTTGATGGCGTCGCCCCATTGGGTTTTTGAATTAACGGATGGACCCAGGGTTAAGCCCATGGCAGCGGTGATTCGAGCAGAGGCGAAGGAGCCCATTCGGGTCTACACCACCTATCCCACGGAACGACCGTCACTTAATTTCTATGCGGATCGCCATATTTTGCCCTTTTGTTATGCGCCGGAGGCTATGTATCCCGCCGAACCGTTTTATTTGTGGCTCAAGCCTGAGGAACAAGCTGTTCTGAAAATGACAACGCCCCCCCTAGGCGCAGCAGAGGACTGGCAATTGCAAGGGCCATTGCAGTTGACCCAGCCCACGGCAAAGGATGAGCTGCGATCGCGCCTCAACAACTTTTGTCGCCCAGGTGAGGAGGCTGGCTAGGCCCGATTATTGCCCCTGAAGTTTTGTTAGGTTCAGGCATATCGCCCCGTCAAGCCAGAGCCATCGGCACCTCAGCGTCTTCAGCTACTTCAACGGGTGATGTTCACTCAGCAACTTCTCTACCCTGGCCTCATCTACCAGGGCTGTCAGCTTCTCCGACTCATGCATATCTCGCGTCGTCTTAGAAATACTAATGGTGGAGCTAATTGTGAATAAAACACTGATCGACATATAGGCTTTTGCCCATGGATTTGAAGGCAAATAAAATAATCCAACTCCCGTTGCAAAGAGGGATAACAGAAACGATGCCCAGGACTGGAAGATCCAAGCTGAGCTGTGGTTTGCAGCTTGGGAATTAGCAGGTTTAGCCATGTTTAGAGAACTCCTATCTTGAAATAAATAGATCTAGCAGAGTGGATTTTTAGAAAGCGTCAGAATCTGTCCTTGCTGGCGGCATGGGGCATAAGTTTTACTGCGAGACAGATTGCTCAAGCTGCAAAAAAGGTCGAGGCCCAAAGAGGTCATAGAGCAGCGTGTTATTCAATGTCATATGCCATTGGCAGAGTTGATTGAGAATACGTAAATAGGAAAAACCCAACTCTGGTCCATAACTCAAATTACGCACCGTGAAGACAGTGCTACTGTTGCTGCGATCCTCACGGTGATGGCCAAAGAGGCTGGCAAATTGTCGAGTCATGCCTGCGCAGCGCAGGGGAAGGGAATCTTGAAAGCCCCAGTGGGAGATGCCCCAAAACTTGGCCAGATGATTGACTTCGTCCTGGAGAGGCTGGGCGATCGCGGCCTGCAAAGCTCCGGTTGAATGGGCCATGAGCCAGAGGTAAACTGCAACGGCACTCCATTCCGTGGTGATGCGGCGCAGGCTGTGGCGATAGGCATCTTTGATGACACTACCGCTGCTAGGAAGCTCAACAATGCTATTCGGGGTGGGAGAAGAATCTTCGCCTGTCAGTTGCTGATAAATTTTTCGGAAAGCTGGGGCATGTTGACGTTCTTCTTTTTCCCAGACTCCCATTTCAATTAGCTGTCCTTCGCTGTCATAACAACCGCTGAGGAAGTGCGTAATGGCTGGATGAATCTCTCCTAAATATTGCCGGCTAATGAGGGAATAGGCTCGGATAGGAGCTTCAATTTCGACGGAAGCGGCAACAACACTGAAAAAAAGCTGGGGGTCTATACCAATGATTTGGTCAGGACTAATCGCTTTCCAATCGATCGCTCCCCAGGGACGCGGTTTAGGGTGGGTGAACTGTTGAGGTAAGTCGATGAGATTGTGATTGAGGATCTCGGGAGCGAGGTATTGCCCAATGAGATGATTGAGGCGATCGCGAATGTGCCAATAGCTGGGATTGTGACTCACAGGCCCCGCGAGATCAAAGTCGGGCTGAGCCTGGGAAAGGATTGTTTGGGAGGACTTAGAAACCATGATTTCACTCAAATTTGCGGATGGATCCTGGCCTGAGCAGCTTCAAATAGGCACAAAGTTTTTGATGAATGCCGAGGAAATATCGGGCTTGAGCTGCGGTTGATGGCATTCTGGCTTGGGCGGCTGTGAAGCCTCAATGACTGTTAAGTAGCCCAGGGATTGATTGAGAAGGCAGGGGAGCTTCGTCGAAGTTTGCGGAATTGATGCGAAGTAGGGCGAAGTTTTAGGAAGTGTAAGATTTAAGCGCTCAACCACTTCACCTTGTGGAATAGGGGCAGGTGGAATAGAGTCGCGATCGCGCTACGCTGCCTTTAAGCTTCGAGCTTCAACCTTTATCCAAGGCTAGAGCCCATGCCTCGCAACGCTTTAGAGCCAATCGACCCGCTTCGGCCCGAGGAGCTTGAGGTTTGGTATTCTGCCGAACAGCAAAAAGCCACGGTGGCGAAGCTCCTGGGGCGTGTCGGGTTAACTCGGCGCAGGGCTGAATGCTTTGTGCGATTGTGGGCCTATCTTTTAATCAAGCAGCAGCAGAGTCTAGGCCAGGTTGTAGCCCCTCCCCTAGCCGCTTTAGATCCCTTGGAAGGCGCTGTGAGCTGTACCTGCCGAGAAGCGGCGGAGTTGTTCTATGCCGGTCGGGAGCGGGGCAGCGATCGCGCAGCAGGCCTGATGCTCGACAAGCTCCTGGCCCTAGGCCTCATCTCCAAACAATTTGACGGCAATACCTTAGAAATCACAATTCAGCCCCTGCCAGAACTCGGTGGCCCTGAAGCAACACTGCCCGAGCTGCAATTAGATAACTTTGACCCGCGCTGTGATGCCATTCCTGTGGCCAATTTACTGATGGCCAATTATCACTGGATGAATCGCCATGAATCGGCCACCACTTACCATATTGCTGAGCTGCTGAGGACTTGGGCGGCCAAATACAGCAAGGGCATGCGGGTTTTGCGCCGCTGTGACAACCTCAATCCCGTGGGATTTTACCTGCTTTATCCCACTCAGAAATCCTCAGAAATTCATTTTTTTGAAGCGGCTAGCAAGGGCCTCTATTTGGGGACTTTTGAAACCGAAGACCCATTTGACATGGCTGAACCCGGTGATGAAAGTTGTCGAGCCATCTATATCCGGAGCTGGTTAATTGATGCACCCTATCGAGAACAAGGACAATCTCTCTTTTTGGCCGACACCCAGCAAGTGGTTGCTGCAATGCAAGGGGACTTTCCCAATCTTTGTGATCTCTATACGCGCATGATCTACCCCGGCTATGAAGCCTTAATCCACCGCCTGGGCTTTCAAAAAGCCAGCGGTGATGCCCAGTCTTCGGTGTATTGGGTCTATTTAGCATTGGACCGCTTTTTGGCGATTGATCTAGCTCAATCACCCATCGTTTGAGAAGAGTCGGGCCACGAACTATCCTGCGCTGCATCACCAGCGCCAGATGCTTTGAGCACAGCTTCAACGGCCTCTCGAACTGTCTCATGCGGGTCAATTGACTTCCAAATACAACTTTTGAGCCCAGACCCGGCTGGCTCAATTTTGTTGAAGTTAGGTTCTTACAGTGGGCTGACGGATGAAGACGCATTCCCCTCGCTCAGGTAGAGATCTGCCCATGAATCTACTTGTTCTAATTCGCCCACAGCATCATTTATTCCTAGGCTTGAGATGAGATTGAAAACGAGCACTCAGTTTTCTGGCTCCAAGCGAATTAGCTGCCCATTCTTGTCATCCGTCAGCACATAAACAAATCCATCCGGTCCTTCTCTGATATCCCGCACCCGCTGCTCGAATGTAATGACCTCGCTCAGCAAGCCTGGCTCATCGGGCTGAATCCGAATCACCTGTTTAAACTTCAGCGCTCCTACAAACACATTGCCCTGCCATTCCGGCACAGCTTCGCCTCGGTAAACAGCTAGGCCAGAAGGGGCGATGGATGGCGTCCACTGCATCAGCGGGTCAACCATTCCGGGTTGGGAGGTCGCTGCTGCGACCGGTTTGCGGCTGACGTATTCCTTGCTAAAGCTAACGTCTGGCCAGCCGTAGTTTGCGCCTGCTTCCAAAGTGTTTAGCTCATCGCCGCCGCGAGCACCATGCTCTGTGGACCAAACCTGCCCTGTCTCTGCATCCACGGCTAAGCCTTGGATATTGCGGTGGCCGTAGCTCCAGATTTCTGGCTGGGCATTAGGTTGCTCAATGAAGGGATTATCGGCTGGGACGGAGCCATCGTCGTTAATGCGAATCACTTTGCCAAAGTGAGTGCCAAGGTTTTGGGCCTGCTTGCGAATGACATCACCGTTAAAGCTGACGGGTGGGTTGCCGCCATCGCCCAGGGAGACGAGCAGCGTGCCATCGGGGAGCCAGGCAAGGCGGGAGCCAAAATGTTGACTGTCGGCTTTGCTATCGGCGTTGGCGAAGATTTCTTGCCAATTGGTAATGGCTTGGCCATCGAACTGGGCTCGGGCAACCTTTGTGCGATTGGCTGACTGATTACCATCGGAATAGGTGAAATAGACGAGCTGATTGCTAGCAAAGTCTGGATGCAACGCAATATCAAGCAGCCCGCCTTGGCCCGAGGCAAATACTGTTGGAACGCCTGTTAAGGTCTGAATTTCAGGAGCTTGATTGCCATCGGCTGATTCAGGCCAGCTCAATAGCTTGAGCTGTCCGTCTCGCTCTGTGATCAGGACGGAGCTATCTGATGTCCAAGCCATTCCCCAGGGGCGATTTAAGCTGTTTGCGATAACGGTTTGACGGACGCCAAAATTCGACAGATCTGGCTCTGAGCCATTGACAATGGCGCAGCTTGAGAGCGCTACGGCTAGCATGGCTCCAGCAGTCAGCTGGGCAAAAAATTTGCGGATGTTTGGGGTCGTCGCAGCCATGGTTTAACGTCCAATGCAGTATCTAGATCTTAGCGATCGCCTCAAAATATCGCTTAGCACCCAAGCCTCATTATCCTCTCGCTCCTAGCTCTGTGGCACAGTAAAGAAGTCCGCAGTCAGGCATCGCCCTTAATGTCCATTATTCAGGTCCACAACCTCACGAAGGTTTACCCCGTCGCCTTCAAATCACCGGGCCTCAAAGGAACCGTCAAACACTTCTTCAAACGCGAATACAAATACGTCGAAGCCGTCAAAGGCGTCTCCTTCGAACTCGAACCCGGCGAAGTCGTCGGCTTCCTCGGAGCCAACGGCGCGGGCAAAACCACAACCCTCAAGATGCTCACTGGCCTCATCCACCCCTCCAGCGGTGAAGCCCGAGTCAACGGCCATGTCCCCTTCAAACGAGCCACCCCCTTCCTGCGGCAAATCAGCCTAATTATGGGGCAAAAGCAGCAGCTCATTTGGGACTTACCCGCCCTCGACTCCCTCAAAATCAACGCCGCCATCTACGGCATCGACCACGACGAAGCCCAGCGACGCATTGATGAGCTGGCTGAAATGCTCGGCCTCTCCCGCCAGCTGCAACAGCCCGTGCGCAAGCTCTCCCTCGGCGAACGCATGAAAGCCGAGCTATTAGCAGCCCTGCTTCATCGCCCCACCGTCCTCTTCCTCGACGAACCCACTCTGGGCCTCGACGTCAATGCCCAAGAAGCCGTGCGCCGCTTCCTCCAGGACTACAACGATCGCTACAACGCCACCCTCATTCTCACCTCCCACTACATGGCGGACATTACCGCCCTCTGCAAACGAGTCATCCTCATTCACCAAGGACAACTGATCTATGACGGCAGCCTCGACGGACTCCTAGCGCAATTTGCCCCCAGCCGCGCCGTCCAGCTTGACCTTGGCAAAGTCTACGATCGCACCCACCTTGAAAGCTTTGGGCAGATCGAGAACATCGAAGGCCGTACCGTACGGTATTTAGTGGAACGCGATCGCCTCACCGAAACCGTCTCCCGCCTCCTCGCCGAACTCGATGTCGTCGACCTCAGCGTCACCGACCCCCCCATCGAAGAAGTCATCGGCCAAGTCTTCGAACAAGGCCAAGTCGCCGACCAAGGCCTCGCCCCCGTCATGCCCGACAGCAGCAATTCATAACGCAATCGCCCGCCTCCACACATCCCAAACCACCGGGACATGGCAAACCATCCCCAAGCCATGTCCACCCAAATCAAAGCCATGACCCCCAGCGCCCTCCCCCCCCAAAAGCCCAGCCTAGGCCGAAGCATCCGTCGCACCCTCACCCTCGCTCGCACCCTCCTCTCCGTCTACTACGCCCACATGGTCGAGTACCGCGCAGAACTCATGTTCTGGGTCCTATCCGGCTCCCTCCCCCTCATCCTCCTCGGTGTCTGGACCGAAGCAGCCCAAGGCGGGAGCTTCTCCCTCAGCCCCGCAGAATTTGCTCGCTACTTCCTGATCGTCTTCCTCACCCGCCAACTCACCGTTGTCTGGGTCATC
The DNA here is from genome assembly GCA_937949725.1 of uncultured Pseudanabaenaceae cyanobacterium. GTDB lineage: Bacteria > Cyanobacteriota > Cyanobacteriia > PCC-9006 > JAAUQQ01 > JAAUQQ01. Next base: position 7,376 of record CALECT010000121.1, read on the forward strand.
TGGGACGTTGAAACAGAAGTCGTCCAAGGCAAACTCTCCTTTCGCCTGCTTCAGCCCCTAGACCCGTTTTGGCATCACTTCTCAGGCCATGCCGCCGAACGGATCGCCCGCATCCCCTTCATTGCAGTCCTTATTGTCCTCTTCTTCGGACTCTACCCCGAAGCCCTCTGGATGCCCAGCCCCAGCAGATTACTCCTCTTCCTGATCGCTGTTTCCCTCGCATTTTGCCTGCGCTTCCTGGTGCAACATACATTTGCCATGTTTGCCTTTTGGATTGAACGTGCCGTCGCGATCGAACGCTTTTGGTTCCTGTTCTACCTATTCCTCTCCGGCATGTCAGCTCCCCTAGCCATGTTCCCGCCCCTAGTGGCTCAAATCGCCATGTGGACCCCATTCCCCTATTTAATCTATTTCCCCGTCGCTGTTCTACTAGAACTAGAGACCCTCGTAGCCCAAGGCTTTGGCATCATGCTGATGTGGCTACTGTTATTTGGCATTGCCAATCGTTATTTATGGCATAGAGGCCTTCAACGCTACTCCGGCATGGGCGCATAACGGTCAAGCCTAAGCCTTTAGGCCGATCAACTCTCACCAAACCATAAAGAGGCTACGTCAAACCAGAGATAGCTGAAAATTATTGAGGACAAAAATCAGTGACTAAAAAATACCTTCCCGAGATTTACTGAGCCCATTCAATAGAGAAAAAATATTTTCCCAATTTACCTCGTAGCTCTACAGAAACAGACATTTAAAGTTGAGCAACGAATCTAAAAGCCATTTAAACTGATCAAAAAGAATCACTAAAAATACGGACAAATCAATTCTCTCCTTTTATTTTTCACAACTAGAATTCAGTACTTTTTTTCATTTTCTAAAAATATCAAGCCAAGATTGACTTTGCATCAACTTGGCACTATTCCAACTGATCAGTAGGCAAAATCAATGGAGGTGTATAAGAACGAACAAGCAGGCTTCTTGAGACCATGATTCAATCAATCACACGCAGCAAACTCATCGTAGTTTCCACCGGCTTGGCCCTCGCAACCATCGGCACAATGGCACCCAACGCCCAAGCTGAGGATTTTGTACTCGACTTCGAGAACGTCCAAACCAACGCCGACGGCACCCTGATCACCACCCAGTGGGCTGACTGGGGCCTAAACAATATCAGCGGCATCAACGATCGCACGAACCAAGCGGCCAAATTCAACACCTACGACACCTCCCGCTCAGGACGTGACAATGATCTCAGAACAGGCAGCCGCTGGGGGACCGAAGATCAAGGCAGTGTTCTTATCATCCAAGAAGAAGATGGCCGCAGCTTGCGAAATGGCGTCTACACAGCAGACGACGAAGCCAGAGGTGGCAACATCAATTTCGACTTCGACAACGAAGTCAAATTAAACAGCTTCACCCTGCTAGACATTGACGACAACGGCGAAGGCATCAATATCACGGGTCTCGGCCAAGATGGTAGTCAAGTCATTGACTTCGACGTCGATGCCCTGCTGGGGGAGCTGGTCTCCACCTATGGCACCAACCATGCAGATGCCTACAACCAGTCTGTCACCCTCAATGGTGTCACTTTGACCCAGAGAAGCCTGAATCGCCACGATAACTCCGTATTCGATTTCTCCTTCTCTGACACCTACGTCTCCAACATTGACTTCTTCTACCCCGGTAGTGGTGCCATCGCTGACTTGAATTGGAGCTCCGTCGAAGTTGCCCAGGAAATTCCTGAGCCCACTGGCGTCGCAGGTCTGTTCTTGATGGGTGGCCTAGCTGCTCGCAGCCTGCGCAAGCGTAAGCAGAGCGCATAGGCTTCTCCAATACCAGCTACTATCCCTAGGCTGAGTTAGACAGCCAAACAGCCAACCTCGTTTCTTTATTCTTTACCCCTTGCTCCTAAAGGAGCAAGGGAACCTGAGGCAAGAACAAGGCTTCCAGCCTTCGTTTGTTGTCGCTCTTCTAGGAGTGAAGTCACTGGAACGGATGTGTACTGCCATGGGGAAGAAAGACTGACTTTGAAAAGAATGGCCTCCACTCTCTAGTGAGAGTGGAGGCCATTCTTACAGCTCAATTACAATTCAAAAGCAAAAGAGGCGCTGATTTAAGCAGGGACTCCCTCACTGGCGAGATACTTCTCTAGTTCCGTCAGAGCATCAGCATCAACCTTGGTCTGCATGGGGCAGAAGTTGGGTCCACACATGGAGCAGAACTCAGCGGTTTTGTAGATATCCGCTGGGAGGGTCTCGTCGTGGTACTCCTTGGCTCGCTCGGGGTCGAGGCTCAGTTCAAACTGCTTGTTCCAGTCGAAGTTGTAACGAGCATGGGAGAGTTCATCATCGCGATCGCGAGCTCCAGGACGGTGGCGAGCAATGTCCGCCGCATGGGCTGCAATCTTGTAGGCAATCAAACCATTGCGCACATCCTCAGCATTAGGCAGACCCAGGTGCTCCTTGGGAGTCACATAACAGAGCATGGAAGTACCGTACCAGCCCGCCATCGCTGCACCAATGGCAGAGGTAATGTGGTCATAGCCCGGCGCAATATCGGTAACCAAAGGACCGAGCACGTAGAACGGTGCTTCGGAGCACTCCTCCATTTGCTTGCGCACGTTGAACTCAATTTGATCCATGGGGACATGACCGGGGCCTTCCACCATGACCTGCACATCATGTTCCCAGGCACGGCGGGTGAGGTTGCCCAGGGTCTTCAATTCAGCCAATTGCGCTTCATCGGAGGCGTCATGCTGACAGCCCGGACGTAGGGAATCACCCAAGCTGAAGGAGACGTCATAGCGCTTAAAGATTTCGATGATGTCATCGAAGTGTGTGTACAACGGATTCTGCTTGTGGTGGTGCAGCATCCACTTGGCAATAATGCCACCGCCACGGGAGACAATGCCGGTGATGCGGTTGCGCACCAGGGGCAGGTGCTCAATCAAAATGCCAGCATGGATGGTCATATAGTCCACCCCCTGCTCCGCATGCTTCTCGATGATGTGGAGGAAGTCCT
>CALECT010000122.1 GCA_937949725.1 uncultured Pseudanabaenaceae cyanobacterium
TCGAGCTTGACGTTGCGATCGCCCACGGTCACGGTACGCTCAACGGTTTGACCCAGGTTGCCACCGGAGAAGTCGATCTCGTAGGTGCCTGCTTCTAGGGCGAGCTGATAGCCACCGGAGTCGTAGGTTGTGGTGCTAAAGGTTTGACCGTTACTGTTAGTCGCGGTGACATTGATGCCGCCGAGGCCTTCACCCACGGTGTAGAAGTCGTCATCGGTGACCGCATCATCAAAGGCAACGCCTGTGAGGAATACATCATTGCCAGATCTGGCAAAATTTTGGGTGGTCATCAAGGCGTTGTAGCCGTTGTACTCGCCCTCAATGGCACCAATGCCAATCTCGCGGAAGTTGTCGCTGAGGATATTGGTGCGGTGGCCTGAGCTTTTGAACAGGCTGTTGTGTTCAGCGGCAATGGTAGTGGTGGGATTAATGTCTCCGGTGCTGCCCTGGTAGGCGATGTTTTCGCCCCAGGTCCAATTACCGGTGAAATCGTAATTGGCCTGGCGCATGCGATCGCCCGCACTGCTACCTCCTGCTCCAGTGTGGGAGAACTGATCTTGGTCCAGCATCCACTGGCTATGACTGCGCGAGGAGTCAATCAGGTCGAAGTTAAAAACTAAGGCTTGCTTGGCGCTGCCGTCTAGGGTTCCGTTGGCGAGGCCTTGGTTGAGGTCAATGCCTTGACGCTGGGCTTCTGCATTGGGATTAGCGCGAGCGCGGTTAACCAGTTCAAGCATGTATTGCTCTTGCGCTGTTGGAGTCGCCATGGTGATATTCCTTGTGAGAGCTTTACGTTGTGAATTCGAACAATCGAAATTTGGTTAAACGATTCCTGTAGAAGGCCTAGCTGGATGGCTTTCGATGTTGGAAGGATTCGTCTTTAGCAACTGAATTAGAGGTTGCTGAAACTCACTAAAATTCTTCTCGTGAAATCAAAAGTTAGGAGCTTTAGATCACGTCAGATTTTGACTAATTTTGTTGATTAGACACAGCCAACCTGTCACGAACTATCAGGACTGATGGTTCGCAGTTCCATTCTTTATGGCAAAGATGGAGTCGCTTTGATGTCTAATCTGTTTTGCGAGGCTGGCGTAGACTTACGCCTGGGGGCTAGGCAAAACAGCAAAATTAGCGATTGCAGATGTTGTGAGAAGAAGGTTAGTTTGCTTCGAACCTGTGGTGTAATCAGCAGCTCCGGGAATTTGAAGGGCATGTCCCAGCATCAAAGAGCTGAGAAGCTGGACTCGTTAGCAGATCTAACATCTGGAAGTTGTATGGACGTCACACCGCCATGGGGCTGGAAAGGCTTGCAATGTTGCATAAAACCTTTGGTGCCTGAGGCAGCGGGTAGAGTGGCCAACGCAGTGGGAATTACCCTCACTCCGTATAAATGTGACTTGACTCACACTTGCCCTACGTTAACAGCGCTGCGTAAAAAATGGCAACTGTAAAAGCGATTTTTCTAAGCCTTTTTGCTGAAGATAACTTTGCTTTGACGAGAGGGCTGATTACTTTGTTCCTGATGACTTTAAATAGGTTGATTTATAGGCTTATGAAAAGGCTTTTGTTGCTTTATAAAATTATAGGATCAGCGATTTGGCTGACATCTTTTCGACTGCTTATTTAATCGTTTATGCCACTGGAGCCAAAGCCACCTTCGCCGCGAATGGTGTCGCTGAGTTCTGAGACTTCCGTGACGTTGGCGTAGATGACGGGGCAGATGACCATTTGGGCGATGCGCATGCCTGGGGTGACTGCGAAGGCAGTGTTGCCGTGGTTGATGAGGATGATTTTGATCTCGCCGCGATAGCCTTCGTCAATGGTGCCGGGGCTGTTGAGGACGGTGAGGTTGTGGCGGAGGGCAAGGCCGCTGCGGGGACGGACCTGGGCTTCGGTGTTGGGGGGAAGGGCGATCGCAATCCCAGTAGCCACCAATGCAGTCTGTCCCGGCTCAATCGTCATGGCTTCCACGGCATAGAGGTCCATGCCCGCATCGCCGGGATGGGCGTACTTGGGCAAGATGGCTGCGGGGTGGAGTCGTTTGATTTGGAGGTTCATGCTGGGCTGCGATCGCTTGGGGGGAGAGAGATGATCTGGGTTGAAACCCTATTTATGCTGAGCAGGGATTGAAGGGAATCGGGAATTATAGGGAGACCGAACTCGTTCTCTGGTTTTCCCGAGCTCATGTGGTTTTTTATGCCAGCACGCTCTTTCACCCTGCATAGTGCGGCGATGCTTACTGCTGGGGCGTCAGTGATTAGCATGGCTCCAGTCTCCGCTCAAGTGGTCACCTCGGATGAAACCTTGTCCACGACTGTGAACTGGGAGCAATCGACGGACTTTTTTACTGTAACAGGGGGGCTTTCCCAAGGCAGTAACCTATTCCATAGCTTTGAGACCTTTTCCCCCGCTGATGGGTCGGTGCTGTTTGACTTAACTGGTGAATCCTTTGCGGGGGAGATCGAGCGAATTTTTAGCCGGGTTACGGGGGGCACGATCTCAGAAATTAATGGATCTCTCAGTATCTTGGGTGGCAATACCCCGGATTTATTTTTGCTGAATCCCAACGGCATTGTCTTTGGAGCCAATGCTAGGCTCAACCTACCCGGCTCTTTTGTGGGTACCACTGCTGAGAGTATTGACTTTGCCGATGGTTTTAGGTTTGGGGCGATCGCTCCTCAATCTACGACACCGCTCCTTTCCATTTCGGTTCCAAAGGGACTGCAATTTGGCCAGAATCCAGGGGCGATAACTGTCCTGGGCAATGGCCATCAAATTAGTAATACCAGTATTTTTTCCCCTACCCTACAAGATCCTGCCGTGCCAGCCAGCGGTCTGAGCATAACGCCTGGTCAGACCCTGGCCCTGCTCGGTGGAGCGATTCAGTTTGAAGGGGCAGAGCTACAGCCGTTGTATCAAACGCTTTCTACTGGAGACGCTGTTCCCCTGGGTGAAATTCAGCTGGAAGTCGGTGCAGTGGCAACAGGCTCGGTACAGCTAAACGAGCAGGCTTGGGGCTGGAGTTTTGACTACTCTGGCATCGAGGCCTATGGAGATATTGCGTTCACGAATCGCTCTTGGCTCAATGCAGGTGGCTTAACGCCGGGGCGCATTAACCTGTCTGGTCGCAATATCAGCCTGGATAAAGGCTCAGCGATCAGCATCAACAACTTTTTGGGGCTGCCGGGTAGCAACCCGAGTGGAATCACGATTCGTGCCTCGGAATTACTCAAAGTTGAGGGCGACCCATCGGGCAGTAGCTTAATCAGGACAACCACAACAGTTCAAGAGCCCAGCCCTAACGCCCAGAGCCAGGCCGGACTGCTCGATATCTGGAGTAAAAACCTGCAAATTCTCGATGGGGCCTACGTCGATAGCTCAACCTTCGGCATCGGTGAAGGTGCTCCGTTGAGTATTACAGTTCAAGAGAATCTGAAGCTGGACGGTCAGACGGACCCGAACCGTCCCATTTCGAACCGAACCGCCATCGCAGGACTGGCTTTGGCATCGGGTGATGCGGGTGATGTTACTGTCAAAAGCGAAAATCTCCTACTCACGAATGGCGGCAGCATTGTTTCCGCAAGCATCGGCCCCGGTGATGGTGGACGTGTCGATATTGATGTGCGTGAGCAGGTAACAGTCCAGGAATTTAACCCTTTAGCCCAGTTAGTGAGCACGATTGCGTCAGCTTCTACGCGAGATGGTAACAGTGGCGAAGGCGTGTTTCTCAAGGCCAAGCGACTCGATGTCTTGAACGGAGGTGACATTAGTTCTAGTGCCTTCGGCAGTGGCGATGCAGGCGAGGTTCAGCTTGATGTCTCAGATGCTATTCGTGTGGGTGGTTTTGATTCGGCAACGTCCACCCAGTTTGCCGCAATTGATGCCGGCGTGATTCTCGACTCTGTATCAGCCAACGCTTTTGCTGAAGGCAATGGGACTTTCGGAAAAGTGGGCAGCGTCACGATTCGGAGTGCAACCCTAGATGTGTTTGATGGGGGGCAAATTTCGGTCACGAACGAAGGCGGCGCTGATGCGGGTGACCTCAATATTCAAACTAATTCCCTCACCCTTTCCGATCAGGCCGAAATTATTGCGAAGACTCAAGCAGGAGATGGGGGCAGTCTCAAGTTGATGGCCAATGAATCTATTCTGCTGCGTCGGGGGAGTGAGATCTCAGCTTCATCACAGCAGCAAGGTAGTGGGGGGAATATCTTGATTAAGACCCCTAATCTGATTGCCATTCCCCAGGAGAACAGTGATATCACGGCCAATGCCACAGGGGATTCTGGAGGGACGATCACAATCAATGCTTCTTCTGTTCTGGGATTATCTGCCCAAGCTCAGCTGACAAGTCAAAGCGATATTACTGCCTCCTCCGAACGCGGCACTCAATTCAGTGGCAGTATTGAGCTGAGCCAACCTGCTGCCGACCCGACTGCGGGGATTATGGCGTTGCCCAGCAGTCTTTCCCCGCAAGATGTAACTCCCATCGCGAACGCTTGCTCCAGTGACATCGCTCACTTGGCCCGGAGAGGGCGCGGTGGCTTGCCCCTGGGTCCGAATAATTTGCTCCATGACAGGTTACGGGTTGAAGGGGAAAATGAGCCGATCAATCAAGCTATCGCCCTACGCGATCAAGGTTTTTATGCCCAGGCCCAGGCCTTACTGCTAGATGAAGTCGAGTCCTCTAAAACACTTGCTGAGTCAGAGCGCCTGGCGATCGCCTTCCGGCAATTGGGGATTACTTACAAGTTGCTTGAGCAACACAAGGAGAGCCGAGCCGCCCTGGAGCAAAGCTTGGCTCTGTCCCAAGGGCTCAACCAACCCGAACAGACCAGTGCAACTCTGCTCAGTCTGGGAAATCTGACCCGCGCCAAGGACAAGGTCGAAGAGGCTCGTGGGTATTACCAGCAGGCCCTAGCCCAAAATCCAGACCGGACCCTAAAGCATCAAATTCTGGCTAATCAGTTGTCGCTGGAAGCCGCCGTTGGCGAGCCTGCTATTGTACAACGCTTGGCTAAAGTGTTGCTGGACGAACTCGCCGGGGAGATTCGCGACTCTCAACATCTGGAGACTCGTCTCAATGTGGCCGCCACATTATTGAAGTATCGGCAGCTCGATCTCGCTCCGGGTCTTTTAACCTTCCTTGAACAGGATTTAGAGGGAGCTAAAAGGATGCAGGACCCTGGGGCGATCGCCTATGGTCTGGGGCATTTGAGTAAATTTTACGACCAAACCGGACAGTGGGGCCTAGCCCAGGAATTTGCCCAGGCGGCGCTGAACCATGCCCAAATGCACCAAGATCAGTTCCAGGAATATCGCTGGGCTTGGCAACTGGGTCGCGTCACTCGGTCAATCTGGGAAGCTTCGGGCGATGAGATCTGGCGAGCCCAATCCAAAGCCGCCTATAAAATTTCTCTTCAGGCGCTCCAGCACCTTCGCGAGGACTTAGCCACCGTTTCTCCTGCGCTCCAATTCTCATTTCGACAGCGAGTGGAGCCGGTGTACCGTCAATATGTTGGCCTTTTGCTCGCTGCCGATAGCCGTTCTAAAACGAGTCCTTCCTCGTCCGAATTAGAGCAAGCCCTGAAAACGATTGAAGCCTTGCGTCTGGCGGAGCTGGATAACTTCTTCAAGGATGCTTGCCTAGAAGCAACTCCCCAGTCCATCGAAAGCTTAGATCCCAATGCGGCTGTTCTTTACCCGATTGTGTTGGATGATCGCATGGCTGTGATTCTCAGCCATAAAGGAAAACTTCAGCATCACAGTATTCCCATTTCTCCCCAGGCGCTAGAAGCGACGACCCAGGCCTTTCAGCAGGGGCTGGTTACCCGCAGTCGGCGCAGCTATAAGCAGCCCGGAGAGCAGCTCTATGACTGGTTGATTCGTCCTGTCTTGGCAGAATTAGAGGCCGCAGAGATTGAAACCTTAGTCTTTGTTCCAGATGGTCCCCTAGCCAAGGTTCCCATGGCTGCATTGTCAGATGGGGAGCAATATTTGATGGAGCAATTTAATGTGGCGATCGCCCCCAGCCTCCAGCTCTTGCCTGCCCAAACTGCCCAGACTCTCAAGTCTAAAGCCCTCGTTGCAGGCATCAGCAAAGCCAATCAAGGATTGAATTCCTTGGCCTATGTTGAGCAAGAAGTGGAAAGCATCGAAGCTCAACTCCCCACCCAGAGCCTGATCAATGAAGCCTTTACCCAAGCGAGCCTTGAGCAAGCGCTGCTCGAAACCCAGACGCCCATTGTTCATATCGCCACCCATGGACAATTTAGCTCTAAGGCTGCGGACACTTTTATTGCAGCCTGGGATGAGCGCATCAACATTGAGCAGCTCCATCAACTCTTGAGCAGTCGCGATCGCAATCAACTCAGTCCCACGGAATTGCTGATCCTCAGCGCCTGCGAAACAGCGATTGGAGACGATGCAGCAGCCCTTGGTTTAGCCGGTGTAGCCGTTCGAGCCGGGGCAAGAAGCACGCTTGCATCGCTGTGGAGCATTAATGATCAGTCAACGGCTCAGTTGATGGAGGAGTTCTACCAACAACTAGCCCAGCCAGGTTTAACGAAGTCCGCAGCATTGCGAGAGGCTCAATTGGCGATGCTTGAGCATCCGATTTATCAGCATCCCTATTACTGGTCCGCTTTTGTCTTGATGGGGAGCTGGCAGTAGCAGCTGTGTGATTTGGGAGGAGTATGTTCTGACCTTTATGGTCTGGGCTGCCCAGATGGGGCTGAGCGTTAGTTGATGGTGGTCATGAGGCGGTCGAGTGGGAAAGGATGTTGAGCGATCACATTCTTCACTTTTTGAGTAGCTGTTGCTACCAAAACTATTAGATGCCTAGACAACTAATTGCTTCCTGAGAATGATAGTTGGAAGATCGCCATCAATCATCAGTTTGTTCTCAGACTGTTCTCAGTCGGGTCTTGCACCTTAGGGACTGTCACCAAGGGGAGCTGAGGTGGTGTTGCTTTGAAGCGCACCCCCGATACCTCAAAGCCTGACTTGGTTCACGAAGATTTCCCACGACTACCACTCTCGTCGATCTATGCAAACCGCCACCAGCCTCGCAGAACATCATCATCAGCCCCGAGGCAATGATAGAAATACACCTTCTCAACGTTCGGCCCAGCAAGTCGGGCAGGTGTACTTTATTCGCCATGGCGAAAGCACCAGTAATGAACGCAATATTTTTGCTGGTGTACTCGATGTTGAACTGACGGCCTTTGGCAGGATGCAGGCGCGCCAGGCCGGCCAAGACTTGAAGCGTAAGGGCGTTCAGTTTGATGCGGTGTATGTCTCCCACCTCAAGCGGGCGAGGCAGACCTGTGACATTGCCTTGGCAGTGAGCAACAGTTTGAAGCATCCGAATATTCAGCCCCAAATCGACCACCGTATTGGGGAGAAATCCTTTGGCATTTTTGCCCAGCGTAATAAGAACTTGCTGCGGTTGGCCCTGGGCTATGAGGGCTTTGAGCAGATGCTCCATTCCCATGATGAAACGCCGCCGTCGGGGGAGCGGTTGGAGTTGGTCTATGAGCGCTCCGCTCGCTTTTTTGAAGAGGAGGTCACGCCTCGGCTGGCGCGGGGTGAAAATGTTTTGGTGGTCTGTCACCAGTATGTTCTGGAGCCTCTAGCGCTGTATTTGAATGAGCTGCCCCCTGCGGAATACCATCACCTCAGCTTGCCCAATGGCAAGGCACTGAGCCGGGAGGAGCTGGTCGCGTTTCAGGAGAAGGAATCGAGTGGTGTGGCGGCACTGCGTAAGAAGGTTAATGATTTGGCTATTATGTGGGGCGTGGGATTGAATGCGATCGCCTTCCTCTCCGGCGTGGCCCTCAAAGCCATTTTTCAAACCGCAGCGTTGCCTGCTCAACTGTTCTCACTGCTGATTGTGCTTTGTCTCGCTGCGGCAACGTTCTATGCCTATTTGGATATTGACTTTGCCGCTTGTCGCCAGAAGGTCTCTGCTTCGGTGAAGACGGTTGTTAATGCATCTATGGCGGTGCGCTGGGTCATTGGTTTAGGGCTTTTAGCTTCGGGAGTGCTGTACCAGGGGCCAGAGGATCTGTTCAAAGTTCTCTGGCTTTTACTTTGGCTGGTTCCGCCTGCTTTGACGACGCCAGTGCTGTCGATTTTGTGGGGTGGCAATTTGTATCCAGCAGCGCTGCTATCTCGCAATTTGTCCCTGGTGATTCCGGCGGTGTTAATTGCGGTGCTGTCGGCGGTGATGCTGCCGATTTCGCCGTCGAGTTTGAATTTCTTTTATGTGGTGCTGGCGTTAGGGTTGGCCGTGCCGGGGGCGATCGCCCAGCTCTGGCGCTCTCGCTCTCCAGTGGAGTCTAACCACCACAGCAAGAACTGGAAATTCATTGGCATTTTCGCCAGTGGCTTGATGGCCTTTCTCACCGGCCTACAGCTTGCTCCCACGAACTTTATTTCCGATATTTTCTTTGGGTTACAGCCTGAGCGTTCCTTGGCTTGCTTGCAGCAATTTGGCTTGGCGCTGCTGGGCTTCCTGTTGATGCGGGCAGTGGCGGTGGCGACGGTGATGTATGCCAAGCGCTGGATGGATGGGGCAGAAGTGAAGGATGCCTATATCTTGCTGGTGAATCCCAACTTTTTCCTCTGGGTGGCGCTGGTGGCTGGGGCCAATGCGACACTGCACCAAGGGGTCTTGGAATATGCGGTATTTTGGGCGGCCATGGGCTTCTTCTGCATTCCGTTGATTGAGCAACTGTTCTTTATGAATGCCTTTTCCAGCAGTTTGTTGAGGGAAGGACTGCAATCCACGCGGGTGGGTTCGGAAGATGCGGACCAGCTTTTCCGTCAGTTGGATCGCGATGGCAGCCAGACTCTGGACCAAGGTGAGATTGTGGAGCTGTTGCGGATGATTGAGGACAGCACCACGGGGCAGCGCCATGGAGAGGACATTCGCCCCTATGTGGCGGAGCGGTTTTTCGAGGCGCTCGATGATGAGGATAGTGGCGAGATTGATGCGCGGAAGTTTGCGGATTATTTGGCCAAGTATGGCTTGGTTATGGATTTGAATGCGGGTTAGGCGCACAACATCCATAAATCCCATTAACCGTAAATTGCACTGTGGGGACGGTGTCTTCCCGCCCTGCTGCTGTCGGCAAGATAAGGCAAGGCAAGAGGATTGGGAAATCCAACCCCTATCCTGAGTTCGACAAATTTAGGGCTAGCTTGACTCTGCCGCCGTGAGCTAAAGTTCACGGCTCAAAGCTCAAGTCCGTTAAAACGGACTGAACAGCCCATCAGCTGAGGGTTGCAGCCCACTTTAGTGGGCTTTCGCTCTTAGGCTGGGAATTTATTCCTAGCTTGCTTCGCAAGTGCTTTTTCGAGCTGTCGAACTCAGGTCAACCCCTACCGCATCTGACGGTTGGGGTTGGGCGTTTCTTGATTAGTTGCAAAACAACCCTGTGCCGCGCAGCAGGTCTAAAAAGGCGAAGACGGCGGGGGGCTGGAGCTGGTCGGCGAGCATGGCGACACCGATTTGGCG
>CALECT010000123.1 GCA_937949725.1 uncultured Pseudanabaenaceae cyanobacterium
CTTTGCAAGGTGGATGGGGTGGAGTATCGGCCCGTGGACTTTATGCCTTTGTGCGATCGCATTCTTTCCAAGCCTGGCTATGGAACCTTCTCCGAGGCCTGTCGCCAAAACGTGGGTGTGATGACGATTCAGCGGGAGGGCTTTAGTGAGACGCCGCTGTTAATGGCAGGCTTAAAGCAGCAGTTGCCCCACCGGATGTTGAGTGATGCAGATTTCTTTCGGGGGGATTGGGCATTTTTGCGAGAGCCGCTGGTGCCTGCGGAATCTGAAACAAAGCTAGGTCATGGGGGGAATGGAGAGATTGCGGGGGCTATTTCAGATTATTTTGGCAATGGATGAATTTAGGTTGGGGGTGAGGGTTTGATTCGGTGCGTTTTTCTGCGTAGAAACTCACTCTACGATTGCTAAACAATGATGGAGAATTTTGTTTGTGATGCAACAATTTCAACAGGTTTTGCGAGTTCAAACACCGGGCAAGTCCCTGTCTAATGTGACGGAACAGTTGCGGATGGCGGTGAAGAATGCGGGCATTAAGACAGGCCTTTGCCATTTGTTTTTGCGACATACTTCTGCCAGCTTGGTGATTCAGGAGAATGCAGACCCGGATGTGCTGCGGGATTTAGAGAATTGTTTTGCCAAGCTTGTGCCAGAGGGGGATTATTACATCCACGATGATGAAGGGCCGGATGATATGCCTGCTCACATTCGCACCGCTCTAACCCATACGTCGGAGCAAATTCCCATTTCTAATGGGCGGCTGGTTTTGGGAACGTGGCAGGGTGTTTATATTTGGGAACATCGCGATCGCAGTCACTCGCGAGAATTGGTGGTTCACATTACGGGCGAATAGCCAGCCTTAAATCGGTTGTCGAACAAAATTTCTGTCTTGAATAGAGGTGATACTTTTTGGCTTCTATTTTCTGATGCTGTTGTAGAGATTTTTTATGATTGAGGGCATTACCATTCCTTAGAAGAAGGGCTGAACCCTCCATCCGCACGATTGATTTGAGAACGTATTTAATCGAACCCTGCAAAAGTTTCGTAGGCTACAAAATTCACGAAAACAATTAGAAAATTGTTGTAAATTCGCTCATTTTCAAAAATTGAATTAGCATTATCCAATGCATTTTCTAAGGTTGCTAAGTTGACCTTAGTTAAAGTGCTGGAGTTGAGTCCTCCTGTGCATCCCATCCACGATCAGCTACGCATCTCGTAGAACTCAGGGCTTATCGATTCATGGTTAGTCATACCATTCTCGTTATTGAGAATGAAGATGTCGTTCGGGAAAATATTTTAGAGCTTTTAGAGGCTGAGGGGTTTGAGGCCCTCGGAGCTGATGGTGGCCGTGAGGGCTTGGTCTTAGCGGAACGGCATCGGCCCCAGCTGATTTTGTGTGATGTGATTATGCCGAATTATTCGGGCTACGATGTGCTGAAGGCACTTCAAGAGAGTTCCGACTTGGCCCATACGCCTTTGGTTTTAATGTCGGCGAAGGCAGCTCCGGGGGATGTGGATCGAGGATTAAGGGCGGGGGCTGATTGCTATTTGACAAAGCCGTTTTCGCTGCAAGAACTTTTGGATGTGATTGGGCGGGCATTGAAGCTGCCGAAGACGGGGTGAGTCGTTGGCGGAGAAGGAGCTGGGCTCAAGTTTGACTCAGCTTGGTGAGGGCTTCGCCGGTGACGCGGCAGATGCGCCAGTCCTGCATTAGCTTTGCGCCGATGCCTTGGTAGAAGGCGATCGCCGGTTCGTTCCAGTCCAGTACGCTCCATTCAAATCGCCCGCAGCCTTTGTCCAAGGCAGTTTGGGCTAAGCTGCTGAGTAGAGCTGTGGCGATCCCTCGGCGGCGATAATCTTGCAGCACAAACAAGTCTTCGAGGTAGAGGCCAGGCTTCATTAAGAAGGTGGAGTAGTTGTAGAAGTACAGTGCAAAGCCTGCAATGTTACCTTCCCATTCAGCGATGATGACCTGGGCGCAAGGATTTTGGCCAAAGAGGTGAGCCCAGAGGTCGTTGACGTCACCAGTGACTTCATGGCTGAGCTTTTCGTATTCGGCGAGCTGGTGGATGAGGTTTGCAATGGCATCTACATCGCTAGGAATGGCTGGGCGAATCCGTAGGTCGGTGTGAGAGGCGTCAGGCATGGGGAGGGGAGGTATGGCTGGAATCGCTAGGTAAGCTTTCTTCGGAATCAATTAAGTGAGCTTGCGAGGCGAGGGCTGGGCGCGATCGCTGGGCAAGATAATAGGAGCAGTCTAGCGGGGAATGGCCATGGGCCAACGCACGACAGGAGCGGGGGCTGATGGTTTGAGACCTCGGCAGAAGTTTGGCGGTGGAGATGCATCCGATGAGGACTTGCGGGTGTATGCCCAGCAGGGGGATTTGGCTGCGTTGCGGGATCTGTTGAATCAGCTGCTCGCGAAGTATGAGATTTTGGTTCACCCCGTGCCCAGTACGACTGGCTTGAATTTTGAGCTGGGGGCGAAAAGTTTCCCAAAAGCGCGGGTGGTGGTGGCTGAAATTGACCAGTTGTTGGTGGGGCTGCAACCGCTACCTTGGCAGTCTGTGGCGTTGGTTGCCTATCGACTAAGCAGTCCAACGAAGAAGGCATCGGAGATGCCAGCGTGGATTGAGCGGTTTGATATTGGACAGTTTGGTGAGTCGAGAGGAGCGCAGCGGACCTCATCACCGGACGGTCGTCAGGTGTCTGGGGAAGCTAAGTTTAGGCCCACTCAGACCTCGGAGAAGTTTCAGCCCGGTTCGCTCAATCAGCAGCCGGTTCGTCAGGCTGGGATGGGCAATCGCTCGGTTTCTCGCTCCCAGCGACCAGAGACTCAGCAAAATTTCCCGGTGGATTCGGATGAGCTCTGTCCTAATCAGATCACGCGGGAGAGCTGGCAGGCGTTAGGGATTGGCTTTGCTTTGGCGGCGGGTCTTTCCGCGCTGGGCTTTTTGCGGGTAATTTTTTATGGCTTTGTGATTATGGTCCATGAGCTGGGCCATGCGGGAGCCCACTGGGTGTTTGGGCAGCCTGCGATTCCGGCGGTGAATTTGCTGTTTGGAGGCGGGATTACGTTGAGCTTTGGGCAGTCGAAGTTGTTGCTTCTGTTGATTTATGGTGGCTTGGGCTATTTGATTTATTGTTTGCGAGGGACGCCCAGGCTGACGGTGATTCTGGGGGCTTTAACTATGGTTTATAGCTTTTGTCTTTGGGGGAGCTGGGATGAGAGTTTGCCGATTTTTATGGGGCATGGCTTGGAGGCGGGGGCGATCGCGATTTGCCTATACCTCGGGATGAGTGGTCAGTTGTGTCGGTTTGCGTTTGATCAGACGATTTACGCGATGTTGGGTTGGTTTACGTTGTTTCAGAGTGCTGATTTTGCTTGGAAGTTGCAGACGGATTTTGTGACGCAGAGTATTTATCGGGATGGGATTGGGGGGATGTTGGATAACGATTTTGTCAAGTTGGAGAGTAGTTATTGGGGGTGGCCGTTGGAGAGTATTGCGTTGTTGTTTTTGGTGTTGTGTTTGGGGGCTCCGGTGGTGGCGTTTTTGATGTATCGCTATGGGGCTTGGTTGCGGCGAGGGTGGCGGTTCTTGTTGTCGCCTGTGCTGTAGGGATGGTTTTGCGAGGTAGGGACATTGCATCGCGATGTCCGGTTTTGTGATTTGTTTGAGCCTGGCTTGAAGAGGCAAAAGGCAAATCTATGAGGGCCAGCCCTCAAACTCCCGCCAATGGGGGACAAAGTCTCCCCCAATGGATTACCCCCTGCTACAACGGTGTCTGAGTTTGGACGATCTGTTGGGCACCCTATTGGATGAAGGATAAGCGGTTGAAGTCTGGGCTAGGTTGGCCTGCTGGACTACCGCTGACGCGGATCGAAGGGCTGGAGCTTGACTGGATGCTTTTAACCTCAGTCTTGGACTTCCTTATCCCATATTTTTGATGCAACTTAAGCCAACCACTGTCCACCTTTCCAAGGGGGACCGCACGCAGTGCGAGGGGGTTGCTTTGCTTCTGGCTCCCCGTCTCCTTTAGGAGAAGGGGTTGGGGGAAGAGGACTCTTGCCTCTTATTTCCGTTGATCAATCGCCTCCAACACCAAAAATCCCAGTGATCCCTCCTGCTGCGGAAAGTGCCATTCCTGCTGATACTGTCGCAGAAAGTTCTGCCCCAAAACACCATCTACGCCTAGCATCGTTAGCACGCTCGAATCAGTAATCACCGCTTCTAGGTTTTCCTGTTGATGGCGACCTAAGCTGGCGCTGTCTAGCTGAGCGATCGCCGCATCCTCCAGCCCACAAAATCCCAACATCTGAATCGGCTTCTGCTCTGCTTCCCCAATCCCCACTGCCTCAGCCACGGATGGGGAGATAAAAGTGCCATCCGCAGCAGTGTCCAAAAGCACTTCAAATGGCCCCGCGCCATTGATGCGTAGCTGGGCGAGCATTACGCTAGCTTTCGCTTTTAGCGGAATGGCTTGGAGTCGTTTAGCCAGGGACAGTGGGCGTGGCAGTTTGAAGTCTAGTTGCTGTTTGACGGGATCGATCTCGATCAAGAATTGCCCCAAAACATCCATGCCCAGGATGCCGTCGGCCCCTTCGGGAATCAGGGTTTGGTCAAATTGCAGGGCTTCCAGCCCCGTGACTTGGACATTGCGGATCTGGAGGTCGGGGAGGGTGAAGCGGGCGGCGGTCATCTCAGGGCAGTCTTTGCCAGCGACGGCGAAGGAGAGTTCGCTGCTGGGGACGGGGATGCCGGTAATGCCCAGGGATTGCTTGAGGGCTTTGGAGAGCAGGGTGGTGGAGGCTCCGGTGTCGACGAGGAATTTGCCTTGCTGATCGCCCATTTGGGCGTTGAGAGCGTAGACGCCTCGGGATTTTTGCAGGAGAGATAGGGGGATGGTGGTTTCGCCACCTGCGATGGGCTTTTTGAGGTTGAGGGATTGCAGCTGGACGATCGCGGCTTGGCCCGTTTGGGGCGTCACACTGGCGAGTAACCCCAGGGCTCCAAGACCTAGGGCCAGGCTTCCTAGCACTGTCCAATTCGTTTTGCAGAAATATCGGTGGAAACGAAGCATCACAATTCCCTACGCAACAACAAGAAACCCACGGCTTCAGTCTAATCAATGGCAGGATTGAGTTGCCTCCAAGCTCGATAATTGCCTGACCGATATGGATTCCGCGACTCGCCCCGCTGCCCAAACTAGTTCTGTTGTGCAAGGGCATCCACCGAAACGCCCCCTATTGATGGCTCCAGCGGGAGATTGGGATTGCGTGAAGGCGGCGGTGGAGAATGGAGCCGATGCAATTTATTTTGGCCTAGATCGCTTCAATGCCCGGATGCGAGCTCACAATTTCACAGAGGCCGACTTGCCGGAGCTGATGGCGTTTTTGCATGGTCGCGGGGTGAAGGGCTATTTGACGGTGAATACCTTGGTGTTCACCGATGAGCTGGATGATGTGGAGCAGTATCTCAAGTCGATGATTGCGGCGGGGGTGGATGCGGCGATCGTTCAGGATGTGGGCCTGTGCAAGATGATTCGCAATCTGTCGCCAGATTTCCCCATTCATGGCTCGACGCAGATGACGATTACCAGTATTGCGGGGGTTGAGTTTGCTCAGCAACTGGGCTGTGAGCTGGTGGTATTGGCGCGGGAAACTTCAATTCCTGAAATCGAGAAGATTCAGGCCCAGTTGGGCGACAGAAAGCTGACGATGCCCCTGGAAGTCTTTGTTCATGGAGCCCTTTGCGTCGCCTATTCCGGCCAATGCCTGACCAGTGAAGCCCTGGGTGGCCGCTCTGCCAATCGCGGTGAATGTGCCCAGGCCTGCCGGATGCCCTATGACTTGGTGGTGGATGGGGAGACTTGGGACCTGGGCGATCAGCGCTACCTGCTCAGCCCCCAAGATTTATCTGGCCTCCAGGTGTTGCCGCAACTGATTCAATCCGGCGTGAGCTGCCTCAAAATTGAAGGTCGCCTCAAGGCCTCGGAATACGTCGCCAGCGTCACCCGCGTCTACCGCGAAGCCCTGGATCGGGCCATGGAGAAGTTTGCAACTCAGCTAGGTGACACTCCCGTAGGGACAAGGCATGCCTTGTCCGCTGCCGCCACCGCCACCTCCCCAACCAAGACCAAAGCCACCACGCGGAAATCTGGCGCAAGACAATCTGGCATTCACCCCGACGCCATCGCTCCCCGCTCCGATCGCTACGAACTAGAAATGGCCTTCTCCCGTGGCCTCCACACCGGCTGGTTCGAAGGCATCGACAACCAACGCCTCGTCCATGGCGAATTTGCCAAAAAGCGCGGCGTTTACCTGGGCCAGGTCAAACGCATCCACCACGACCAAAACCCCACCATTTCCATCAGTGGCCCCGCTGCCCAGCGCACCGTCACACTCCAAGCGGGCGATGGCGTCGTCTTTGCCGGGGACTATTCCCAGGGCAAGGAACAGGGCGGACGAATCTATAGCGTTGAGCGGCGGGGTCGGGAATGTGTGATTGCCTTTGGTCGTCGGGACATTGATTTGAGGAAGATCGAAGAAGGCGATCGCCTCTACAAAACCAGTGACCCCGCCCTAGAGAAGAAAATTCGCCAAACCTACGCAGGCGAGAAGCCCCAGTTCAAACGTCCCATTGACTTCGAGGTCCATGGCCAGGTCGGCGAAAAGCTAACCGTGATTGCCCGAGACGCCCAAGGCCACATCGTCCAGGCAGAATCAGACATGGCATTGGAACAGGCTCAGAATCGGCCTTTGACCGATGAGACGTTGCAGAAACAACTGGGTCGATTGGGGAACAGCGCTTATGAGTTAGGGGAGCTTGATAATCAGTTGGAAGGGGAAGCTATCGTCCCCATGAGCGAGCTAAATCGCCTCCGCCGAGACTTGGTAGAGCAACTGGACCAGCAGCGTTCCCAACCTAAGCAATGGCAATTAACCGCTGGCACAAGCTGGCAAGGGCTGATTTCCGCAGACGATTCAGCAACCACAAATGAAACCCAGGCATCCCGTAGGGACATGGCATGCCATGTCCCTACCGAAGGTGAATTAATCGTCCTGGTGCGAAATCAAGACCAGCTCCAAGCGACGCTAGAAGCAGGCATCGCCACCATTTACTGCGAGCTAGAAGACCCCGCAAAGTACAAGCAAGCCGTCGAACAAGTTCGGAATTACAACCCTTTGCCTGATGCTCCAACACCTCAAATTTGGGTCGCCCCACCCCGCATCACCAAGCCCAAAGAACAGTACATTCTCAAACAGGTACGTCGCTCCGAAGCCGATGGTTACTTAGTCCGCAACTATGACCACCTGCAATTCTTCGCAGGCGATCGCACCATCGGTGACTTCTCCCTCAACGTCGCCAACCCCGTCACCGCCCGCTACTTCCAGCAGCACTACAACCTCGAACGCCTCACCGCCTCCTATGACCTCAACATCACCCAGCTAGAGCCTCTGATTCGCAGTGCAGCGGCCAATAGCTTCGAAGTCACTATCCACCAACACATGCCCATGTTCCATATGGAGCACTGCGTCTTCTGTGCCTTCATGTCCGACGGCAAGGACTTTAAGGACTGCGGTCGCCCCTGCGAAAAGCATGAAGTAAAACTGCGCGATCGCGTCGGCCAAGAGCATGTCCTCCAAGCCGATGCAGGCTGCCGCAACACCGTCTTCAACAGCGCCGCCCAAACCGGGGCCGAAGCCGTGCGATTGCTCCAGGCAGCAGGGCTACGTCACTTCCGCATTGAATTCCTCAACGAATCTCCCGAGCAGGTGCAGCTCACCATCGATCGCTATCAGCAACTCCTCAAAGGCGAGTTAGAAGGCTGGCAACTGTGGCAGGAGCTCAAGTTGCAAAATCAACTGGGCGTTACCAAAGGCGGCGTCACCCGAGGAACCATGGAGCCCGTTCAACATCATTAAGCTGGCTTGCCCCCCTATTCTGACGTGTTTTGACCGCTTCTATTCACCCCTTCTTTCCCCATGCAAAGCGACAGCGATCGCATCGACGAAATCCAAGACAACCTCAATGTCCTAGTCGGGGTTATTGCTCAAACGCAGCAGCAGATGCAAACGCTAGTGGCAGGAATGCAGGCCATGCGATCGCAAATCAAATCTCAACAACAGGAAATTGCGGAACTTAAGCAGGCCCTGGGCCATGTTCCATCCACAGGAGACGATAGCTAAGTCCAAGTCACAACTGCTCTAGCGGATAATCGGCTGCATCCCCGGCTGACCATTCCCACATGGATCCCGCGTAATTCTTAGCGTCATAGCCCAGGTCTACTAACACCGCTGCGAGCCAACCGGAGCGAATGCCCCCAGTGCAATAGGCCACGATGGTTTGCTCCGGCGTGATGCCTAGGGCCGTGAGGCGATCGCGTATCTCCTCTTCTGCCAGCAAGTAGCCCTGCTCATCCAGCAGCTGGGAAAAATGCAGATTCACTGCTCCAGGTAAATGCCCCCCCCTGGATTCCCCATAGGGGGTCGCTCCGGCAAACTCTCTGGGCTCCCGCGTATCAACAAGGACAAGATTGGTTTTTGGGCTTGCGATCGCTTCTTGCAAAGCATCTCGACTTATTTGCCACGCTTCTTGGGGAGCTGGAATAAAGTTACCGGGAGTTGAAGCCACCGTCGTAGCCTTACCTGGGGATAGTCCAACTGCCTGCAAAGCATCGTATCCACCGTCAACCAAAACCACCTGCTGATGCCCCAGAGAGCGAAGCATCCAGACAATGCGGCCTTCTTCCCCCCAGCCCTGGCTTGGGTCGCCAAAGACGATGACGGGGCGATCGCGGTCAATACCCACTGCCCTGAGCCGTTTCCCTAGCTCCGCTTGATCTTGGAGCAGATTGCCTCGCTGGGGAGCCTGGGGCTCTGAGAACTGTTGCCAGGTGACGGTGATCGCGCCTTCAAGGCTATAGGATTTCAGGGGATTTTTCGGGATCCTTTGCTCTCGGGCGTCCAGTAGAGTGGCCCCCGTGGAGAGGAGCGATCGTGCCTCTGTAGCAGTAATGACCCACTGCGTTGTGAAGTCGACGGAAATTGGAGGCTGAGCCAAGGTCACTGACGCCTCCGTTTTAGAGCTTGAGGGGAGCTGCTCTGAAACACCGCGACAGCCTATAAGCATGATAGACAGCAGCAGAACGAGCCACTTCCCATGGGCTAGCCAGCCCCACAATGAGGAGCTTGGCAAAGTGCTGAGCTGGATTGGAAGGTTGGAATGGGGGGCAAACATGTTCAAAACAATTAATAAAATCACATTCTGAGGATTGTGCTCCATGAACAGTGGAGGTTGTCCTTAAGCATGGAATTGGGTCATTGAAGACCTTTACGATTCAGGTAGAAAACGGGGGATTTGCTCTGCTGGTGGCGGTTTTAATGGATAATTGGCATCGCTTTAATTAAACGCAGTTTGTACATTCCACAATAGGAGTCAACTCATGGGTTGGACCAAAGCGCTTTCAGAATCTGAATTACCCGCTGGCGCTCGCCAGGTGGTCGAGCTAGAAGGGCACAAGGTGCTTCTGCTCAATAACGACGGCAAGATCCATGCCGTGGCCAATAGCTGCCCCCACATGAAGCTGCCCATGAAAAAGGGCAAAGTCACTGAGGATGGCTTGATTGTTTGCCCGTTCCACCGTAGTGCTTTTGATCTAGCCACGGGTCAACCCAAAGAATGGACGCCTTTCCCTCCCGTTGTGGGCAACCTCCTGGGCAAGATCAAGGGCGAAACGCCTCTACCCGTCTTTTCTACCCGTGTGGAAAATGGCGACATTATGGTTGATGTGGTGTAGTTATTTCTGCCCATTCAAGGTCGCTCCAATACGGTATTCCTATGGAGCCTAATTCATTGAATCTAGGGACAATTTACCCGTTCTAAATCGGTGTAATTGTCGATTCAATTTCCTAGCCTCAGTATGTCTCTTTTGAAAGGGAAATACTGAGGCTTTGTTCTGGGTATTTCCCCTCTGGAAGCATGATTCAGCTGTCGCCTACGGTAGGGAAATGTCAGAAGAAACGGTTGTTGGTTCCTACTCCTAAACCTGTGAGATCAGAGCCATACTTCCATCGTTTTGAAAATGCTATTTCTAAAGTAAATATCCCATGGATGCCTCTGCAGCGTCGCTACGCTCTCTATACCAACAGTGTTACGCCCAATTGCTTAAGCAGCCTTTGTTGGGAATGACAATTGTCTTACCCAGTTGTTTTTTGAGTGGCGCTTTGCTGGCCGCTTTTAAGGCTCCCCAACTGTTGTGGCTCATGGCCTGCTGTGTGGTGCTGTATTTGATTTGGTCCACGACAGAGGCCATCTTCCTAGCCAATCTCTGGTTAATGGGGGTTTTTGCAGTCCTTGTGGGGGGGCGTGCTTGGCCTGCAGCTTGGGATTCTTTTTCCGCTTGGAATGATCCTCGCTTGTGGGCTTTAACTTTGCTGGGGTTATGGTTTTCCCAAACGCTGCTGCTATTCCTCGTTGCATTCACGGCAAAGGGTTGGCAGGTTCGTTCTCCGCGACGGTTAAAGCGTTGGTGTATGGCAATGTTTAGCTGTCTGACACTTAGCCTTGGGTTCTGGTCGCAGCTTTAATGCAGGCTGAAGCTTTGAACAATGTTAGGGAGATTGTTTTGTCTTATGGGGAATAGTAAGACAGTAACAAAATCATAGTTGTTACAGCAATTCATTGCGAAAACGAGCTAGGGTTGATAACCCCAGTCATGAGCTTCGTAATCGCCATCAATGGGAGTATCCAGTGGTTCAGAATTCTACATTTAGCCTAGGCAACGGCGAATCCACGCCTCTGGAGCGAGAGACGCGGCAGCAGCGTGATCCCAATTTCTTTATGGCTCGCTTGGCTCCTTCCACGCTGGACGCTTTGAATGAAGCTCAGCAAGCGGATGTGCGAGCTGTTATTGCAGATGCCTTGCCGAAACCTCAACCAAAGATAGTTGATATTCGGTTCGTGATTAATTTGATCTTTGATCGCTATTACGTGGTCCTGTTTATGGGCAAAGATTTACGGCGCAAAGCCCGCAATCAGTCCACTTGGCTGACCCGCCTGAGCAACTTGGCCGTGGCGCTGTTATTGCTGCTGAGTATGAATATTTTTATTAGCCTGACCCTAGGTATGGTCATGTATTTGGTGAAGTCTGCTGTGGGGATTGATCTGTTCCCAGGACATTTGAGCGATCGCGTTCAGTCCTTATAGCTGTTTGAACTGACCTTTAACGAAAGGGCTGGGCCAAGGGATCACCAATGAAGATTCCCTGGCCCGGCCAGGCAACGCTTTTCCAATAAGCCTCAATTAAGGTGTCACCCTGGAGGTAATGGCCCATGGCAATCGCTGGGTGGGGGAACTTCTGGGGAAAATTGCAGGGCTCAACGACGGTGCCGTAGCTGCCAGTGGCTCCGGCTTCAAGCCAGCGCAGACTGCTCATTTGGCTGCTGTCCGTGAGCATGCCGCCGTAGGAGGTGAGGTGATCGGCCATGGCACCGGGGCGGAAGCGGTTGGTTTTGAGATGGTCAACTTGCTGGGCTCCGGTAAAGTAGAACATCACGTCGGAGCGATCGCGGATTGCGTCGCTTTCAAAGGTTTTGAGCGCAATCGTTTTCTGATTGGCGAGCGGTCCCAAGAGTTGTTTAAGCTGGGGATAAATTGAGGCGCGGACGTTGCGATAGCGATCGCTGGTGGAAAGCAAGTAGGCGGTAGCTGGTTTTCGCTGCTGATGGGCAAGAGCACCACGGTTGATCAGGGCCGTAGCCTGGTGAAACTGGGTGGCGGCGATCGCCATAGTCAATCTCAGACCGTAGTCCTGGGGCTTTTGAACCACTGCATTGAAGTAGGGATTTGGGGCAGTTGCTGCGCAGCCCTGGGCGCAATGAGCTTCGTCGAAGCCAAAGCTAAAGGCGCTAGTAATAGACATGCAGTCCACTCGGTAGGGCTGGGCCCAGGTTAGGGCGTAGGCCTGGATATGGGACGGAGTTTGGCGATCTACGGCCTGCTTGAGTGGCTCGAAGGTTTGTTGAGAGAGGTTCACGTCATGGCGAGGAAAGGCAATTTCAATGCGGTTCTCCGCAGGAATTCCGCGTCGTTGTTGGTAGTAGTCGGCGATGGCAACGCTGAGAGGATCGTCGGTGTTGACAATGATGGCCAGTTCGCGGCGAGTGAGGGGTTGGTGGTTGGCGGGTTTGTCTGGTGGAGTTTGGCAACTGCTGATCAGGAGTGCGATAACCGTGAGCAAGCTACCCAGCAGAGACTGGGGCAGCCTTGTTTGAGGGACAAAGAGAAAGGCAAGGAGTGGAGCCTTGTCACTGAGCGGATTAATGCATTGGGCGAACCGCTGAGCTGCCATGGTCTAGGGGGCCGGGGAAGAGTGCTGGGAAATGTTGCCTGGGGGAGAGCCAATTCTAGCCCAAGCGTAGCGATGGCAGCGCTAGACTAGGACTGTTGCAGTGTCTTGGCGCTGCCATCTACTTTTGGGAGGCTGCAATCGCGATGCCGGATGAGCTATATCAACAAAAGCAAAGCCTATTTGACCGTTGGGCTGGTTTTTATGACTTGACCCTGACTTCGGTGTTCTATCAGGCCGTTCATCGGCGCTTGCTAGACTCGATTCAGTTGCCTGACCAACCCTATGTGCTAGACCTGGGCTGCGGGACTGGCAAATTGCTCAATCGCTTAGCCCAATACCAACCTGACTTAACTGGCTTGGGAGTTGACCTCTCGCCGGACATGATTGCCCAGGCCAACCGCGTGAATAAGGGCCCAGAGCGCATGGGGTATCAGGTGGGAAATGCGGTGGCATTAGCCCTGGAAGATGACAGTTTTGATGCCGTGTTTAACACCATCACCTTTCTCCATTACCCCGAGCCTGAACAGGTTTTAGCGGAAGTACGGCGAGTGCTTAAGTCTGGGGGTCGCTATTACCTTGCAGACTTTGCTCCGCGCTGGGCGGAGGAGCCGGAGGTCTTGGCCCAGGGGATGAGCCCGATTCAGTTTTATAGTCCAGCGGTGCGGGAACAGCTAGCTGTTGAGGCTGGCTTGACTGTTCTGGAGCATACCTGGCTATTAGGACCAGTGCTGCTGACAACTTTTGGGTGACTATTTATGGGGGCGATGGCAGGCTTGGGACAGTCAATTAGCTGTGATTTAGTTTGCTGTTTGGACAAGACTTTTTTTGAGGCGTTGACTCCATTGGATCGATGACTTTTCAACCAGGTAATAGGCTGCGGTGGCGATCGCCAATCCGAGTCCAACACAAAGCATTAAACCCATAACATCGTTCCAGATTGTTGGAGTGATGGGTTGCTGTAACCAGACACCGTAAAAAATGCTAATTGCAGTGGTGTGAGTCAGGTAGAGGCTATAGGAAATCTTGCCTAAGAATTGAAGAGACTTGCCGCTGAGCCAAGTGGAGAGCTTGTTGCCCTGGGCGGCTGCCAATATAAAGCTGCTTGTGGCAGCGGCGGCGATCGCGAACTGGGGCGTGATAGGAGCTGTGGCAAAAATCAACCCTGCATAGCCATACCCCAATGCTGGATGGCATCGCTGCTGCCAAGACCAATAGGCATAGACCCCGAGTAAAAAGCTAAAGTGCCAGGCAATAAAAACTGGACGATAGAAGGGCAGACCGAGTTTGTAGCTGTTGTACAACAGACAAATGAAGGTCCATCCTCCAAAGACCCAGACTGTTGCTGAGGTGATGGAGAATCGTCGTTGGAGCCATTGGGAGAGGCCTAAAAGAACAATGAAACTGAGATAGAACTGAAGCTCTAAACAAATGGTCCAGTAAACGTCATCGTAATGGTCAAAACCGGCTAACTCTTGAATGTAGAATAGATGAGCCAGCAACTGTATTAGTGACTGGGACGTGGCCTTGATTGGAAAAGACTGCCACCCCAGATAGGTTCGGTAACCTTCATTTACGAGAAATAGCAAGATTGCAGCGTAGTAAGGGGGCGTTAGTCGAGCCAGCCTTCTTTGGCAAAATTGCTTGAAGCTCCCCCAGGACACCGTGGTATTTCTAAGAGAATGGGCAATGACAAACCCACTAAGGACAAAGAATCCTAAGACACCATATTGTCCCCAGTCAAAAATGATGTGCTTGAAGGTGACCGGCAGAGCTGCCGTGAGATTGGGAATGATTTGACTGGCTTGAATATGAAAGATAAATACCCACAGTGCTGCCAGCCCTCGCAGTCCATCTAGCAGTACAAAATGTTGTTTAGGCTGCGGTGGAGAGCTGCTTGAAGCGACTGTCGAAGACATGGCAGGGAGGAACAAGGGTTGATGCTGAGTTCAAATCATACCTATGCTTCCCTACTGGTGGGATGAAAGTTGGATTTTCGCTGAGCAAAAAATGTAATTTCCTTGAAGAAGACATTGCCATTGCAGAAAAGCGAGCCTTTCCGGCAATGGCGATGAATCTATTCTCTGTCGCTGCGACTAATTTTGAAGGGGGACAACAACTTTGCTGTAGGGAGACACTGGCGTTGTGGCTGGGGGCTGAGTCCAGCGGATGATGCGGGTCATGAGCTGGGGAGCCAGGCGATCGCACATCACAGCCATGTGGCTTTGCCAGCCCACCAATATTTCGCGATTGCCCCGCTTAACGCCAGTTACCATGGCTTTCGCAACTTGCTCAGGTCGGCTGGCTCGGACCCATCGAAATGGCTTCATGTCCCTAACCATGTCTGTTTTGGTTAAGGAGGGCATAAGGTTTGTCACTTTGACATTGTGGGGCGCAAGCTCACCGCGTAGGGCCTGGCTGAAGCCGATGATGGCATGTTTCGTTGCAGAGTAGGTCGCCATGGAAGGAGCAGCGACCTTGCCCATGAGGCTGGAAACATTAACGATGTGCCCCTGTTTACGACGGACCATTTGGCGGGCTACAACGCGAGTGATGCTGTACATGCCTAGCAGATTGGTCATAAGTTCAGTCTCCACTTGTTGTAGATGCGACTCAATGAACTGTCTTTGATAAGCAACGCCTGCACAGTTCACGAGCAGGTCAATGGGGGGATGGTGCCTCAGGGCTTTGACCATGCTGGAATGGACGTTTCTAGGTTGGGTTAAGTCGAGGGGAAGGATGGAAACCTCTACCCCAAGCTGTTCTAGGTCCGTAGCCACCCGTTGGAGCCGCTGGGGATCTCGGGCAACGAGGAGCAGGGTGTGAATGTTTTGCTGGGCGAGGGAAAAGGCGATCGCTTTACCAATACCTCTAGAAGCGCCGGTAATGAGAGCTGTTTGTCCATGAAAATCCATGGGTATACCTCGTAATCGCGATAGGACTTCCGCCAAAACTGTGTTGCTTTCATTCTGAGGCTGACTCAGATTTAGACTCAAAAATTTAAAACTCTGAGTCAAAGGTTTCTGCTTCAGATTTGACATCGTTACATGCCGCACAACTCGCAGAGTTGCCTAGGAATGAGAGCACAATTTGCGGAGATTAAAACGTTTAAGCAGCTTGCCGAGCGCGATAGTTTCTGCACTATGGGCTTGCTTCAGTGAACGGTAATTTTGCTGAGACCTTTGCTACAGGGCTTCCATGGCCTGGGAGATAAGCAAAGAGACCTGAACCTAGGAAGGCAACCTAATCATTAACAACAATGCCTTTCTTTGGTTCTTTACAAACGGTAACACCCCTGTTTGTAAGTTAGGGCATTGATTACTAAATGCGATGGCTTTTCCCATGTTCCCAGGGGATCCATAGAAAAAGTTAATCACCGAAGCCACTTTTTGCTGCTGCGTTCGTAAGGATAGATACCAACTTTTTTTAAGCGTATTTCTAACTACATTTTGAGCTCAAAGCTTAAATTGGAGGATTGACTCAATCGAGCTATTTCCTGTGGACTGGTCGTAATCGGGAGACCTCCAAACAGGCAGCTTAAATGTCATGAAATTGCCATAGAAAGGTCTCGGTCATTCCACCGAGGACTTGTGGGTTTTAACTCATTTTCTGAATACAGCTGCTTGAGCAAGGGGACATCTACGGAATGGGGAGCAGGTCTGTATAAAATTTGGCTAAGACTCCCTGGCCATTCATGGGAACCCTAAGCCAAGTTAATGGCACTGAGCGAAGGAAAATCCTATGTCTAATGCTTTTATGGCCGGTAGCCTGTTGAGTGCGATCGCCTGTCTGGGGGTCGCGAGCTTTGCCACCATGGGCTTCATCGCCAAATCTGATGAATGTTTGGATAACCCGACAGCCTGCATTGGCCAATCTGCAATTCGCAGTCGTAACGCTGTAACTGATGTGGTGAGCAACTGGGATTAGGGCTAAAGCATTGTGACTAGCTCGATGGAGCCCTTTGTTCAGGTCCCGGCAGGGTAGATTGTCAGGGGCCTGAAGTGTTTACACCTTGGAAATGAAGAAATGTAATGCAAGAATAGGTTAACGGTAGCGGAGCCATAAGCGTGAATGCAGCGGAGCAGGCCACGAGCCTAGAACTCACAACCAAGATTGCTTCGGTTGTAACGCTGTTTAAGGCGCAGTTTCCTATGGTGCGCACGGACCTGAAGCCTTGGGCTAATGATGCCGATACGCGTTCGATGATGGATCCCGATTCCATTGATATTGGCTTTCATTTACCAGGTTGGAATCCTAAATACGAATGCCGCAGCATGTTGGTACAGATGCGTTTCTTTTCAGAGGGAGAGTCGTCTCGTCTGATTGGTCTGGAAGTCTTGGGCTTTAGCTATAACGGTGAGCAGTGGCGGCTTTCCACGGTGGGGGATTGGCCTGTGCGGGGGGAAAAGCGCCCTGCTGAAGAGAAGCTGGACCTGTTGAAGACCTTTTGTCGTCAGGTGTACGAGCTGTTCAATAGCCCCAAAGATTAGATATAGCTGTCGCCACATCACTTAGTACTTCCATAAACGGTCAAGCCTAGATATGGCAGGTAGCAATGTGGATAGCAACGTCCTAACAAGTCAGGCCGTTGCTATATCGCTGCGGTAGAGACAACACCGGTGATGCAATATCCCTGTGGAAATTTGCCCCAAACCTCAGTTGATCCTTCAAAATGGGATCTTACGGAAAGGTAAGGGACAAAACGCACATGATGGCTCAGTGGCGCAGCCGAATGGCTTCTATTCCTAAGATCCCCCCAGAGGACTCTATTGTCCTGCGGATCTTGGTTCAGGGCTTGGTAACCATTGGCATTATTGCGACGGATATTGCCGCTGCCGATGTAACCGATCGCCTCAATCTCATTTGGTGGGCAGTGCCTCTGAGCATAATTGGTGCAGGGTTGAGCTACCTACGCCGCCGTAAGCGCAACATTGGCATTAAGTTCGGCATTGCCATTGGCATGTTGATTGCCCTGGGCTATTTCTTTATCAATCTGCTGAGCCGCAGTAATGACACGCGCCTGGTGTTGGTGGAGCTGTTGATTCAGCTCCAGGTGCTGCACAGCTTTGACTTGCCTCGCCGCAAGGATCTGGGCTACTCGATGATGATTGGTCTGATCCTCATCAGTGTGTCGGCAACGTTGAGTCAGACTCTGGCGTTTGGGCCATTTTTGTTTTTGTTTTTGGCGATCGCGCTCCCGGTCCTTATTCTCGACTACAGCTCCCGCATTGGCATTAAGCCAGAGCCTGGCAAGCGAGGGCTCAATGTTTTTAAACTCGCTCCCGATCTATCTCCTAAGCGTTTGCTGATTGTTTTAGTTGCTGTCACGACCCTAGGCCTCAGCGTCTTTGCGATGTTGCCTCGCCTGCCGGGCTATCAGTTGCGGACCTTCCCGGTCTCTGCCCCCATTGATGTCCAAGGTCAATTCGATAATCGTCAGGTGTTTAACCCTGGCTATGTCACCAACCCCGATGCCGAAGGTGGCGAGGGGGAAGGCGGGGGTGATCCCAATGATCTGGGTGGTAACAGTCCCGAGCGCGGTCCCGGCGAAGCGGATGAGGAGTATTACTACGGTTTTAATACCGTAATGAACCAGAACCTTCGAGGGGAGCTGACGCCAAAGCTAGTGATGCGGGTGCGCTCCCAGGTGGAAGGCTTTTGGCGGGTGATGGCTTTTGATAAGTACACCGGTCAGGGCTGGGAGGTGAGTCAAAATGAAGAGACGAATACATTGAAGCGATCGCCTTGGAGCTATCGTTTCCTCATCCCAACGAGCTTTTTCCAGACTCGTCAGCGAGAAGTCATCCAAACGTTCACGATGGTTTCAGATTTGCCTAATCTGATCCCAGCGATGCATGAACCGAGAGAGCTGTATTTTCCGACGGAGGAAGTGGCGATTGATTTGGAGGGGGGGCTGCGATCGCCGGTTCCGCTTACAGACGGCACAACTTATACGGTGGTGTCGAAAGTGCCTTACCGCGATCGCACTGCCCTTGCCGCCGCAGGCAAAGATTATCCCCAAACCCTGGGTCGCTATCTAGAAGTGCCAGCCGAGCTAAAGCCATTGCTGCAAGCCAAAGCTCAAGAGCTAATGGCCCAGGCTTCAAGCGAACTTACGTCACCCTATGAACAGACGCTGTATCTCACTCAGGCCCTAAAACAGCGCTATCAGATTCAACCAAACCTGCCCTTCTTTGGCGAAGACGAAGATTTAGTTCTGGCCTTTTTGGACAAAAATAACGGTGGCTATCCCGACCATTTCTCCACAACGCTAACGATGATGCTACGCAGCATAGGGATTCCAGCGCGGCTGACGGTGGGTTTTGGCCCAGGGGAGTTTAATGCGTTTACGGGGCTGTATTTGGTCAAGAATAGCGATGCCTATGCCTTGACGGAGGCTTACTTTCCCGGTCAGGGCTGGTATATGTTTGACCCGATTCCGGGCCATCCGCTGTATCCGCCTTCGGTAGAGGAGAGTGCGCTGTTTGGCACGGTGAAGAAGCTGTGGCAGTGGGTGGCGGGTTGGTTGCCGTCGCCGTTGCGCAATGGCCTGAATGCGGTGTTTGCTTTTGTGGCGATGGTGCTGGCCCAGACGATTGGACGGTTGCTGGGGCTGCTGTCGGCGGATGTGGTGGGGCTCTTTACGGGGCTGGTGATTTTGACAGTGCTGGCTTTTGCGGGATGGCTGGGGCTGGGCTGGTGGAAGGCTTGGCGTCGGCAGCGTTGGTTGGCAAAGCAACCCAGCATGGAGCGGGCTTATCAGCAGATGTTGGCTTGTATGGCGGAGCAGGGGGTGATGAAGGAGGCATCGCAGACGCCGTTTGAATATGCGGCGGCGGTGCGGGAGCATTGTGCGGCGGATCCGGCTATGTGGGCTCAGGGGATTACGCGGGCTTATGTGGATTGGCGCTATGGCGATGTGGAGCCGGATTTGGCTGAGGTGGAGGAGCAGCGAGAGATGCTGGAAAGGTATTTTCGGCAGGTGAAGCGGCTGAAGCGTGCTGGTGACAAGATTTCTGTTAAATAGCTCCATCGGATACTGCAATTACGATTCCGTTAGGGCAAGTAATTTCTGCTTCATAGCTGCTTGGAGTAGTTGGTGGAGCAGGAGGTTCTTTGCCAGGTTCTATACTTGCACAAATTACAGATCTGAAACGTGTGTCAGACTCGTCATCTGTGGAGTTAACCCAAGCAAAAATGACACCTGTATAGCTGTTCAAATGATTGAATTTTGGACTTGCTGTTGTAATTGATTGAGCTGGTTCGTCTATGACTTCAATCTTATAGTTGTACTTGGATTTAGAAGGAAATTTTATTTTCTCTGGGAAGGGCTGAGTGGCAAAACTTTGATGCTCTAGGAAGTACGCCTGATTGGCTCTATTCATAGTTCCGATATAGGCTTTAGCTTCGGACTCATTGGGTATTCGATCTAGTTGATAGTAATAATGTCGAATGACCAGCGATACGCTAAGAAAACACAAGCTCGATGTGATAAGACAACCGCATTTCGTTCTCTGCATATAAGGTCGGATGGAGCTTTGATTCGTAGATGAATATAGATCAATACCAACAGCAGGCGATCGCCCTCATCTCCGCCACTCCCTCAAGGGCAGCAATGCTTGAGCTAATCTCCTGGCTAGATCTAGAAATTACCAAGCCTGGAACTTGGGAGGCCGACTCATTCCCCAATCAGCTTCTAGCTCGCTGCGTCATTGCTCTAGGCCACTTCATCAACCCTCAGCTCGGCAACTTAGCCTCCATCAGCAAGACGATCCAAGCTGCGGAAACCTACGTTCTCAACCCCCAAGACTTGTCCTATCGCCAATACCAAAACGCTGCCACAAACTCCTATCCCTTTGGCCCTGGCGATGGTTGCTTCCACCTCGCTGAGACAGGGTACAACGGCTGCGAACCTGGCACTGGCTGCCGCAGCGGTTCGGGCTGTCTGCTAAGCCATCAGTTTGATGCGGCTGAGGTGATGGCTGTTATTGCAGGCGAAGTGATGCCCTGGCTTGAGGGCGATCGCGATCCTGTTTTAGAGAGATCGACAACACCGTCGTGATTCTAGTCGTCTAAAAACAGCTCGCAACTCAGCACAAACCCCGGTAAGACCTCCTCTCCAGATAGTTTTGCTGGCAAGCTCACAACTTCCTTGGATTGTCCTTGGCGATAAATCTCAACTTCTTGATCCTGGGGATTAAACATCCAGCCCAGGCGCACGCCACTGTCCATATACTCCAGCATCTTCTCTCGTAGCGTATCCAGATTGTCCGTGCGAGACCGAAGCTCAATCACAAAGTCTGGCGCAATGGGCGGAAACTTCTGCCGTTGGTCTGCTGTAAGGGCTTGCCAACGTGATAGCTCCACCCAAGCTGCATCCGGTAAACGATCGCCACTACCAGGCAATTGAAACAACGTCGAAGAGCTAAACACCTTCCCTAGGCCGCTTTGGCGATTCCAAATGCCTAGCTCTCCACCTAGCTCCATTTCCCAGATTCCACTATTGCAACTGGCTGGAGGAAGCAAAATCACAACGTCTTGGGCGTTACGTTCAATATTCAGGTCAGGATTATTGTGGCAAAGACTGTAGAACTGCTCGTCCGTGAGCTTCGCCGGATTGAAATCAAGCTGAATGGGCTGAGATAGCGCGTACATGGGCCTCGCCTGCACAAAGGAGCTGAGGAAAACGAGATCGCCTCTCCTGCGACCTACAGCGCAATTGTAACAAGGCCATCGAATTCGCTTTATTCCTCGCTTGGACAAATCACCAGCAATCGGGAAAACTAACCTAAACCCAAGCCACCCCAAGACTTTTACCCATGAGCGTCACCCCAACACAGTGCGGTTCTCTACTGGCAGCCCTATCCCTCTGTGTTGGCCTCTCGGCCTGCGAGAGCTTAGTCTCCATTGAAAATTTCTTACTGGGTCGAGAAGGGACGAATCAAAACACCCCAGATAGCACAGCAACTCAAGCTAGCCCAGAGAAGCAGCTTTTCGACTCGGATTTAGCCCCCGCCTGCAACGGCGTCCCAGTCGCCCAAACTGCTGCTTACGATCCCGCTGTTGAAGAAATTCATCCCATCTCTGTCTTTGCCCGTGATGATGTCAGCAAGTCCTTCTCTCACCGCAGCGATCGCGTCCCCG
This sequence comes from uncultured Pseudanabaenaceae cyanobacterium, assembly GCA_937949725.1. Lineage (GTDB taxonomy): Bacteria > Cyanobacteriota > Cyanobacteriia > PCC-9006 > JAAUQQ01 > JAAUQQ01. The sequence continues at coordinate 21,493 of CALECT010000123.1, forward strand.
ATGCCTGGAAAGTCCCCCAAGGCGCGATCGCCCAAACCCAACTCGTCGCCTGCCTAACGGTCACAGAACGCAAACAGGTCAAAGAATGTCCCTTTGAAGACGACGGCCAAACCAAAGTCCTGGAAATCTACGACACCAACTATGACGTGGCTATCCATGAAACCCAGACCGGCAGACTCGTCGCAGACGGTCGCTTTGAACTAAAGGCCGATGAAGACTGTCCCAGCTTCAACTTCTTTTTGGGCGACAAGACGGTGGAGCAAAGGGATGTCAGGTTTGACCAAGCCCTGCTCGAATTTGCTAAGCCCCATGTGCAAACCTTTCAGTAGCTAGGGGCAGTGGCTCAGATTACCTATTACTGATTCTCCACGGCAATTTGCCTCGCCTCAGCGTAGTCAGTATTTTCGGGGTCTATCGCTAAAGCCTTGTCATAGCTAGCAATGGCTTCGGCATATTGTCCCAGCTCATCCTGGGCATAGCCCTTGCCGTACCAACTATCCGCATCGCTGGGCTCGATCGCCAAGGCCTTGTCATAGGCTGCGATCGCCTCCCCATTCCGCCCCAGCTCCGTGAGCCAATAGCCCTGATTCGCCCAAGCACTGTAGAGATCTGCCTTGCTCTCCCCTGCTTTGCCATAGGCTTCAACCGCTGCCTCGTATTGCTCCAGCTCTTCATGGGCAACAGCTTTGTTGAACCAGGCTTCGTACTTGTCTGGCTTGATGGCAACAGCCTGGGCGTAGACTTCCACCGCTTCTTCGTAGCGTTCTAGAGCGCTGAAGGCAACGCCCTGGTTGTACCAGGCTTCCTCGTATTCGGGATCGAGCTGGACCGCTTCGTCATAGCTGGCGATCGCTGCCTCGTATTGCTCCGTTGCATCGAGGGAAATGCCTCGGTTATTGAAGGCTAGGGCATAGTTGGGCTTGGCTTCGATGGCTTTGCTGTAACTGGCAATCGCCTCTTCATAGTTACCCAATGCTGCCAGGGCATTGCCGCGATTGTTCCAGCTCAGGAAGTTCTGGGGGTCGATGGCTAGAGCTTCGTCGTAGGCCGCGATCGCTGCTTCCCGCTGGTTTAAGGCATCGTAGGCCACGCCCTTGTTGTACCAAAGGTCGCTGTAGTTAGAGACCAGCGCAAGCCCTTGGTCGTAGAACGCAATTGATTCTGCAAAGTCACCCGCGTCTTGGGCTGCATTACCTTGGTTCTTTAGCGCTAGTGCTTCGGCTTGAGTAGGAGTTAGGGTTTCGCCTTCGGTGGGTCGCCAGTATGAGCCAGTCGGGTCAGCGCCGGAGGCGACTGGATTGCAAGCTTGGAGCATTAACAATGCTATCGCTGCTGATGTAACGCTCGCTAGTTTGAACTTCTGCTTGGCGCGGTGTCCTAGGTCCATCTTAGAAATGCTTGATTAAGCTACGGACATATCTGCTAGACCGCGATCGCTGGGGTGCTGAAAGCCCAGCACGATATCTGTTTCAGGAATTCCTTCAACCAGTAAGTCCCCCATAATTCCGTCTTCAGTTAGGTCTTCCTCAATCCAAATCTGCCCTTGGTTGAGACGAATGTAGACTGTATTTCCGCAGGTTCTGCCAGTACGGTCCCAGCCCACTTGCAACCAAATATATTGCTCTTGGGCGTCATCAAAAAGGACAAAGGACTCGACGCCTGGAGAAGGTTGCTGTCGATCTAAGTTGCAATAGCGAGTTAAGACTGCTTTGATTGCCTCGCGATATTTCAATGCTTGATCCACTGAACAATAGCCTCCTGCTCAATATCAAAAATAATGAGATTAATCTTTAGCTCTGTCGTCGCAAACTTAATCGCTTCCTTGAGGAAAAAGCTTCGATACACTCGATGACTGACAGCAAGGTAAACGGTCGCTTCTGGCAGAATTTGTGACAGATATAGTCGGTACAGGATGTATTGACCGATAGCCGCTTCAAAATCTCGAATGCGCGAAGCACTCAAAAAACTTTTAACCTCTACGATAATCTGCTCACGATTTCGCTCTGCCGAGAACATTGCCTCAGCCGCTAGGTCTGCGTAAAGTCTGACCTCCTTAAACTTGATCTGGTAGGTGTCGCGGGTAATTCTCCAGCCATTTTTGACCAAAGCATTCCTGACTTGGTCATGGTATAAATCCTTGGCAGGCATGAATTAGAAGCGCTTGGATACCTTCATTTTAAGCTGAATTCCCATCCATGGCACTTAGATAACCTCCTATCGTCCACCGCCAATCAAATACAGCAGCGCCATACGCACCGCCACGCCATTGGTGACTTGCTGGGGAATCAGGCTCAACTCCGGGTCATCCATCAAGTCCGAACTCAACTCCACGCCCCGATTCACCGGGCCAGGGTGGAGCACTTTCACACCGGGGTTGCAGAGCTTCAACCGCTCCCGCGTAATACCAAACTGCTGATGGTACTCTCGCAGGCTCGGCAACATATGGTCGGTCATACGCTCATGCTGGAGCCGCAGTGTCATCACGAAGTCGGCATTTTCTAGGGCAGGCTCCAGTTGCCAGTGCATCTGAAGGTCGCGAGGGATGTCCGTATTGGTTTGATCGTTGAGGGGCTGAGTGAAGTTAGCAAAGCCCTTGGGCAATAGCGTCGGCGGACCCGCCAGATGCACTTCGGCTCCCGCAGCGGTGAGGCTCCAAATGTTGGAGCGGGCGACGCGGGAGTGAAGGATGTCCCCGACGATCGCAATCTTTTTCCCCTTCAACAGCTCCACCCGAGGATTCTTTTCATCCAGCAGACAGCACATCGTATAGAGATCTAGCAGCGCCTGGGAGGGATGGGCATGTTGGCCATCGCCCGCGTTGAGCACTCGCACATTGGTGCCCAGGCGTTCCATTTCATTGGCGATCGCCTGGGGCACCCCAGACTGCTTATGGCGAATCACCATAATGTCTGTGCCCATGGCCAGGTAAGTCTTGGCCGTATCCAGAATCGTCTCGCCTTTGCTCAACGAAGAGGAGCCCGGCGCAAAGTTGAGGGTATCGGCGGAGAGACGTTTAGCGGCCAGCTCAAAGCTGCTGCGGGTGCGAGTGGAGGGTTCAAAAAATAAATTGGTCACCACTTGCCCCTGAAGGGTGGGGACTTTTTTATTGCGCCTGGAGAGCACTTCTGTGAAGCTGGCGGCGGTGGTGAGAATGGTGTCGTATTCGGCAGGTGTGACGTCCCAGAGGGAAATAACGTGGCGGCGAGTCCAGGAAGAGGCTGGGGTCATGGTCGGGCTAGGGCGCGGGCTAGGAGGGCGCGAGCTGGGGAGCTGTCAGGTAGAGGCGATATGCCCAGTTGGCCAAGCTTCCAAGGCCAGTGAACAGTGGACGGAAAATTTTGTGGACTGCTAGTTTTGCACTGAACAGCGGGGCGGGCGCATGAATGAAGTAGGACAGCAAGGCCGTAACTGTTCAAGTCAGGTTGCGGATTGCCATTTGTTTGCATTCACCGTTCACCAGTATCCCACGATGACCTCCCCCCTTAAGCCATGGCTCGGTTTTGGACTCTTGCTGAGTGCAGTGGCTTTGGGCGGTTGTGCCATGGCCCAGGCTCAGCGTCCGGCGAATAAGGTTTCCAATCCACCTCAAGCTACTGCCATTGCTGAGCCTGAGAGCGCTCAGCCAGCCCAAACCATCGCTATGGCTCGGGCTACATCCCAAACTGAGGATACGGATGAGATGTTTGCCCAGGCTCCCTTGGGACGGCCGAATCGACCGATTTCTGCGGCAAATATTACGACAGTGAAGGTTTTCAACCTGGATAGCCAGTGCGATGGCTTCGAAGGAGAAGTGGTGAAGCTAGCGGAGGATGGCTCTTTAGAAGAAGCGGTGGGATTGGCGATCGCCAATAGCAACAACCCCGACTTCTCCATTTCCAGCTACCGCGTCGGCGATGGCCGCTTTCCCCAGGAAGTGGTGGTTGATTTACGTCTCGCTCCTGATTCCAAACGAGTGTTTACTTCTTTGTCCGTTTGCGAGGGCCAAGCTTTGTTTGGCTCTATTCGCCGCACCTTGGTGGAAAACGGTCAGTTTGACGTGACCCAAGTGCAGTTCACAGCGGCAGGCGACGAGATCATTCTTTAGGAATGCCAATTTAATCAAACGAATTCTACGGTAGGCTTCGGGTACCCATACCCGGCTTACGCCAAGCCTAACCAGAGAAGCTGGGGGGAAGCCTAGCAGAGGCGCGAGAAAACCTCGTCCCTACATCGTGATGCGTGATGGACAAGGTTCAGGCATGGCCTAAATTTTCGTTGTTTAAGATGCCTGCTGGAGTTGTCGCTGGAATTGCTGGGACATCTCTACCACCACCGAATTCGGCACCTGGGTTAGCAGGGGATGATCATCGGCGATATGGAGATGCTCAGAGAGGTGATGCATCGTCTTGCCCAAATATTCCAAAGCCATCTCATGGATCTCGCTTTCGGGGGGTTGCTTCTCCAACAGACTGAGATAAATCTGCATCGCCGTTTCCAGGTGCGCAAATATCACACTGGAATTTTGGTCTGATTCGGTCAGACAGCCACGGCGCTGGTGGGCCAGGGCAAGGTTGAGCCGACTGGCCGAAGTATCGAAGCCGATGGACATGGCTCCCGTTGTCGAGAGTTCGCGCACCAGGCTCAGTGCCGCTTCATAGGCGAAGATGCTTTGCTCTAGGGATTCCCGTTGGGTCTGGGGATCAGCATAGGCGTGGCTGGCAAGTTGCAGGGTGGCAGCACCGAGATTGTTCTGGGTGGCAGCATGGGCTAGCGGGACTTCGTTGCGCTTGCGATACATCAAAGCCACTTGGTAAGTTCCGGTGGCTAAGCGCAGCAGATCGATGGATTTCTCGCTCTGGGCCAGGTTGAGATAGGCCGTGCCCAGATTGTTTTGAATCATGCCAAAGCGAACTGGATCCACATCGGGGTCATGGTGGGCCAGGGCTGCGCTGTAAGCTGCGATCGCGCCTTGCAGATGCTCTGAAGCTTCACGGTTAGGGCAGTGGAGGGAGAGGTTCCAGAGGGCTGTGCCTAGGTTGTTCTGGATGGCACCATGGCGCTCATTGCGATTGATTTCCTGCTCCCCAGTGGGATCGGGAGTCTCTGCATCACAGACCTTGAGAGCAGCTTGGTAAGCTGCGATCGCACCCTGCCAGTTTTCCGCAGGAGCTTCACTGCTGGCCAAGGCTCCATAGGCCTCGCCCAACTGGTTTTGCAGTTCGAGGTAAGCCTCATCATTAACTTCGGCTTGGACGATACCCCGCTTGAACGTCAAAACAGATTTTTTGATGCAGGCGTTGCGGTAGTTGGGGTGCTGACGACTCAGGTTCAGATACATATGCCCCAGGTCATGACAGACGTTAGGCCATGCGGAATGGTCCTGGTTTAAGCCGGTGAGAGCCTGCTCATAGGAAACGATAGCGATGGTGAGGTGGGGAAGATCACGGTGGCCTTGACTGACCTGATCGCGATAGAAGTTCGCCATCTCCAGAAGCTGGGTGGCAAAGGCAGTTTGGGTCTCTGGGGTGCGTTTCAGTTGCTTCAGCGACTGCATAATTTCCCAGGGTAAATAGGTGTTCTCCTGGGTCGCATGGCGTTGGGTAAGCTGCTGGACGAGGCTGCCAATGGAGATAGCCAGTGGATTGGTCAGAACCTTGGCGACGAGCTCTCGGGTGTTTTGGTGGGAGCGGCGAGAGTTGGACTCAGCCTCTAATTCCTGGGGAGGGACGGTGGGCGTTTCGACACTATCGCTGAGGGATAGGCTGGCTGGATCCTGAACAGCATCTTCGGATTTCTGACTTACGCCGCTGGGTGATGCGTCGGGCTCGTTTCCAGAACGCTTGCTTAAACCGAGGGTGTCTAGGGCTTCCAGGGCAAGGTCATCCTGCGAAGTCGCTGGGGCTTCACCTGAACTGTCCGCAGGCTTAGCAAGGTTGACGAGGGTTGTTGCTTCGGCATTTTCTGGGGCTATCTCTGCATCAGATGCGCCATGGCTATCTTCTGGGGTTGACGGCTCCTGTAGTGACTCACCCTGGGGCTCTGGGGAACATGCTTCCGCTAGCTCTCTTTCAGCTGGTTCTTCAGCTATAAGGCTTTGGGGAATGCGGATTTTCTTTTCGGGCTGAGCAGCCAGCGGGGTGATGTTAGAAACAGATTGCTCAGGCTCTGCAAGGGACTCGGGGGAAGGCTCTGCAAGGGCATCCGTTGAAGGCGATTCTTCTTGTTGGAACTGGCCGCAAATTACGGTTTGCTCTAGACCTGCCGTTGCTTCTGCTTGATGATCTGCATCCTTGAGGGCATTGCCAATGGGAAGCGATCGCGAGTCGTTGGCATTGTTCTGATTGGCAGCACCTTTCTTTAAGGGAAAGGTCTCAATTTCGCTTTCTTTGAGTTCTGCAGTGGTATCTCCCGATGCTTGTTTCTCTGCGATTACTCCATCTTCATGGGCTTGGGGGAGAAACGGAACGTAAACCTCGGGTTGCTGGAGTGGGGCAATGGGTTCGGCTAGGTCAGCTAGCTCCGCTAAGTCATCTAGGTGGGCGAGATCTCGCAAGACATCCACCGCGCTGCCATAACGCCGCCGGGTCGCTCGCTCCAGCATGCAGTTGAGCAGCGCTTTGAGACCATCGCTCAGCTCCGTCTCTAGACTGTCTTCCCAGCACCAGCAATCCTCCGCCACATCAAAAAGCTTTTCGAGGGGCTGAGCTGTAAGGAGCTGAATAGCGGTCACGCCCAAGCTGTATAGATCACTGGCAGGGACGGCTTGGCCCAGCTTGCGTTCAGGAGCCCAATATTGCAGCACCTGCAAGTCTTGGGTTTGTCCCTGAGCCGGTTGATTGATTTCGCAAATGGGGGCAATTTCGCGATAGCTTGCCGCCACAAGTCGTTGATCGGTGCTGCGTTGGATCAAGGTATGGGGACGAATATCGCCGTGGATAAACCCCTGGTCGTGAATTTGAATGAGATCAGACAATACGCTGTTGAGATGCTGGCGTAGCGTGAGCTCATCCGTCGCTCCATGGCGCTCCTGGCCCTGGGCCAAGCTAGCCTCACCGAGCCAAGCATGGGCCAATAATGTTTGGGGAGCCAAGCCATTTTGGGTCGTGGGATAATCCACCAGCGCAATGAGCCGAGGAAGGTGTCCTTGGTTGCCTAAAAATTCCAGACGTGCCAACTGCGCGGAGTTCCAGCCTGCTTCGACCGAGAGCTCTCCCCGATTAATGACGACGCAGCGAGGCTTGGAGGGCAAATGTTGATCTGTCGCCAGATAGGCTCGGCTGATCGCCCCTAGCGGTTCGGTGAGGACAAAGCGATCGCCAATTTTCAGCGGCGTACCGCATTGGGAGCAAAAGCTGGAGCTTTCTTGATTGCGAGGCTTGGCACAGTCGGAGTTTGGACAGTAGATCATGATTCAACAAAAAAACCCTTGAGCGCAGTTGCACCTGACTGTGGGCTCTTACCCTTAGTTATTCCCGGATAGGTCAAAAAACTAAGGGGTTACTGCGGATTTTTTGACGACCAGAACCACCTGTATACGGCGAAGCTAGCCCCCTAAGCCATCCAACAAAAAGCCATTGATTGAGCAGAGTCAAAATCAACGGCTTTGTAATGGACCGGAATGATTGAAGCGAACTCGAACTACACCAAATCTCCCTTAGGATTTAGCCATTCATTTAGACCTTCACCCAGCAGCGATAGGCCCACCACCATAATCGTTAAGGCCAGGCCTGGGAATAATGCCGTCCACCAAATGCCTGTAGGTAAGGCATCCAATGCCTGCTTCAAATCATGGCCCCATTCCGGCGTCTCTGCGGGTAAGCCCAGGCCCAAGAAGCCCAAACCGCCTAGGACCAACACGGCATCTGCCGCATTGAGGGTAAACAACACAGGCACACTGGGAATGACATTGAGAAAGAGATACTTGCTCAAAATGCGCGGTGTGGAAGCGCCCATGGCCTGAGCTGCTTCTACAAATAGCTCTGACTTCACACTAACGGTTTGGTTACGCACCACCCGGTAATACTGGGGCACATAGGCAACGCAAAGCGCCAAAGCTGCATTGAGCAAGCCGCGCCCCACCACAAAGGCAAGGGTGACAGAGAGTAATAGGCCGGGCAGGGTATAGAGCGTGTCCATCAAAAACAGCAAAATGCGGTCCACCCAGCCGCCCAAATAACCGCTCAATAATCCCAGCGGTACACCAATCACCAGGCTCATGGCAGTGGCCAGCAACACGACCTTGAGCGCGACCTGGGTCCCAAAGAATGTGCGGGAAAAAACGTCATAGCCTTCCCGACTGGTGCCGAACCAATGCTCTCCTGAAGGGGCTGCATGGATCGGGTTAATCAGAGAGGCCGTGGGGTCTTGGAGAATGCCCCAGCCCTGGAGCAGCGGTGCCAGGATGGCCAGCAAAATAAATCCCAACGTAATCACGAGGCCAATTAAGGTGAGCCTGGCCGATAGATTGGGCTGAAACAGGGGGGCAAATCGAGATTGGATTCGCCCAGCATGCACCGGAGCCATAGGAATGTTGCGCTATTCAGTAATCCACATTCTAGGATGCGATGTTCCTATCCCTCGCATTGGAACAGGATTGCGATCGCCCTTGCATAACAGTGAAAGTGAGGGCAGCTTCGATTGCTCCCTCTAAGAAGTCGTCAAGAAATATTAATAAAACCTGTACTTTCCCAACGGGTCTCTGAACTGTTCTTTATGATTTAACCGGAATATTCATAGATGTCTTAGCTAGCCTTTGGTGTCTCAGGCTATTTCCATGTCTCAGGATTTCGGTTCACTTCATTTTGATGGATTGCCAAGTCCTAGAGCGATCGCCCAAACCCAGGCTCATTCAGCAGTTGGGTACATACTTGTTTTTTTGCTGCCCCTTGATAATGAAGAGGCGGCCTTTTTAGTTGGTGATCTCACTTAACCCAGACTTTGATAGGCTGGCTCTACTTATAGAGTCTCGGAATTTGACGCGTGGTGGATATCCAACTGGGTAAAGGCAAAACGGCTCGTAGAGCCTACGGATTTGATGAAATTGCGCTGGCGCCAGGTCAGGTAACCCTGGACCCAGCCCTGGCAGATACAAGCTGGAGCATTGGTGGAGTTGAGCGAGAGATTCCTATTATTGCCAGTGCCATGGATGGCGTTGTGGATGTGGGAATGGCTATCAAACTATCTGAGCTGGGAGCCCTGGGGGTACTCAATTTAGAGGGCATCCAAACTCGCTATGCCGATCCAAACCCAGTACTCGATCGTATTGCTGAAGTGGGTAAGGACGAATTTGTTCCCCTGATGCAGGAAATTTATTCAACACCTGTTCAGCCAGAACTGATCAAGCAGCGTATCCAAGAGATCAAGCAAGGTGGCGGAGTGGCCGCTGTAAGCCTCACCCCCGTGGGTGCTGCTAAATACGGCAATGCCGTTGCAGAAGCTGGGGCAGACATTGTCTTTATTCAGGCAACCGTTGTGTCCACCGACCATCTATCCCCTGATGGCATTCAGCCTTTGGACCTGGCGAAGTTCTGCAAAGAAATGCCCATGCCAGTGGCCTTGGGCAACTGCGTTACCTATGACGTGGCAATGAAGCTCATGAAGGCTGGTGCCTCTGCCGTCATGGTGGGCATTGGCCCTGGTGCAGCTTGCACCTCCCGTGGGGTGCTAGGCGTGGGGGTTCCCCAGGCAACGGCTGTGGCTGATTGTGCTGCTGCTCGCGACGACTATCACAAAGAGACTGGGCGTTACGTCACTATCGTGGCTGATGGTGGTTTGGTCACTGGTGGCGACATCTGCAAATGTATTGCTTGCGGTGCGGATGGCGTGATGATCGGCTCACCCTTTGCTCGCTCTGCTGAAGCGCCGGGTCGCGGCTTCCACTGGGGCATGGCAACCCCTAGCCCTGTTCTCCCCCGAGGCACCCGCATTAACGTGGGCACCACTGGTAGCCTGGAGCAGATTCTGCGAGGCCCCGCCAAGCTAGACGATGGCACTCACAACTTCCTGGGTGCTTTGCAAACGAGCATGGGCACCTTGGGAGCCAAAACCATCAAAGAGATGCAGAAAGTGGATGTCGTCATTGCACCTTCCTTGCTGACCGAGGGTAAGGTTTACCAAAAAGCACAGCAGCTTGGCATGGGCAAATAGGCTGGGATTAATACAGAAAGCGGAGATAACTTAATGCTTCTTTACGCCGCCCAGCAAGAGCTTCATGCTAAATCGGGGATTGTGGAATTTATACCTTTATGGGCGTGACATAGGGACACTAACCCCATAGGATGGACCTACAATAAGTTGAGCGGAGATGAAAATCTCTGTTCACTCCTCACACCACACCTCGCCTGGACGTTTTCGTCTAGGCGTTTCTTCTTTTAAAGACTGAGTGTTAGCCCAAATCTAAGGGATGGGCCATGGAGACTTGTCGGTAGTTTGACCATGGCCATTTGGTCTAAGAAGCCACTGATGATTATCCCAAACCTTGTCTTACAGAATCCTGAGCGTCAAGGTTGTATTTGTCTTGCTCTGTCGGCAGCTGTGGTCCTCTCTGAAGTGATCGATGCCTCTGGAGAGTATTCTTCCTAGCGCCATCGACTGGAGCTTGATGAAGAGGAATGCTTGGGATTTTATAGAGCGACAATTAATCCTGGGCTTGCGCACATAAAAATTTACTTCAGTTTGGAAGGCGCTGTAAGCTCAACAATCCCTCAGCCTGAGCTCCGTATAGCCCTGTCGATATAACTGTTTCTTCTAGGATTGCGTGTTATCGGTTATGGGAGCTGCATCTAAATTGACCTATTGTCTCCTATTACCAAACGGCAGGTAGTTCGCTATTGTAGGAAACTGAGAACAGTTAAGGGCAAAAGGTTTTTCAGCATGTCAGCAGCTGCACCAGTCACAGATGCAAACTTCAAGCAGGAAGTGCTTGAGAGTGAGCTTCCCGTTCTCGTCGATTTTTGGGCTCCTTGGTGTGGCCCCTGCCGCATGGTTGCACCTGTGGTCGATGAGATCGCACAACAGTACGACGGCCAGGTCAAGGTTGTTAAAGTCAACACTGACGAAAGCCCCAGCGTGGCCAGTCAATATGGGATTCGCAGTATTCCTACGTTGATGGTCTTTAAAGGCGGTCAGCGGGTAGATATGGTTGTTGGGGCTGTACCTAAGGCCACCCTCGCTAACACCCTGGAAAAGTACATTTAAGGTTCGTTTATTTAGAGCTTTTCTGCTTGTCAGTAGGCTTAATTTAATTTGAAAAGAGGTGGAGCAGCCCGGTGGTTGCTCCACCTCTTTGTTTTCCCTCTATATCTGCGCTATCTGGGAGCCGCTGGTGACCGAAACTGCTCGGGTACAATAAGTGCGCTTCACTAGGAGAGTGCAATGGCTTCACTGGATTCCCAGGCTCAGCTGCAACAGCTACAGGGCGAACTTACCCAGCTTGTAAAGCAGTTACCTAGTTTGGAGCATGGGAAATTAATTCACCAGGCCCTAGCGAGTCTGATTGCGATTAGCCAGGAGAATCTTGACCGCCTGGACTGGAAAATTTTGCTGGGCTCCCTGCAAGATATGGAGAAGGCCTTTCAGGTCTTGGCTCCCTATCGTCATACGCGCAAGGTTGCGGTGTTTGGCTCGGCGCGTACGGCCAAGGATGACCCGGACTATGCCATGGCTCATGATTTTTCTAAGACCATGGCAGATAAGGGCTTTATGCTGCTGACTGGGGCGGGGGGCGGCATTATGGAGGCTGCCAATGAGGGAGCAGGGCGCGATCGCTCCTTCGGTCTAAATGTCTATCTCCCCTTCGAACAGAGCGCGAACCCCGCCATTGATGGCGATGCCAAGCTACTGACATTCAAGTACTTCTTCACGCGCAAGCTGTTCTTTCTGCGGGAGACCGATGCAGTGGCGGTGTTCCCCGGTGGCTTTGGCACCATGGATGAGCTGTTTGAATGCCTGACGCTGATGCAGACCGGCAAGTTTGGCCCAGTGCCGCTGATTTTGGTGGATCAGCCTGGGGGTGACTATTGGCAGGATTGGGAGAGCTATGTGAATGATCAGCTCTTGAGGAAGGGGTTGATCAGCGGTGAGGATCATCACCTGTATACAATCACGGACGATATTGCGGTGGCAGAGGCGGCGATCGCAAACTTCTATCGGGTCTACCACTCCAGTCGCTATGTGGACTCAGATTTGATCCTGCGCCTCAATGCAGAGCTGACGGATGCTGAGGTGGAGCGCCTAAATCATGATTTCAGCGATATCTTGGTTGGTGGTTCGATAGAGAAGACGGTTGCTCAGTCCGAGGAGAAAGGCGATGAAACAGCCCCTTTACCTCGGTTGAAACTTCACTACAATCAGCGAGATACAGGACGACTGTATGAGCTGATTTCTGAGGTGAACCGAGTGGGAGATAGCCATCTGAAAGAGGTCCATCCCGAGCAGCGATGACTTGAATTCGTCAACCATTTGAATGGTTGACTCTTGATGGGCTGTAAGGTTTGGCAGCATTGGATGCTGCGTATTAAATCTTAGGTCGAACAGCGGTTCGACCCTACGGGATTACTGATGGGGGCAATTTTTGTTTGATGGGACTGGGGTCTAAATTGCTCCGGCGTAGATCCCTTTCACCACTTCACCAATTCTGCCCATAGCATCTTCCAGCTCGGCTTTGGTGGCCGTGAGGCTGATTCGCACGCAGCGCTTCGTATGCTCCCAGTCATCCTTGAGACCGGGGAAAAAGGAACTGCCGGGAACGACGATGACCCCGACTTTTTTCAGCTCTTGGTAGAACTCCCAGTCCGTCATGGGTAGTTCATCTAGCCAGAGCCAGGCAAAAATTGCGCCCTCGCCCTTGTGCAAGTACCAGGGGCGATCGCCAGGCATGGCGGCATCCAAACTGGCCTCAACCACATCAAATTTCTCGCGGTAGTGGGGGCGAATGACGCTTTCGGAGAGCTGGGCGAGTTGGCCCGAGGCAATGGCACGGGCGGCGATCGCTTGCCCATAGCGAGAGGAGTGAATACAGAAATTGGTCTGAAACGCCTCCAGGGTCTGAATCACCTGGGGCGAGCCAATCACCACGCCCAAGCGCTCCCCTGGCAAGCCCGCCTTGGACAGGCTGATGCAATGGACCAAGTTGTCGCCAAATAGCGGCTCCATGTCAGTGAAATTCAAAGCCGGGAACGGCGGCGCATAGGCTGAATCGACAAACACCGGGCAGTCATAGGGCGCTGCTAAATCCGCCAGCTTCTGCACATCCTCGTTGCTGACCACATTGCCCGTGGGATTGCAGGGACGAGAGAACAGCACCATGCCGGTGTTCTCGTTAATTTCGAGCTGGCTAAAGTCCGGCCGGTACTTGAAACGGTGAGGACCAACAATGTCGATCTGTGGACGATAGGCGACGAGGGCTTCCGGCACTAGGCTGATGCCGCCGTAGCCCGTGTAGTCGGGGCTGAGGGGCAGCACAATATTTCTGACTTGACCGCTCGCTGTGCGTCCGCCAAAGGCATTGGCCGCGAGGAAGTAGAGGGCTTGGCTGCCGGGAGTAATGAGGATATTGCGGTCCGTTAGCTCAAGGCCGTAGCGCTGGTTGAAGTCATTGGCGATCGCTTCCACCAAGGGCTGATAACCCTGACTCGATCCATAACGACAAACCACCTCCCCATACTCCGAGCTGTCCAACAGTTCTTGGGTACAGTCCCGCCACAGCTGCTCAATCTCCGGCAAAATCAGCGGATTGCCTGCGCTGAGATTGATGAACGTTCTCCCCTCGCCGCTGCGCAGAGTTTCGATAATGTCCTTCATGATGGCGCGAACGCCTGTCAGAGCTGACATCTGTTCACCGGTCTGAGTCAAGCTAAGCTGCATAGCCAAAAATAAATGCGTAGGGTGGGTTTCCACGGTAGGCCGAGGGACAAACCGTCCAACTCAACAAAACCCACCATTTCCGAAAGATTCAAACCACAGGCTGTTCAAAGCCCGTCAAAACATTACCCGAAACATCACCAAGTCGGGTCACTATACAACTCAACCTTGATTTCTTGATTGCTGGGCGGAACCCCGGTGATGCAGCTACAAACCTCCTCGCCATCCAACTCCACTTCACAGGCATGGCAGGAACCTTGCATACAGCCCGTAGGGATCGAAACTCCGGCCCGCTTTGCCACTTCTAGCAAGGGCTCCCCCACCTCAGCTTCAGCAGTTTTGTCATCGGGCAAGAAACGAACGGTGACGGTCATGGGGCGATCGCAAAGAGATAAGGTCGAAAAATCAGAGCGCTCAGGCGCTGTTAATCCCTTTCATCATAGAACGTTGACTGAGTTCAGCAGTGAGCCATTTTGCTGGCCCAAACAGCCTCTAGGCTGACTGTCTGGGAATGGGCAATACCCTGCGGGGGCTAGGCTCCATAGCCATGACCTAGGCGCTTGGAGCATAACCAAGACCCCCCGCCATTACACCTCGCCCGATCTTGAATTGAGCTTCCAGCAGTTTGCCCTGCTGGGCTTTTGAGCAATTGGCCCTTTGCCCCGCCATTGCGGAAAGCATCCTCAATCCCATCCTTTCAAGCTGCCCAACGACTTTGCCATGGAAAATTCATCTCCTAAGCCAGGCCAGGATGATCAGCAAACGCTGATTCAGACCTCCCACAACCAAGGTTTAGGCCGAGTCGCTTCCCC
>CALECT010000124.1 GCA_937949725.1 uncultured Pseudanabaenaceae cyanobacterium
TGCGATCGCGCAGGTCAATAAACACCACGCCCCCGTGGTCCCGGCGACGATCCACCCAACCAAATAGGGTTACGGTTTCGTCGATGTGCTGGGCGGTCAATTCGCCGCAGTAATGGGTTCTCATGGGCTCGGGGGCTAGCGTGGGTAAGTTGACAAACGTTTATTATCCAACATGGTCTGCCCGCTGGTGTAAAGCTTTCTGACCAATTCTCATTCAAGAGCGAAATTTGCTCAGAATCGTTGGCGTGAGTCTGGTGCTTTTACGCTTGGGCTGGGCTCCTTGTACTGGGCCTGAGGCTGTAGTAACGCCACATCTTGTCGTAGAGCAAAACGTCGTTGCGGTAGGCCATGCCAAGCTTTTGGGCGACGCGGATGGAGGCCTTATTGTCAGGGCTGATTAGAGCGGCAATGCGAGGCAGCTGGAGCAGTTCAAACCCATAGCGAAGGATTTCGCGGCTAGCTTCGGTGGCGAGGCCCTGACCCCAGTGGGACTGGGCGATGAGGTAGTTGAGTTCGACGGTTTGCAAGTTGGGGGAGATTTCTAGCCCGGCATGGCCAATGAGTTGGGGCTCGGATTGGGTAGGCTCTGCTTTGTCCAAAGGGCTGTTCTTGTCCAAATGGCTGTTCTTACATAGCAGCATCCAGCGGCCAAAGCCATGGTCGCTCCAGTGGGCCAGGATGATGTCGAGGGCAGTTTCGCTTTGCTTTAGGTCGAGAGGGTTGCTGTTGCTGCGGTATTGGGCGACGGCGGGGTGGGCGTAGATTTTGGCCAGGGTGGGGAGGTCGGCGGGGGTGGGCGATCGCAAGATTAGCCGAGGCGTTTCCAATGTCTGATCAGGTGTCCATCGCGTCATTACAGCAAAACCGGGCAAGAGCTTGTGCAGCTTGCCCGATTTGCTTGGGGAAATCAAATTTTTGGCTTTTATTACCGTCTGTCTCAACAGTCCACTGATGAAGGGTAGGTGGAGGTTGAATCAATTTAGACGAAGCGATGTAGGCGCTTGGAAATGCGGATGAAATTCAACGGCTGGGCTTTTAGCCAGGCTACTGAAATGTCACGACGAGGGACTTCTGCTTCAGTTAGCTCTCTAAAATTCCCTTGATGCTTCGGGTTGTGAATGCAACCTGACTCGAATCTCTTGATTCTTGCTCTGGGTCTCAAGCAGAACAATGCCAGCAAACTCACCCGAACTCGAAACCTCTAGAAAAGGTAGATGACCTGACTCATTTGGCATCTTTACGTCTCAATACCGCGATCAAATGACGCGACGAGACGCTACGCAAGGAAGGATGATATCCAAGGCTTGATTAGCCTTGCTCACGGCGACGCAGGTGCTTCGCTGCGAACAAGCCAGCAATAGCCAGACCAGCCATGCCAGTAGGCTCAGGCACTTTCTTGGTGTCGATGGGCGTGGTGCTGTCGTACCAGCCTTGGCTTAGATAGCCGAAGTCATTCAAGGAACCGTCAACGTTGTAATCTGCTTCAAAGTCGTTGACGCCGTGGAACCAAATACCGACGTTATCAGCAAAGGCGGTACCTTCCCAATCAGCACCCAAGTCGGTGAGGCTGTTGATGGCGGTCATGTCGATGTCAAAGCTGAAGGTACGCTCACCGCCGCTTTCAGACACGTCCAGGTCCCAAGAGTCGAGGAATACGCTATTGGAGTCCTTCCAGCTATTGCTGCCGTTTACACCGTTGTAGGTGTAAGCCGTTAGCCTTTCAGCATCGCCATCCATGTAGAACATGGTGTACTTCTGCTCGCCACCCTTAGGGTTCTTTCCGTCGCTAATGACTAACCAACCGCCATCTGCGATATTCCCGTGGTTATTAGCGGTGAAGGTGGAACTCCAGCTAAAGAGATCTGTGCTGTCGTCAAAGGATGTTTCGATTTCCTCGTAGTTGCCTGCACGATTGTTGATGGCGACACCAGAGGCTGGGTCGGTATTGGAATTGAAAGTGAAAGTTGATGCTTCAGCAGCACTGCCCGCAAAAGCAACGACTGGTGTAACAAGAGCCAACCCAACAAGGGAAGTAATACGCATTTTCAGGAACTCCACGTTCGCTTTGGTTCGTAACTATACCCATGGTAAATACACGGAAATTGAAGTAGGAAAAGCTGACGTGAATCTACGAACATTCAATATGTTTAATAGCTCAATTAACCTCTGATATTGATGTTTCTAGAATAGAAGTTTTTATAACGAGAACCAGAGATTTATTCCTGATTTATTCTTGTTCCAAAAGTGACATTCAATCGAGAATCGCAACTCCTAATAAAAGCAGCCAACCTATTCACGAGGTCAGCCCCTACCGTTGACGTTTATTTCCACCAACCGACTTCGTCATGGTTCTAAAACAGGGCTGCCATGCCAAAAGGTCGCCGGAGCAACAGTTGCTCCGGCGACCTTTACTATCTCGATTTCTACTGTTTGGTTGGGAGAGGCATAAGCGCCTCGTTCAGCCCGTGAAGTGTGAGGCTGGCTTTTCCAAGTCCAAACTTTTCAAATAATACTTTAGGGTCTAAAGATGCAACCTGACCAAAATTCTAATCCATGACCATCACTCTCTTTCTCAAGGAGAGCATCTTGCAAACGCACCCAAACTGCTAAACCTCTAGGAATGGTAGATGACCTGACGCTTCTAGCAGTTTCTATCTCAATTCAGCCTGCATGGGGCTGCTCAAGATTCAATTCGAAACAGGGCAAGACCTAAAGGTGCTTAGCCTTGCTGGCGACGGCGCAGGCTCTTGGCCGCGAGCAGACCTGCCACAGCGAGACCGGCCATGGCGCTGGGCTCAGGAACGCGCTCAGCAACTTGGTTCTTGGTGTCATACCAGCCCTGGCTGCTGTAGCTGAACTCAGACAGCTCATTGCCTTCATAGCCCACATTTAGGTCATTCACAGCGTGATACCAGATGCCCAGCTTCTCGCCGAAGACGGTGCCTTCCCAAGCCGCGCCGAGGTCGGTGCGACCGTTGATAGCAGCCATGTTGATATCGAAGCTGAAGGTGCGCTCGTCACCGTTGTTCTCAACGTTCAAGTCCCAGGAATCCAAGTAGACGCTGTTGGCATCCTTCCAGCTATTGCTTCCGTTCACACCGTTGTAGGTGTAGGCGGTGAGCGTTTCGTTGATGCCATCCAAGTAGAACATGGTGTTCTCTTGAACATGGGACTTGGGGTTGGGACCGTCGTTGAGTACGAGCCAAGCACCGTCAGCTAGATTGCCGTTAACGGTGGAGAAGGTAGAACTCCAGGTGAGCTGTTGAGACTGGTCATCGAAGCTGGCATGGATGTTTTCGAAAGCGCCAGCGCCCACGTTACCGGGGATGTCGTTGTCGTTATAGATAAAGGTGGAAGCTTCAGCACCGCTGGCAAAAGCAACGATGGGGGCTGCAACTGCCAAGCCAACCAGGGAAGAAATACGCATGTTTTGAACTCCGTCATCTGTTCTTTGTGTCTGTACCTATCGTAAATATACGGGTATTTAATTAGGCAAAGCTGACGTAAAATCACGGACAGAAAGTATGTATAAAAGACCAATTAATCTCTCGTATTGCTCCATTCAAAAAGATATAAAAGGCGTAAAATCCATCATTAATTTCCGGGTTTATTCTTCCTCTAAATATTTTCTAGAAGCTTGCTTCACTTGGAATGATTTGTAGATGTCTTGTCTATGACCGTTGAACTCACTAAATAGAAAATGACAAGTAGGACGAGGACGATAGAAGACAGAGGCTAGAGTGAAGTCTGATTCGCTACGAGGTGAATTCCCTTGTTCTGAGACCGGGCGAAAAGCTACAGTTGTTAGTGTTACAGCCCTCTCTAGGACTGCCTGGCCTAGACCGCGCAAGCCTTAGATCACGGGCTTTCATTATTTGGACTAAGTGGCAGGATTAGAAATTGCAATGGGGCAAAAGGTGCGATCGCTGTCACAAGTGGTCCATCTGTAGATAGACTTATATCAATGCAGATTTTGGTATTCATTGAATGAGTGGTGGGTCGATCCACCCCTAGCTGTTTCAGGCTCTCCTTAACGTGCGACTACCATGACCCTGATCAATCCGATTCGATTCGATAATTTCAAGGGCGATGTCTTTGGCGGCTTAACAGCCGCTGTCATCGCCCTGCCTATGGCTCTGACCTTTGGCGTTAGCTCCGGTGCAGGAGCGACGGCAGGTCTCTACGGTGCCATTGTCATTGGCCTCATGGCGTCACTGTTTGGCGGTACGCCAACGCTGATTTCTGAGCCCACTGGCCCAATGTTTGTGGTCTTCGCTCAAATCGTCCTTGACCTGACGGAACGCAGCGATGGCGACATGGCCAAGGGCCTCACCATGGCCTTCACCGTTGTGATGATGGCGGGTGTATTGCAAATCCTGTTTGGCTTTCTAAAGCTGGGCAAGTACATCACGCAAATGCCCTATACGGTGATCTCTGGCTTTATGTCAGGTATCGGCATCATTCTGATGGTGTTGCAACTGCCACCGTTATTGGGCTATGCCAGCCCTAAGGGCGGTGTCATCGGGACATTGCAAGGCTTGCCTGGATTTATCAGTGCAGTCAATGTGCCGGTGCTGATGGTGGGCTTGGTCTGCATCGCGATTCTGTTTTTGACGCCTGCCCGAGTCAAACGCACGGTGCCGCCTCAGCTTTTGGCTCTGGTGATCGCGACGGTGTTTTCCTTGGTGTTCTTCAGTGGTAACAACGCTGCGGGTGAGCCCCTGATTAGTCGCATTCCCCCCATTGAGAGTGCACTGCCGACCCTGACGGTACCGACCTTCACGGCCGCAGATTTGAAGACCATGATGGTGGATGCTGGCATTTTGGCCATGCTGGGCAGTATTGATGCGCTGCTGACCTCTGTGGTGGCGGATAGCTTGACTCGAACTGAACATGACTCTGATAAGGAGCTGATTGGTCAGGGCATTGGTAACCTTGCTTCTGGTTTCGTGGGTGGTCTACCCGGTGCCGGTGCCACGATGGGCACGGTGGTGAATATCCAGTCCGGTGGTCGCACCATTTTGTCAGGCATTGCTCGGGCAGCAATCTTGCTGATCGTTGTGCTGGGTGCAGCAAAGCTAACTGAGCCCATTCCTATGGCTGTGCTTGCGGGTATTGCCTTCAAGGTGGGACTCGATATTGTCGATTGGGACTTCTTGAAGCGGGCCCATCACCTGTCTTGGAAAGCCGCGATGATTCTGTACAGCGTCATCATTTTGACGGTGTTCGTTGACTTGATTACGGCGGTTGGTTTGGGCGTCTTTGTGGCTAACGTGCTGACGATTAATCGTTTGAGCAAGCTGCGTTCCGATGACGTTAAGGCTGTAACGGTCGCTGATGATGAAATTATGCTGCCGCCAAAAGAGAAGGCGTTGCTGAACCAGGCCCATGGTCGGGTGTTGCTGCTGAGCTTGAGCGGTCCGATGATCTTTGGTGTGGCTAAGGCGATCGCCCAGGAACATGCCCTAGTAGACAAATATCGGGTGCTGTTGCTGGATCTCCATGAGGTGTCTCACATTGGTGTGACGGCATCGCTGGCGTTGGAGAATGCCTTGGAAGAGGCCTTGGAAAATGAGCGCCATGTGTTCATTGTGGGTGCTGGCCCCAAGGTTCTAAAGCGTTTGGGTAAACTGCGTGTTTGGCAGCAGATTCCGCCGTCGAATGTGTTGGAGAGTCGGGAAGAAGCTTTAGAGCGGTCTATCGCTCTGTTGCCTGAATCCGACTTGGTTGTTCCAGCAGCGATTGAGGATTAATGGCGATTTAGGCGGTTTGTCGCTGTCCTGAAAGTCATCAGTTCGAAGCGCGGTCTACTTTGTGAAGTAAGCCGCGCTTCATTTTTTTGCATCATGCTCGGCAGGGAGATGGCGAAGGACTGACTTGGGAATGGAGACGATCGCCTTGTAAGCTTCCGCAGAGTCTCCCCCTAAACTAGAACTACCTCCTGGTTGATTTCCCATGGTCCAGCAATCCAGCCCTCTGCCCACTGTGGAAGTGGCGATCGCCATTCTCCACCAAGGCAACCAGTTCCTCCTACAACTACGAGACGATAACCCCGCCATTATCTACCCCGGCTACTGGGCCTTCTGCGGCGGCCACCTGGAGCCCGGCGAAGATGCCGATACTGCTGTGCGTCGGGAGTTGATGGAAGAGATTGCCTACGTTCCCAATGGGCTGAAGCTGTTTGAACGTTCTACGACGGAAGGGCCAGATAAGATTGTGATTCGCAATTTTTACCAGGCTGTGCTGACAGTGCCGGTGGAAAGCTTGGAAGTGAATGAGGGGCAGGAGTTGGGCTTGGCGACTTTAGCTGATATCCAGCGGGGCGATCGCTTCTCCACTGTTCTCCAGGAAATGCGACCCATTGGCCCGCCCCACCAGGCCATGTTGCTCAAATTCATTGCGGAGCAGGCAACAAGCTAAACACTAGCTGAACAAGCAATAAAAAAGGGAGCCAAGCAAAATGCTCGTCTCCCGGTGTGGTGTTAGTCGTATTTCCATTAAGCCTTGTTGGGCTAGGGGTTGGCTGAGCGCTACCTTAGAACTCCCTGAGAGAGGCATCACGAATAGATAAACCGCCTTTTGGAGAGGATTAACAAAGGTTGAATGGGACTGAACAACCTCTCAGAGTAATTTTTTTGTACTATTGAGTCATAGTCTTCATTGGCGATCGCCCATGGCTCCCTTCGATATTGCTCCTGCAACGGCCAAAGCTGCCATGGCTGACCAAGCTTCCCAAGGAATTGCGACCAACCAAGTGGTGGGGACCGTCAAAGGTCCCGGTGAAGACGGCAACCAATATGTCTTTATTACCGCCGACAAACGCCAGGTCAAAATCGGCGAATACGTTTACTACACCCTGACCCAAAGCTTTGCCCCCGGTAAGCCGGTGGAGGCTCGCAACATCATCGGCAAGATCTCCGGCCTGGCGTTGATCGACCACCTGCCCGATCGCATCTTTGCCGATACCGAAACCAGCCCCGAGCTCATCGCCGCCCTCGTCGGCTTTACCCACCAAAACCCTGAGATCTACGAAGTCACCGTGGATGTTGTGGGTTACTTCGACAAGAACCTCGGCTTCCTCAACCTGCGCAAATCCCCCGACCCCGGTGCCAAGGTCTTCATTGCCGAAGACGCCATGCTCCAGCGCATCCTTAATAAGAAGCAAAAAGGTGACATTGGCTCCGCCCAGATTGGCTCGCTGCTGCTGCGAGAGCAGGATGCGGTGCAGGTGACCCTGGATGTGAAGGAGTTGGTCAGTACCCACATGGCCATCCTGGCGGGAACGGGGGCGGGTAAAAGCTATACCGCTGGGGTGCTGATTGAGGAACTGCTCTCTCCCTACAACCGGGCGGCGGTGATGATTTTTGACCCCCATGGGGAGTACAGCACCCTGGAGGATCTGCGGGGGCATCCGGCTTTTCAAGGGGAGGATGGTTATGCGCCCCAGGTTCAGATTCTGACGCCGGATGATATTCGCATTCGCATGTCGTCGTTGGATTACTACGATATTTTGACCCTGTTGCCCAGTACCAGCGATCGCCAACAAGCCATTCTTAGTAAGGCTTTTGCTCTACTAAGGAAACACAAAACAGGAAATGATTATCGCTGGGACGTGCAGGATTTGATTGCCGCCGTTAACCAGGCCGATACTGATGTGGATGACGAAGGTAATGAAACCAAGGGCTCTTCTGCCGGGGCGCTGGAATGGAAGCTGAGCAAGTTGGATAACTCCCCTTATTTCCATGCCATGGAACATCTCACTCCGCCGAGTCTACTTCAGCCGGGCCAGGTGACGGTGTTGCAAATGAGTGAAATTAGCCAGGAAGAGCAGCAGGTGATCTGTGCAGCGCTGTTGCGGCAGATTTACCATGCGCGACTCAATACCCAGAAGGAAAACATCGGCTCCGAGGACGAGAACTACTTGCCCTATCCGGTGTTTGTGCTGCTCGAAGAGGCCCACCGCTTTGCGCCAGCCCATGAGCCCGCTCGCTGTAAGCAGGTGCTGCGGACCATCTTGGGCGAGGGTCGCAAGTTTGGCATGGGCATGGGCATGATCACCCAACGCCCCGGCAAGATTGATTCTGATGTGCTGTCTCAATGCATGAGCCAGTTCCTCATGCGCATCGTCAACCCCGTGGATCAGGAGAGCCTTAAGCATGGGGTGGAGGCAGCGGGGCGAGACTTGTTGCAGGAGTTGCCAGCGCTGACGAAGGGGCAGGTAATTGTCTCGGGGGCCTGTATTAATACGCCGGTGCTCTGTCAGGTGCGACAGCGGCTAACGACCCATGGCGGTACAACGTTGAATGCGCCGGAGATGTGGATGAGTCATTTCTCGGCCCATCAGCAGGCGGCGCGGGCGGTGAAGGCAGCGCCGAGGGCAGGGCGGAAGAAGGCAAAGACTCATCGGGGGGTGAGTATTGAGTAGCGGGGGTGGAGGCAACTCTCTGTTGGATTAACTGCTCTATTTCCCTGCTTTTTTGAGTGCCACATCACTATTGTTTTGATAACTCTCCACTCTGACCTTGGCAGCGTTATAACGCTCATCGTCTTCGCCCACCTGAGCCATATAGTCCGACGCCTTCTGCCAGCGCGCCGCCAAATCAAGCCATTCCGCAGAACTGCTTGCAGTCTTACCATCCTTGCCCGCCTGTTCGGCTATGCGCACCGCTTCTGCAAAGGGGTCATCTGCCGGAGCTTGCTCTTCTGAATCGGGCGTAGCGACTTTATTGCCCAGGGAAAATAACGGAATTTCCCTACCACTCCAAACCGTGAAACTGGCCAAAGCCACGGTTCCAGCGGCTCCAGCAGCGATCAGCGAAGCCAGAATCGCCCAGTTGAAACTCAGCTCCTTCTTCCCACCATCTCGAATACGTGTGAGAGACATTTCCTTGGTCTTCTCGCGGCTGCGTACCCAGTCGCCCCACATACGTCGTAGCAGGGGAGGTGGGTTGAGCTTGAACTCCTTTGTCCAAAGCAGCTCATCAGGATTTTCTTTTACTTCCTTGAGCCACAGCAGCTTTTGCTCCTGGACCAAGCGGCTGTAGACCTTCACCCGGCGAATGCCCCAGGGGGAAATCTCGTTGAGAATTTGTTGGACCTGGGGAGCCAGCAAGTCTTCGGAGAGTTGATCATCTTTGGCAGCTTCGCAGAGGAGTTGCAGCCTGCCGCCTTCATCCATGGCTCGGGTGCGCACACCAATCCCCGCCAGACGATCATTGAGGATCTGGATAATGGCCGTGATGCTGCCAGAGCGGGCCTGGTCAAATACATCGCTGGTGGAAGGTACAAAGGAGGATGCAGTCATAAGTCCTTTCAAACAACGGCACAGCCTCAGAAACGCGTCGCAATCCAGAGCACCAGTTGAACTGGGGCAAGCTTGCAGCAGGTTTCACCCGACTCATTCAAAGTCCATACCAGTCTATAGCAACGCCTCTAGGCGCTGGCAACAGGGAAATACATGAACTTTTACGTTAATAAAACGAGCATGGAGGGATTCGAACCCCCGACCCTCAGAACCGGAATCTGATGCTCTATCCAACTGAGCTACATGCCCGAACCGTTTCGGTGAGCCTAATTATATAGCAACGGTCTCACTTGTTAGGAGGTTGTTCTTCACATCCCGGTCTACCCTCTCTTGGGACAGAGAGCCCATCACTGTTCTCAGGGGGTGACCCGCTTGCTCCCGGGGGATGCCTATCACTTCAGCTCCATTCTTGGAACACGATCGCGACCCGAAAAGGCTGGCTTCTTTCCTCCCTTGAGCGCTTGGCACCCGGCATTCTCCTTTATTCTGAACAGGTTCGATGTCTGCTCTAGCCTGTGCTGCCTAGCCTGGCCAGAGTGCCATCGAGATTCACGGTTTTGTATGTTTCTGACCTCTATCCACCTACGCCAGTTTCGTAATTATGCCGAGCAGTCGGTGGCATTTTCGGCACCGAAGACAATCTTGGTGGGAGAGAATGCCCAGGGAAAGTCCAACTTGTTGGAGGCGGTGGAGTTGATTTCGGTGATGAAGTCCCACCGGACGAGCCGCGATCGCGACCTAGTCCAGGACGGCCATGCCCAGGGCCAAATCACCGCCACCATTGACCATGGTCCCCCCGAAGCCACTGCTGCCATGGGCGTTCGCATGACCCTGCGAGCCAGCGGTCGCCGCACCACGGTTCTCAATGGCGAAACCCTGCGCCGTCAGCTCGATCTGCTGGGCACGCTCAACACGGTCCAGTTCTCTAGCCTGGATCTAGAGCTGGTGCGGGGTGGCCCGGCCCACCGACGAGATTGGCTCAATGGCTTGCTGGTCCAGCTCGAACCGCTCTATGCCCACTTGCTTCAGCAGTACGGCAAGGTGCTGCGCCAGCGCAATGCCCTGCTACGCAAGGCCGACAAAGATGAATCGGGCCTGCCCATTCAAGATCTATCGGCCTCCCTCGCCGTCTGGGATGCCCAGTTGGCTGCCCTGGGCACACGCTTGATACGCCGCCGCGCCCGCGCCTTGGAGCGGCTTACGCCCCTAGCCCAGCAATGGCATGAGCAAATTAGCGGTAGCCGAGAAGCATTACGCATTTGCTATCGTCCCAGCGTGGCGCGGGAACAGCCAGAGCAATGGGATAGCCCGGAGCTGTTGCAAGCCAGCTTTTTGGAGAAGATTAAGCAGCGGGCGATCGCGGAACAAGTCAATGGCACCAGCCTCGTCGGCCCCCACCGAGACGAAGTAGACTTCCTCATCGATGAAACTCCGGCCCGCCAATACGGCTCCCAGGGGCAGCAGCGCACCCTAGTCTTATCCCTCAAGTTGGCCGAGCTGACCCTGATCGATGAAGTGATTGGCCAGCCACCGTTACTGCTGCTCGATGACGTTCTTGCAGAACTTGACCTCAATCGCCAGAACCAACTACTGGACGCGATTCAGACTCGCTTTCAAACCTTGATTACGACCACTCATCTCAGTGCCTTTGATGCCCAATGGCTTAAATCCTCGCAAATCCTGACGGTGGAGGCCGGAAAGATCATCATGCCTTGAGTGGGTTTAACGTCGATGTAGGGATTCTTAGACCAGTTGTGCTCCCTTTAGCTAGGGCCAATGTGTAAAATCTTGCTTTATTATTAAGAAAGTAAACATTTTCTATCGGAATATTTGCCTGATGAAGCAACATTCGCAATCTCCTCAGTGGGAGCAAGAGTACGCTGCCTCCGTTGGGACCCACTGTATTTTGGAACTGTATGGCTGCCCTGCCACGGTTTTGAACGATGCTCAAAAAATTCAGCAAGCCCTGCGAGAAGCATCACGGGTTGCGAAGTCCACATTATTAGGTGAAATACACCATGCCTTTCAGCCCCATGGCGTAACTGCATTGGCCCTATTGGCTGAATCCCATATCTCGGTCCATACCTGGCCTGAAAACGGTTATGCAGCGGTGGATGTGTTTACCTGTGGCGACCACACCATGCCAGAAAAGGCCTGTGTGTATCTGGCAGAAATTTTGGAAGCTGCGGACTATAACCTTCAGACCGTGGCCCGTCGCCCGCCCGCTATTCCCCTGGTGAAGCAGAAGCCTTCGGTGGTAGCTGTGGGATAAGTCCCGTTGTGATGGATGGGATCGCTGCATTAATCAAAAAGGGAAAGGCCGAGGCTGCAACAGCGTCGGCCTTTCCCTTGGGAACTAGGCGATCGCCGGTTCCTGCAGTACCCGATTGAGCTTGCCGCTCTGAAAGCCTTCCAAGTCAAGCGTGACAAATAAAAAGCCATAGCCCTGGAACTGAGCGACCAGATCAGGCAGTGCCATCTCCCCCATAAATCGCTGAATATCATCGGCGGGTAATTCAATGCGAGCCGTGTCTCCTTCGGAGCGCACCCGCACGGTCTGCCAGCCCTGTTGTCGTAAATACTGTTCTGCCTGACCCACTCTGCGCAGTTTTTCCACGGTAATCAGTTCGCCGTAGGGAAAGCGAGAGGAAAGGCAGGGCTGGGCGGGTTTATTCCACCAGGACAGGCCCAGTTGTTTGGAGAGTTCTCGCACTTCCAGCTTGCTCAGGCCCACTTCGGCCAGGGGCGATCGCGCGCCCCGTTCTTTCGCGGCCTGAATGCCGGGCCGATAATCCCGCAGATCATCGGCATTCACCCCATCCACCACATAAGGGTAGCCCCGCTCCAAGGCCATGGGCTTGAGGGTGTCGTGCAGTTCGCTTTTGCAGAAGTAGCAGCGATTGACAGGGTTACTCGTGTAGTTGGGGTTTTCCATCTCCTGGGTGTAAACCAGCTCGTGGGAGATTCCCATTTCTGCGGCTTGGGTTTTAGCATCTTCCAAGTCTTCGGGCATCAGAGATGGGGAGACCGCAGTGATGGCTAAGGCGCGATCGCCCAAAACATCACAGGCAATCTTGGCAACCAAGGTGCTGTCGATGCCACCGGAGTAAGCAATTAACGCCTGCTCCATCTCGATGAAAATGGCTCGGAGGCGCTTATGTTTGACGTCGAGCGCCGAGGAATGACCGTGATGCATCGGATTGCTTCTTCTTACTGACTGCGATTTTGCTGGCGAGATGAACCCGGTGAAGGGGGATCTGAGCATTGCTTTTCTAGGGTAGCGCCGCTGCAAAATCTTTATCATTTCAGAGGGCTGGGCATTCTAAGAAGGTCAGGGGCACTTGCCAGTTCAACGAGCCAATTTCACAAGATTGATCAGCATCGGATCATTAACTGCTCAATGTCTGTCAGCGCCTCCGTTTCCACTCAATTTACAGTGGCCATTCGTACTTATAACGCGGCTCAGCGCTTACCTGCCTTGCTTTCAGCACTCCAGGCTCAGGAGGGCGTTCAAAATCTTGCTTGGGAAATCTTGATTGTCGATAATTGCAGCACCGATGGCACGGCTGCACTTGTTGCCCGGCTACAAGCAAACTGGTCCGTTGGCCGTGCAGACATGCCCCTGAAGCTGCGCTATTGCTTTGAGCCCACCCAGGGCGCGGTGTTTGCCCGTCGCTGCGCCATGCAAAAAGCCCAGGGAGACTGGGTCGGATTTTTAGACGATGACAATTTGCCCCGCAGAGATTGGGTAGCGGCTTGCTACGCGTTTGGCTGCAATAATCCCCAGGCCGGTGCCTACGGTAGCCAAATCCATGGGGTCTTTGAAGTGGAGCCGCCGGAGCATTTTGAGCGCATTGCCCATTTCTTGCCAGTGATTGAGCGGGACCGGGCGGTTTGCTTTACCGAAGGGCTCTATGCTCGCAAAAAGGTACTGCCCCCGGGTGCAGGCTTAGTGATTAATCGCCGGGCTTGGTTGGAGAGCGTTCCCAACCACCTCAATCTGCTGGGCCCGCTCGCCCACGGTCTCGCTGCGAAAGGGGAAGACATTGAAGCCCTATCCCATCTGAAACAAGCGGGCTGGGAGATCTGGTTCAATCCAGATATGCACATTGAACATCTCATTCCCCGATGGCGGTTTGAGCGGGCCTATTTATTGCGTTTTTTTCGAGGCGTAGGCTTAGGACGCTGCTTTACTCGGTTGTTGGATGTGCCGCTGTGGCTGCGTCCTGTGGTGACGTTGCTGTATTTTTGCAATGATTTACGCAAGTGGGGCATCCATTGGTTGCGCCATGGTGCGGTGTTGCAGACTGATGTGGTGGCGGCCTGTGAGCAGGAAATGTTTCAAGCCAGCTTGTTGAGCCCGTTGCATTATTACTGGGGGCGGCGATGGTGGACCTCATGAGCATTGGTAATCGCCCGTTAGCCAGGGCTGAGCGGGCCGAGCAGTCCGAACGAGACCCCATCCTCGTCTATCGCGATCGCCTCTTGCCCTATTCCGAAACTTTCATCCCCGCCCAGGTCAATGCTCTGAGCCGCTACCAGGCTCACTATGTGGGAACATCCCGCGAGCCCAAGGGCTTTACAGCCTTTGCTGAAGACAACTTCAGCCTACTGGAGCACCATGGCAAATGGCCCCAGGTGAGTAAGACGGCATTTCGCTTGGCGGGCCGGATGCCTGGATCATTTAGGCGGGAGTTGCAGGGGCGATCGCCTCGCCTCATCCATGCCCACTTTGGTCCCGATGGTGTTTTTGCAAGGGCGATCGCTCGTCAGTTGCGAATACCACTAATTGTCACCTTCCACGGCTATGACGCGGCGCTCCAGCTTGCACCGGAGCATTTAGTTGGGCCAAATCCCCTGGCCCAAGCCCATCAGTTCCTGCGCCACCGAGGCACGTTCTACAAGCGTCGCTACGTGGAACAGCGTCAGCAGCTTTTTGCCGATGCTGCCCAGGTGATTGCAGTCTCCCACTGCATTCGCAAGCATCTGCTGGCCCAGGGCTGTCCCAAAGAAAAAGTGCAGGTTCACTACATTGGCATTGACCGCAGCCAGTTCGAGCCTGACCCAACGATCCAGCGCCAGCCCATCGTGCTATTTGTGGGTCGCTTAGTGGAGAAGAAAGGCTGCGGCCAATTACTCCAAGCCATGGCCGATGTGCAAAAGCTCCACCCTGAGGTGCGGACGGTCATCATTGGCGATGGTCCCCTGCGCAGCCAGTTGGAACAACAGGCGCGGCAAAGCCTGGAACGCATTGATTTTTTAGGCGTTCAGCCCGCTGCCGTTGTGCGGCAATGGATGAACCGGGCTCAGCTCTTTTCTGTGCCCAGTCAGCGAACGGCTCAGCAGGATGTGGAAGGCTTGGGCATGGTTTTTGCAGAGGCTCAAGCCATGGGATTGCCTGTGGTGAGTTTTGCTTCCGGTGGAGTGCCTGAGGTGGTGGACGATGGCGTCAGCGGTTTGCTGGTGCCGGAAGGAGATACGGTTGCGCTGGGACAAGCGTTGCATCGTTTACTGGGCGATGAGGCTTTGCGAGAGAAGATGGCGATCGCGGGGCAGCAACACATTGCCCAAACGTTTGATATCGCAAAGAACACGCCGCTGTTGGAAGCGATTTACGATCGCGTTTTGACTGAGAAGTGAGGCTTGATATCAGTCCGGTAAAAATGCAATCTGACTTGTGATGTCCAGTCCGAATGGCTGACCTCTAAATTCTCTGGGGACGCATAGAGCTATGCGTCCCCTACGATTCAACGGATGAGAATCGACGGATATTGCTTCGGACTGGCAGGGTTTAGCCCGAGAACTTTGCCTTGAGAATCCAGCTCCGTAGTTCGGGGAAGTTGGTGAGCAAGATGTCGAGGTTTGCTTTGGTATGGTCTGCCTTGAAGGTGCGAGAGAGGGGAAAACGTTCCAGCAACGTGCGAGCCGTTTCGCGATCGCCATAGCTGGCAAATCGTCTCGCCGTGATGATGGCGAGCTGGGCCAAATACCGCTCCAAAAACAAACCATATTCCCCAGGACAACTACGGCGTAACGCCTCCGGCTGGCTCAAAATCGGATTCACCGGAGCTTGTCGATTCCAAATGCCCAGGGATGAACATTCCGTGTGATACCACATCAGTGCCTGGGGGTCGCGATAGATGGGATATCGCAGCTGGGCCTGAAGCCAAAAGTAGGTGTCTTCGCCATAGGTGCAGCCTTCCTGGGAGTAAAAGCCCCCCAATGCTTCAAAAACGCTGCGGCGGATCACGGTAGCTCCAGAAAAAACGAAGTCCACTGTTGGTTTCATCACCTGGGGGGATAAATCCAGAGGAAGTCTCCAAGGACCAGACCGGATGCCCAATAGCTGAAAGCGTTTAGCGAGATCGCTCTTTTCTGAGCCTCGGAATTGTCCGAAGGCGGCCAGAACGCAGTCTGGATGGTTCTCTAAGGCTATAGTTGCTTCAGCAAGAAAACTCGGCATCCACTCATCATCTGCGTCTAAAAAGGCCAGCAGGGAAGTTTTTGCCTGCTCAGCCCCTCGATTGCGGGCTGCTCCCGGCCCTGCTTGGGCTTGCTTGATGATTTGGAGCTTGATTTTGGCATCGGTGAGTTGTGCCTGATGCTCAATGAGCCAAGCTTCAACCACCGAGACACTGTCATCTTTGGAACCATCATCCACAACGATAATTTCACTGGGTGGGTGGATTTGGTTGAGGACTGAGGTTAGGGTGCGGGCAATGAAGGCGGCTTTGTTATAGAGGGGAATCACGACTGCAACTTGATCGTCGCGACTCTTCTCTGCATTTTCTTGGGCTGAGTTATCTGCGATCGCGAGAGCTGCTGGGTGACGATGGGCTATGGAACTTGCCACTGAAGCTGGTCCCGGGCTGCCTTTGTGCTCTGCAATTGATTCGGGCTCCAGTTGGGCTGAGCGGCCCAGAACCTGCTGAATTTTCTCCGTTGCTCTATTCCAAGAATAATGGGACTGAACCAGCTCATAGGCCGATTCAGTCAGCTTTTGCTGCAAGGGCGATGACGACAAAAGCTGATCAATCGCTTCAACGATGCCTTCTACCTCATCTCGCAGCAGCAAATGCTGGCCATCCATGACAGTTAGCCCCTCGGCGGCTTTATAGGTACTAACCACCGGGAGCTTAGCCGCAAAAGCCTCCAGCAATTTGAGGCGAGTGCCACTGCCCTGGCGCAATGGCACAACCATCACATCCGCATCATGGAGATAGGGCTCCACTGCTTCCACCTGGCCAGTGACCACAATGTTGGAATGTTGCTGGGCAGCAGCTTCCATCCAAGGCTTCGGGCCGCGACCCACGAGCATTAGCCGAGCGGTGGGATGGCATTGCTGGAATTTGGGATAGACCTGCTCAATCAAAATTCGGGCGGCTTCCTCATTGGGCGCGTAACCAAAGCTACCGAGGAAAAGGATTTGAGAAGCGGCTGATTCCTCGGTAGCTTTGTGAGACTGCTCCTGACTAGATTGAGCTGGCTCCGCATAGCGATCTAACTCAACGCAGTTGGGAATGACCTCAATCTTGTTACGCAGCTTCTGCTGGGTCGGGGCTTTGAGGTACAGCGATGCCATGGCAGCCGCATCGGTCTCACTACAGACCCAGAACTGATCCACCTGGGCTAAGGCGATGCTCTCCATGCGGCGAACGCTGCGGGCATTCAGCGTTAAATCAATCTTCTCTTTGAGGGAAGCGCTCGGCTGGCCTTGGCCCTTCTCCTGAGCGAGTAGGCCTTCAACATTGTGGTTGTCGAGGATGACTTTGCAGCCCGGATGGCGATCGCGATAGGCCAGGGCAATGGGCAAATAGGGAAATAGCCACAGCTCGGCCAGCAGAATCAGCTCTGGCTGAACCTGCTCCAAAAACTGCTCAAACCTCTTGGCATGGTGAGCGCTGTGAATCCAGTCGGTGTAGTACTGGCCCTGGGGGCGAAGCCAGCGCAGCCGGTTGCGAATCTTTTCCTGGGGCGATCGCTGGGGCTGATTGAGATCGCAATGTTGCCAATGGGCTAAGCCACCATAGCTATCGACTTTCTGTGGCCCCTTGTACAACGAGAACAAAGACACTGGCCCCAGCTTCTTCAGCGCTTCCAAATTTTGCAGGTTGCGTAGGGGAGAGCCGCCCAGAGCCGGGTAGGGTTGGGAGCGAATACAAACCAGTGAATTTAAGGGTTGCTGAGAATGGGTGGCCAGGCCAGCTTCAGTTTGGTGCGGTGGAAGTTGATTCAAGGTTTGTGGGGAGAGCGTCTCGATTAATTAGAGATATGTGCATCTCTAAGTCGCTGCTAATCGCTTTACTGGTAGATCTCATATGCCAAACCCTCATCTTTAAGATGCCCATTAACTTAGGCCTTTGTTCCAATGGAAGCAATTCGGGATGAATGTTATAAGTGAAGCATCTTGCCCTGGTAGCAATACCTGATTTGCTGTGACCCTACAGCTCCTGTGGACGTTCCTCTTGCTGATTTATTGCTATGCGCATCGGCTACCTCCAACTTTCGCCCCCCCAAGACCATGAGAGTGGCCTGGTTCGTTATGGCCGTTATATCGCCCAGGCTGTCCAGCAGCAAACCCAGCTAGAGACCCAGGAAACTGTGCTGGAGTTAAGCGATCAAATAAATTTTCGTCCCGAGCTAAAACAGGCATTAAAAACGTTTCAAGATTGTGATGTCCTCCATGTTCAATACAGTAAATATGTTGGACTAACTGGGTGGAAAAAGCTCTGCTTGCTCAAGATGATTCGCCAAAAATTTAAGGGCAAGCTTTGTCTGACGCTCCACGATATCTATGCCGATCTATACCCGGCATACGACCTACAGGAAGCATGGGGATTTGAGAATAAAAGATTGCGTGGTTTTTCCAAGAATCAATCCTTAGCCTTACGCAGTACGGCGATCTATCTTTGGCAGAATTACTTGGCCGACCAGGCGATCATCAAATGGATCTTGACCCATTGTGATCAACTCATTGTTTGTAACCAGACCGAAGCAGACCGGCTCCAGCATTTTGAAGGTGCTGAGAAAATCACCGTAATTCCTCATTTTGTAGAATCGCGATCGCATCTACCTTCTCCCAAAGAGGCTAAAGCTGCCTTGGGCCTTAGAGATGAGAAAATTATCACACTGCAAGGATTCATCTATCGCTCCAAGGGACATACATTGCTATTGAATGCTCTGAGCCTTTTACCCGATGATTATCAAGTTATTTTTGCAGGGGGTATGGCACCAAATCAAGATGCCTTTAAAAAAGAGCTGGAAGCACAAATTAAACAATGGAAATTAGAAGATCGAGTAACTATCACAGGTTATTTATCTGAAGAGAAACTTGAATTATATTTAGCAGCGACTGATTTAGCAGTCTGTCCTTTCAAGATTATCTCTGCCTCTGGCTCTCTCTCCACTTGGATTTCCATGGAGCGACCGATCCTCGCCTATGCACTGCCTCAAATTGAAGAACTGAATGATTTAGTACCTGATGCTATATCTATGTTTCAAGACTATAGCCCGGATGCTTTGGCCAAAGCTATTCGGAACTGCTTCTCGGACTCTGAAACTCAGTCTATAATGCCCTCTAGCGTTTCTATTCAGCAACTTAAAAGTAGGCTTTCTCTCACTCTGATTGCCCGTGAGCATAGTTTGGTTTATCGCAGTGAGGATTATTATTCCCCCAGGACTACTGTGACGAATGAATGCGCTTCCTCAACTCCATTAAAATGAGCCAGATTTTAGGTTATCTTTAGCCGCAAGATCACTGTTTTCGAACAACTGCGGCAACCCTCCTTTGAGACCGTCATTCTAGTTCTTGGGTGTTGCCCCGACCCACTTGGCTGCGAAAGAAGGCCCACCAAACAATCTAGAACGTAGCTTTTGCAGCTTGCCTTCGGCTCGTTCCATCGTTTGAGTGATTCCTAAATAACGCTTTTGTAAAGGAGACAGTTCAGTCGTAACTGGCTTATATCCATAGCGGACCATAATCTCACGAGTAATATTTTCAACAATGGCCACTTGTGTACGGGAGAGCTGTACTTGCCATTTTTCAATCGCTTTCGAGTCAATCGGTTGTATCGCCTTCTGAAAGTGGGTCTTTGCCCAGCCTCTCTGGTAAGGATTGGCATCCTGCTGTTGCGATCGCTGAGACAGCATACAGGGCTCAAATTCCTCTTCTAGGAAATGGCACATTTCTTCAATCCTAGCTTCTGGATCTATGACCAAATCCTCGTACTTTAAGAGCAGAACCCTCGGTTCTTCCTGCCACTTTTCAAGATAGAGTTTGGCACTACTAAGCCAGTAATAAGCATTCGAATGAATATAATTGCTAGCCCAGTCAACCTTTAGTAAAGAGGCTGAAACTGCACGCGGATCTCGAATTAGCCAGAGAATCCTAGCGTTAGGGAACCAATCGAAGATTGTTTCCAAGTAGTCATAATGGGCAGGTGTTTTTTCTCCCCAGCGAGGCTTATTCTTTGTCGCAGCATATTCTGCCATTAATAATTCAAACACAGCTTTAAAGCTAGGGGTGCCCAGCTCGTTTAGTTTTTTGAGAAAAGCATCAGGTTCTAACTCAAAATAGCTAAATCGTTTACTAGCACTGAAGTCTTTCCAGAAATACTGAAATTCGGATTCATCTTCCAAGTTGAGATGACCATATTCTTTAAGCCAATAATTGAAAAAATGGCTTTCCGGAGAAACAATCATGCGCGAATGCGATGCAATAATCGTTCTCAGCAGTGTCGTACCAGAACGAGGGCAACCTACGATAAATATGGGGCTATTGGTTCCATTCACCTTCGCCATTACAATGAGCCTCTTATAGATAAAAAGATAGATAGATGCAGCAGATAGACGGCAATGGGGCTATTGCACAAACGCCTACCTGACGCTGCCCCTGGCTGATTTATTCGCTTTTCATTGATTCTGGAAAGCCAATTAAAAGATCTCGTTTAATTTTAGACGGTAGTACTCGTCCTAAACCGAAGCGTTTCAACATGCTTCATTGCCTTACAGGTTGACGAAAAGATACTTCATCATAGTACTCAGGAATTCAGAGCAAGATCTTTTCTATTGCCCATCAATAGCTCCTAGAGTTGAGATAGCTGCTACAGAAGGTTTGACAACTCGATAGGTAATACTCACACCTATCAGCCAGAGCATGTCATTTTACACATCCTTGTCCCACACTTATTCAAGTGCGAGACAAGGGCTAGAGCTACGACTGGAAAAGCTTCTCTAAAAGGATGGGCTTTAAAGTCTGTAGTTGAGCCTCATACTGACTCAGGCCCTGCGCAATGCTATCTCTTGCAATTTGAGGTTGAGCTAAGAGATTATCGAGTAAAGGGATGACACGATCGCGTTTGAACTCTCGCAACGGCACCGAATAATCTGATTGGCCGATCTCCGCCATAAAACCGGTCACTTTGGGGTCATAATCCGCTGCAATGACCGGTACACCTAAGCCTGCCGCAATAATCAAAGAATGGAGCCGCATCCCCACAACAACGTCTAAGTTGCCCATCACTTCGGTGAGCTTTGCAAGGGAGGGGAAATAGCGATGTACGACAAAATCAGGAGACTGACGACTGTGACGCAGCATTTCTAGGATGGCGATATAGTCATCATCATCATTGCTGTAGTAGTTGTCGAAGGCTTGGAAGGGGAGAAAGTGAATCACTGCATTGTGTTTAGAAGCGGCGTAATCCGCGATCGCTGCCATTTCTCGCTGTAGTTCTGCGTAGGAGTAATCTACCGTCTGTCCACGGTTACTCATCCAGCGCACCGATATTCCCACCTGCAAAGGTCGACTCGACTCCTGGGGGGGCTGAGCCAGGGACTTCACCGCTTGCAGAGCTAGATCAGGGATGATATGGACTGGATTAGTAACGCCTAGGGCCTCTAGCTTTTGTTTAGAAGCCGCATCACGTACCGTAATTAAATCCACTTGGTTTAGCACCCAAGGAATCAGCTCTTTGGTTTCGGGTTTCCAAATTTCCCCCACACTCACTCCCAGTAAAGCAGTGCGGCGTTTGAGCTTGATAGCCTTCTGCATGGGCCATAACCAAAACTGAGCAACGGGCCGATCTGCGCCGTCTCGTAGCAAATCCCCACCGCCCAGAACAAAGACAGGATTCGCCTTCATGGCTTGGCGCTCTGGATCTCGCACCTTATTCCGAATGGCATCTAGCCGACGACGAGGAGCATGGGTGGGAACGGTGGAAATCTTGTGACGACGCTGGGTGTCTTCGGGATTAAACGTTAAAACCGTTAGGGGATAATCGGGGTCTTGCTGACGCAACAGCTTGACCATGCCGGACAGCATGGCTTCGTCCCCCATATTGGAATATCCATAGAAGCCACTGATCAGCGCGCCTTGATGGGCCATTAGATTTTATACAAGTAATGTTGTTGCCGAGTCTACTAAAAAGCCGGGACATTGCACTAATGCAATGTCCCGGCTTTTACAGGCTATTAAAGCAGCGGATAGTCATCCAAGCTCAATGCCAATTTACGGAACGGTCGCTTCGAAGACGACAGAGCCAGTTGTGCCGGGAGCGACATCACCCACTGCAAAAATGACTGCTCCGTTGGGATCAGAGGTGGGGTTACCATCTCCATCCACTTGGACGGCTAAGCCAGCGTCATTAACAGGACAAGATGTATTGCCTGTTGGAACTGTCACTAGCGCGTCAATGAAGCTACCCCCCACAGTCAGGAACTGATTCAGTTGGAGCGGGGAAGGTAGTGGATCGCAAATCTCTAAGCCAGAGAATACAGTGGCTGCATTGTTGACGTAGTAGATGGTGTACTGCACGGTATCGCCTGGCTGGAGTTCATCAGGTAACTGATTAGTTCCAAGAATGCCATCAGGTGCCCCTGGTAGCTGAGTGGTGATATCGCCCGTCACAGAAGTGGAGGTGATTGCCTTAAATAGCTGCAAGCCTGCGCCACTGTCGGCCAACTCAAATACGACTGGGGTCGCATCGTCTGCACTTTCACCACTGGCTACACCATCACCTAAGATGCCGGAGTCGGCTGTAATAACGCGAGGGTCCGTTGCATCTGCAGGTGGAATATCGTCCGATAGGTCTGTATCGGATTGGGTGGGGTCATTTACGGATGTACCACTTGCGGTGGCCGTTCCGTCATAAACCGTCCCCAATTGATCCCCTTCAGGTGTCACCCTGACAACGACTTGAACCGTGGCTGATTCACCAGGATCAAACTGTGTGGTGTTTCCTGTGGCAACAGAGAGGTTTCCACTATTGGGACCACTGCCTACAACAGTGGTGCCACCGACTAAGGTTGGGTCACCAGGCGTTGCTGGTGCTCCGGGAGTCACGCTAAGGACTTCGTAGTTAGAAACGGCCGTCGGCTGACCAATATCAAACTGGGTGTCGTAGTTGTCGGTGATATCGAGACCATTGAGCGGCACAACGCCAACGTTCTCAACGACATACTCAAACGTGACATCAAAAACACCAGGCTGACCATCTACAGGAGTCGTGCTGACAACTTGCTTGGTTAGACCAATTTGAGGGCCCACTGGGAAGGTAGCGACAGTGGGATCGTTTTCACCCGCTCCACTGCCTCGGTTGCCATCTGTGGTAACAGGGTCAGGGTCCGTACCATCGTCAGATAGGTCGCTGACCGGCAGCAGACCTGTGGATACAGCTGCTTCAGTCGTTCCATCTGCATCGGCATCACCAACGACAGTGAGAGGATTACCAGCAATGGGGCCATTACCATCGGAGGGAATGCCGGTACCAGATCCCGTGGAGCTGCTGTCGTAAGGGGTGTTATCGGTGGGGTTGATGACCTGGACTTGATAGCGCAGAACCGAAGCCTCATCCGGCTCAAGCGTTAACAAGGTGCCGGGGTCAATAAGCTGCGTTGTGGCCTCACCGTCGAAACCGGGGTTGACGGTGGTGGGGATGCCGGAGACCTGAGTCACAGGGCCGAGGACGGTGGTGTCGCCTGCGGGCAGGTCATCGAAAACATCATCGATGTTCTCTTCAGTGACTTGGACGTCGGTGAGACGAATGCCGCCGACGTTTTGAACCGTGACATCGTAGGTGACGATATAAGGGTCGGCTGCGGTACCGCTACCGGTGACATCGCTAATTTCCTTTGCAACAGCCAGTTTTGGAAAGCGAACCGGAGTGGGGTTGTTTTCGCTAGCCTGGGTTGCGGTGGTGGTTGTATTACCATCGGGGTCGATGGGCTCCAGGGTTGCAACACCTTCATTGGCATTGCTATCACCATCGGGATCCAGGGTCTGAGCTGGGTCCGTAGCGCTAGGAGCACCATTGGGGAATTCCACACCGTCATCAGAAGGATCGGTAACCGAAGTCCCGCCTAAGGTTGTAGCAATACCCGTCGCGGTTGCTTGGGAAGAGAAGGGAAGGTTATTGCCGCCATAGCCTTCGGTGGTGTTACCAGGAGTGACGCGGACAACATAGTCCACTGCACCAAACTGGTTGGGCAACAGCGTATCGCTTCCGGCGAGCAATGTGCGGCCCGCACCTGACAGACCTGCAGGAGCGCCTGCGGTCAGGGTGACTCCGTTGGTATCTCCAGGGGAAACCACTCCAGGGGCTACAGCTGTGACGCTCTGAACGACGGCGCTGGTGGCACCGTCGGGCTGGCCGACGCGGAAGATATCGGTGATGCTGTCATCTTCTGCAATCTGAACGCTATCCAAAGCAACGCCACCGATGTTTTGGACGAGCTGACGGTAGGTAACGTCAAAGGTGCCGTCAGGGTTCGCCGTGACGTTGGTGACACGTTTGGAGAGAGCGATCGCAGGTGAGCCCGTGAAAGTAACCGGCGTTCTATTGTTCTCGTCCGTGGTTTCGTCGTTCGTAGGATCTGCGGGAATGGGGCTGGACTGAGGTGCTCCTCCACCATCCACGGGATCTGTAGCAGTGCCATTGCCATTCAAGTCACGGGGCAATTGATCCGCAGCGTTAGGGAAGCCAGTGACATCATCGGAGAGGTCAGTTACTGCTGTTGTCGATGTCGCACCGGTACCCGCTGCAGTGACCTGAGATTCGTAGGGATTGTCGTCATCGGGCGATGCGCCACCCAAGGTTCCATCCCCTAAGTTCTCAATGGTTCCATCAATGGGGTCTGTGGGGTCAACGAGAACTTGATAGTCGACAACGCCATATCCACCAACCGGCAGAGAAGCAATAGTTGCAAGCTGCAAATTGCCTACGCCATCAAATGTCGGAGTGCCTGTGAGAACGTTATAACCAGCCGGGAATCCAGCTGGAGCTGCACCTGAAACGGAAACACTGCCCCCCACAATAGTCGCACTCGTTACGCCTGTGGCGGTTCCTGTGCGGAAGGTGGTTGCAAAATCTTGATCCGTTAGGACAACGTTTGATAGGTCTTCCGTTCCCAGGTTACGCACAATCTGGCGATAGGTAACGGTGTAGGTGCCGTCGTTGTTATTGGTAACGTTACTGACTTGCTTGGTTACACCAATGCGAGGCTGGGCAGGCAAGACAGCAACGGTGACGGTTTCATCGCCAGCGTTAGCACCACTAATGGCAACCGTGCTGCCATTGCCAGCTGTGGTGGTTGCGTTCACAGGGAAATCAACGCCACCAGAGCGATCGGAGGTGGGGTCGTTATCGCCAGCGCCATCTTCTACGGCTGCGCCATCGTTGGAGATGTCAGTGGTAGTACCGCCGCTGGGGGTGTTACCAGTTGCGCTGACTTGAGTGTCGTAGCGCAGAGTGCTACCGGCTCCTGGGGTGACCTGAACGGTGTAGGTCAGCGTTTCGGATGCACCAACTGCCAAGCTATTACCAGCGCCTAACAATTGGGAGTTGCTGTTACCACCGTCATAGCCAGCATTGGTAGTTAAAGCACCAGTGGGCGTTGGAGGCGTCACGATGGTGAAAGGGTCCGAACCACCAGCAGCACTAAACGTATTACTAGTAATACCGTTGCCAGGAGCAATCAGGTCGTCGTCTAGCTGGACGTTGGAGAGAGTAGTTTCACCCAAGTTCTCAACTACAACGCTGTAAGTGATGTTGAAGGTGCCATCGTTGTTGTCAACAACGCTGGTGACTTCCTTGGCCACACCAATGATGCCAGGGTCGAAGCTGAAGTCACCGAAGAACCCCATGCCGTGATCACCAGGATCAACCCCACCACTTAAATCGTAAAGGTCAACACCTGTGCCATTATCGGCAGCAGCAGCAGGGCCGTTACCATAAGTGATCTGAATTTGGTCTACTGCAGTAGTACCGTAGGTCAGTACGACACTACCCTCGGTACCATCCGTCGAACCAGGAGGCGTACCATTATTGTTCGCTGCTTCCACGCCAGCGGGATCGGGAGAAACTGGGTTAAGAGTTGAGTCGTCGCGATCAGTGACACCTCTGAAAGTAACAGCTCCCGCTGGCTCCGTATAGCCAATAGCGGCAGCATTACCAGTCACATTTTCAGCTGTTCCCCCAGGTCCCAAGCCTGAACCGGCAATCGCACTAGTGGGTACAGGCGTTCCACCTAAGAGAGAGACTGCGGAAGAAACGTCCTGCCACTCGCGACCGTCATCACGATCAAGATCAATCAGGGTGTGGGTCAGATTCTCGACCGGGACTCGATTACCAGCAGCATTAAGGAAGTCAAGGTTTATATTGACCGTATCTGGGATGTCATCAGGGTTATGAGTAATCAGCAAATTACCATTGGTCAACCCACCAGTGAGATTAATGGGTGAGGTATCGCTGTCCTGTGGTGTGCCATTAGAAAATACAACGCCAGGCGATTGAGTAATCTCGAAATCAAGGGTTACCCCCCCCTGTTGGAAGGTCTCAGCCTGACTGCCCGATGGCCAAGGAACCTCTGGAGAAGTGTCTCCGAAGAAAAAGTCTAGCGCCCAAGCAGATGGGGTTTGAATCATCAAACCACCGAATGCTGCTAATAGGCCTGCAGCTCGGAAAAGCGTCGAATGCCGGAAATGTCCTTTTGAGTCTGGCTTTGGATTAGCTACTCCTAAGGGAAGTTCTGCGAGAAGTTGAAGTTGAAGTCTGGGGCGAAGTCGGCTCATAATTCAGTCCTGACACACACGTATGTGGGGCAATTCAGCGAAAAAACTTGAAGGAAAAAGGGAGGCAGCTATTGCATCAATAGCTGCCTTACATCGCTAGAACAAAGCGCGGGGAATCTCCTGAGCGCTATCTTCCGCTGGAAGAGCTTCTTGAAACTCAGGGGCAACTGATTCCGCTGCAGGCGCGATGTCATCTGCGAAGGGGTCGCTATCGACACTGTCGAAAAGCGGCTCCTGGGAAGCTGAAGCATCGAAAGCCTGAACATCGTCATTGTCTGGCTTGGCAACGGGCATTTGCACACCAAAGTCGTTGAACAAGCGATTGACCTTGAAGTTCACACCGCCATAGACACCGCCGTCTGAGCGGAAACCGCCAAAGTCGCGGTCGTCTGCACTACCGAAGCTGTAGCCCAGGTAAGCACGGAGGTCAGGATTGAGGTAGTAGCCTAACTCGCCTGCCCAGCCCCATTCGCTGAAGTCAGCAGTGGGTTGGTTGAGCCAGCGAGCCTCACCTGCTACGTCCCAACGGTAGTCAAACCGGTAGAGCGCACGGGCTTGAGCCAAGGAAACGCGGCTGTCGTTGCTAAAGCCACCATTCAAGCTGGTTTCAGTCCAGCGCATGGCGTACTTGCCGTAAAACTCCCAACGCCAGTTGGGGGCGTAAATGCCCTCAGCAGACAGAAGCGTTGCGCGGGACTCGGAACCGGTACCAATCGCATCTGGCGTAATGTCACCGTTAACTCGGTGCTCCAAACGCAACAAGCCATTGAAGCGATCATTGAGAGGGTCGCGATAGGCCAAGCCTAAGTCGAGGTCTAAGGTATCGCTCAGACGATCAATAAAGGTTTGGTTGCTCGCCCCAGCAGATTCAATGCGACCGAGGATGGAAAGGCGATCGTTGATTTTGCCGACGCCCGCTGCGCTGGCGAAGAACAAGTCGCCATCGTCAGTATCGCGGTACTCCAAGCGACCGTTTGCCTTGAAGCGGTCATTGGCGGTGTAGTCCGCGCCGATGCTGTAGGAGCTACCCTCGCTGAGGCCCAGCACTGCTGCTGTTTGCCCCTGGGTGTAAGCCGCCGCCTGACGACTACCTGCACCGGTACGGTCGAACAGGTCATCGAAGATGCGCTCGTAACCGAGATTCACCTTCAAGCCAGGAGAAACGGTCCAGCGGTGGTTGAGGCCAATGGAGCCGTAGTTGTTGAAACCACTTTGGGTGCCTGCAACGGAATAACGACTGGTCAAGGTCGTGTCGTCGGAGAGAGCACGCTCAACAATGGTGTCCAGGCTGGTGATAGCGCTGTTGTCGATAATGCCGCCACCAAAGAATTGGTGAGCCAAACGCAACTTGACGCCGGGGAAGGTATCCCATTCAACCCCTAGGGTTGTGCGGTTGGGATAGAGTTCATCACCATCTTCGGTGAGGTTGAGCTCGTTCTGAGCCCGGAAGGCGAACTTTTCGCCTAGGGGCACGCGCAAGCGGGAGACTAACTGGTTTGAACTGCTGCTCAAACTAGTGTCCTTGTCATCGTCCCGGTTGCGGTGGACGAAGTCGACACCGACATCAGCACTGCCGATTTCCTGGACAACACCAACTTTGGCGGTGAAGAGACTGTTGTCGACGCTAGCCCCCGAGGCCACGGTCGGATTGGGGTCAAACAGTTGGTCGAAGAAGCGAGGAGTCAGAACCGCAGAATTACCAAAGTTATTTTCCTGCTCTACATCGAAGCGGAACTGAGTGCTGTTACCAGCCCGAGCAGTGCCCTGGATGCCGTAGCGAGTCTGGCCTGGCACAAAGCTAAAGGTGGAATCGTTAGCAAATCCATCTTCCGCAGTGCGGTAAAACGCTCTCGCTCTGAGCCAGTCCGTGGGCTTACCTTCGACTTCTAAGCGATAGGCGGCACCGTCAACATCACCGAGGAAGTCGACGCCATTGTTGGAGCGGGCATATTCTGCGATGAAGCGACCGTCATTGCCCAGGGGCGCAAGAAAGTCTAAGCCGAAGAGGGAGAAGTCCCGATCTTCTTGGCCTTCGTTGAGGTAAGAAGCACCAATCCAGCTTTCTTGTCCCAACTCGCGGGAGAAGTTGTACTGGAGACGACCGGCCAGGAGGGCATTGTTGTTGTCGTTGCCGTCATCCTCAAATTCATAGGTGGAGACGACCCTACGAACGAGGGTGTCGTCGAAGTCATCAAATTCTATAGAGTTGATGTGGCTACGGAACGTGATGGAACCGCGATCGTAGTCGATGTCATAGTCGCGACCGCGCTGGAGTGCTTTGCGTTCGACGACAAAACCGGGGCGATTGATTTCCTCGGTTTCAACAAAGACGGTTTCACTACCCGCCACAATCAATCGATTGGAGAGGAAGTAGATGCCGCTAGTGCCATTGGGAACGATGGTGTCCCGACGATAGCCATCAATGTCGTTGGCATAGGCTGCGGTGACTTGCAAACCACCAAAGTTGTAGTTGGCCTTAGCACCGTGGAGTGTGCGGGTTGTGGCCGAAAACAACTGGGAAGGACGGGAGAACTCGCTCGTCAGCCAGTCGCCCCACATGATGAAGTCAGGCTCAGCTCCCGGAATAATCGAGGTGCGCTCTAAACGGGCAAATACGCTGTCCTTGGACGGGGTGAGGTTATTAATCTCAGAGCTGTCGCCGTAGACCGGGTAGCGGTTGTCGCAGGTGGAGCTTTGGCTAAACAGGTTACCGGAGCCATCACAATCATCGTTGAGGCCTCGGTCCAGGTTGACTGCACCGGTGAATAGCCATTCACCCAAGGTGCCGATAGCGAACAAGCCACCATCAACGTCAACGCCATAATCATCGTCGTCGTCGAGGAATTCCTCGAAGGGACCGTAAAAGTTGGTGTTGCCTCTAC
The DNA here is from genome assembly GCA_937949725.1 of uncultured Pseudanabaenaceae cyanobacterium. GTDB lineage: Bacteria > Cyanobacteriota > Cyanobacteriia > PCC-9006 > JAAUQQ01 > JAAUQQ01. The sequence continues at coordinate 29,252 of CALECT010000124.1, forward strand.
CGATGCGCAGGTTCAAGCTACCGGAAACCAAGCTGGGCCGCAGGTTGGTGATGAACTCAACGGAGGTATAAGCCTCGACTGCCGTTAAGGAAGAGAGGGGCTTGTAAGGCGTGTTAGGCAGAGAGAGGGTATCGGTTTCCCGCAGGCGATCCTCAGCATCCAGTTCCAAGTCCCACTGGGGGTCAATGGCAGCACGAACCCGAACCCATTGAGCCTTGAGGGGAGACTGGAGACGAGCTTGGAACTCACCGTCTCTAGCAACGACTTGGAAGCCAGCGCGGTCTTCATCGGCATCCTCGCCCATGAAACGACCTGCCGCTGCGGTGAGGGTGACCAATACATCATCGGTGTAAAGGTTGCCATCTCCATCCACCACTTGACCCTGAATGAGAGCAGTGGTGCGACCATCGGCAGGAGTGCGCTCTACCTGGAGGAACTCAATGGCTGGAATGGCATCGCTAGCGGTCGTCGCAGCGCTATTGGTGAGAGGTTCAACTTCAACTTCACCGTCATAGTCAGACCAAGCTGGGGGACGACCCAAATCTTGACGTTCTTCAAAGGAAGTACCGCCGACGAAATCAGAATCAGGGTCTGCAGTGGAAGGTGTGCCCAGCTGGTCACGCTTGATCCATCGGTCTTCTTCGTCAGAAAAATCCATGAAGTCTGGAGCATCAACTGCCTCAGGCTCGACGGGTTCGATAAAGAGAGGATCAGATTCACTGGATTGGGACAGCTGCTGGAAGAATTCCTCTGTCTCATCAGAGACAACAGGCTCTGCCACTGCTTCGGTTTCCACTGCTGAGACAACAGCAGACTTTTCTAGGGACGCACTGGGCTCCAGGGGAGCAGATAGCTCAAGAACGGCATCATCACTCTGCTCAGGTTGCTCGGGAGCTAGGGCAGTGCTTTGGGCTGGCTCAGCAGCTATGGCATTGCTTAACTCCTGCTCAGCTTGTTCTGAAGCTATGGCAGCACCAGGTCCAATAAGACCAAGCAAAGAAGCAGTGAGGCCTAGGCTCAACCAGGCACCCTGGCGAGACCAGCGGTGGGACTGGTCAGTTGCACCGAGGCCACCCATGCTCCGATGCCAATATTCGAGTAACTCGAGGAACATCAAATTTTTCATAGTCACTTCTGGCGAGGGTCGCGCGACGAACGCATCACGATTGGGGACAAAGGAGAAGTCGATTCGGAATCGAAAGTTCGGCCTTGAACGCTAGAAGAGCGCAGGTACCGGTGCAGCCTGTTCAGGCTCTGGCTCTGGCTCAGGAACTGGAATGGGAGCAGGCTCTGGTTCTGGAATTGGAACAGGCTCTGGTTCTGGGATGGGCTCTGGTTCTGGCTCGGCTAAGGGCTTGAGACCAAAGTTCATCCGGCGAGTTGCGCCAGGAGCCATATTGACCCAGCGAGAGACGCTGTCTCGGTCAATAAAGTTGGGGTCGGGGGTGATTTGGTAGCCCGGCACGCTGGTGTAGTCGATGGTGCCCACTCGACGCCCAGGCTGAAGGCAGTTCACCGAGTAGAGACCTTCTTCGTCAGTAGTGATGCGGTTGCCGTCGTCCAGGAAGATGACTGCGTAGGGAACGCCAACTTCGTCGGGCTGATGGAAGCCGTCCATGTTGTCATCAACAAACACTCGGCCTAGTAGGGTGCCGCAGTTGTTAGCGATACCGGGACGGATGCGCAGACGGTGAGTGTCGCTATTGGTGGACGTTCCATTCGAAAGAAGTCCCAAGGCGATATTCCGCCCGTTGCCGCGAAGGGCGTCTGGAGTGACCTCTGCGGCATAGACCACATCAAGAATGCCACCTGGGGGAATGGATACAGGGGTTGTAAAGGCTGCGTTGAACCCCCTTGTACCTAAGGTTTGAACATTCCCGAAAGGCGCTTCGGTGGTTTGATCGTTAGCTCGTAAGATGGCCCTGAGGGAGTCCTCTTGAAGATTTAGACCCTGGGGCAAGTCGTCTTGAATCGATTGGAGAGTCGCCGGTGCATCACCTCGGTTGGCGAAAATCAAACGGTAGACCACGGTATCGCCTGGTTCCGCTGAGGAGCGATCGCCAGTCTTGACCAATTCCAAATTGGCTTGTCCGACGGAGATAATCGCAGGGTTCGAAGACACATTAGTGCTTGTCCCCGTACCAGAACCAAAGGCGGTATTGGTAATCAGGTTTTGCGCAGTTATGCGAAACGGCGTCGCTAGGGCAGCCAGGGGAATAGTGATCGCGAGGAGCAACCGACCCCGACTCCGTAGCTGCATCCAAAAATTCATCGGCTTGCAGGGATGTAAAGACACAGAAGAACCGGAAAAGAGCATTTCTCGAATTCAGGCATTCCGCAAGGAAGGCCCTAAAGAAAGTACGGCAGAATCAGTGGATCCTGCGAGTGAGTACTTTCTCCTTGTAAAAAATCCCCATAAATCTACATTGGTTTTTTGGAATCTACAAGCTCCCACGCAAATGGCGTAGCCCAGCCCTACGGGTTAATACACAAGACGTAGTGGGCTCCTAAAAGTAGGTTTTGTCTAAGCAACTCGGCTGATCATTCTGGTCCGGACGAAACTAAATTCTGTGCCTCAAAATGCGGCAACCTTTTGCAGTGACTAGGCTGAAGCTACATGAAGTAACCTCAAGCTTTTGACCTAAAAAGAAAAACAAAATTAAGACTTTTACTCCAACAGAGAAGCTGATATGCGTGGGGAATTAGTACAGGTGAGGTTACAGGGACATTTGTGTGCCTAAGATCACCGAGGCTCTATTTCGTAACTTACGTGTTGCCAGAGAATCGAAAGAATCCGCTTGTCAAGGGAGGTCGAGCCTTCTGAAACAGAGGTGAGAGGGACTCTGGAAGTCCAAAGACTGTGAATTGTTTCAAATTGCAACTTCTTTGGCCTGAGCGCGAGTTGGATTGCCATTAGGAACCCAGTTGCTTACGCAATGAGGGCTTGGGCGATCGCTCCTCTCAGGGAACAGTGGCTCGCCGGGGTGGAAAACCCACCATGGGAAGAAGGGGCAGATATGGGAACTCATTGAGCCCTATTTATGACGGGTCGTCAATGCTTTGCCCGGTTCTTGCAATTTTTGCGCCGTTTTATGCGGGGAACAATGGCAGTTTTGGCATTGCGTTATGCAAACAACAATGGTCAAAGATATTGGTGAGTCAGACCATACCGCGATCATGCTCCTGCTCATCTATATATGCATTTTTTGCATCATGAGAAGAGGCTAAAACTCTCGACGCTGAAAGATTAAGGTCGAGCCTGCCAGGAGAAATGCGATGTAGACCAGGGCATATAGCGCGATCGCTCCCAGTCCTTGGGCATTTGGTAGGTTGCTGTAGATCGCATCGTTACGCAGGTTGAGGCGGTCCAGGTCAGGTAAAACGAGGTAGAGGCTGCGAACAGCCTTCTGGAGTCCTGGGTTCTCAGCAATGGCCGCAAGCTTGACGATATCGGGGCTGAGGTGGCCGACAGCGTAAATAGCAAAGGTGAGCAGGGTGGTGAGCAGAGGGCTCATGGCGGAACCAAAGAGCATGGCAACTGCAGCGAGGAGGCTCAGCTCCAGCCAGAGGAATACCAGGGATAGGGATAGGGGGACGATGTCAAAGGGGACTGAGTAGGCCCGTAGGAGCAGGAAGTAAATCACTCCCATGGCCGCAATCAGTAGGGCTAAGACGGCAGAAAGGCCAAGGTGCTTGCCCACGACAAATTCGCTGCGGGTCATGGGTTTGGCGAGGAGCACCAGGACCGTGCGTTTTTCGATTTCCTTGTGAATTAAGCTGCTGCCGACAAAAACGGTGACAACAAGGCTAATTAAGGCGATCGCGCCTAGGCCCACATCCAATAGAACTTTGCTGGCTGCGAGGCTAGATAGCTCCGGGACTAGCCGCCCTGCCGCCAGCATGATGAGCGCAAACACTCCCACAAGGTAGAGGACGCGATCGCGCAGGACTTCGCGGAATACATTGCTGGCAATGACGAAGAGGCGGCGAAGGTTCATGGTGAAAGGCCGGGCAGGGGCAAAAGAGGAATGGGAAAGGGTCTTGAGAATTACCGTAGGGACGAGGCTGAAATCAACTCATTTAGAAACCACGTTCGATTGTGAACCTGGCATGCCAGCTCCTGACATGATTCTGAATGCTTAGAGGGTGGGCGCCGCTTCAATATCTTTCATCACATCCTCGTCGACCGCCTGCCCCTCGCCCGGAATAATGGCGCTGTCCGGATCATTGGGATTGGTGAAGACGATGATGTTGCCGGGGCAGTTAATGCTGGCCCGCTTGCTGCTACCGAAGTCGATGACACAGGTGCGCTTGACCATGTGGCCTGCTTCCTTGACACGAGGTCCAATCCAGCGGGCTCGTAGTTCCACTTGGTAGTCCGCTTCGTTATAGGTGGGCTCGCTGACGATGGTTTCGAGTTGCCAGAAACTGTCGTCTTGGAAGCGGGGCAGGTCATCTTCGTCGGTGCGGCGAGTGGCGAGGGTGTTCATGACGGAGTCACGAAAAATAAGAGGATCGTTTTGGTTGTCCAGGAGCCAACGTTCCACTTCAGACTGGACCTTAAAAGTCGTGTTTTGCTTGAGCTGTTGCTCCATTTCTTGGACGATATTGCGGCCTCGGTTAAAGTCGCGGTCTTCTCTGGGGCGCTGCATCACGAAGTAGCTACCGTTGAAGCCTTCTCCCCAGAGACCGGGATAGTCTATGAGCCAGCCATTGATGCGGAAGCCGAAGGTGATCCAACTGGTGAGCAGCAGATTCACCAATAACATGATGCAGAGATTTTGGCGGACCCGCAGCTTGCTGGGAACGGAGAAGCCCCGCTCAATATCCACAAACTCCGGGAAAGCCGCGATCGCTGCTGAGATCATCGGCCAGGTCATGATTGCGGCCTTGGGCAAGACATAATCACCCCGGGCAAAGAGGAAGAGACAAACCAGCGCTCCTGTAATCCAAGGCCCCAGATTCTGCCCCAAAAGCTTGACCGGTTGTACAGCAGTGAGCCATCCCACGGCTAAGATCAAAAACATCCAGCTGAAGCTGGTGAGGATGTCATGGACTGCAATGGGGGCTTTGACCTGATCTGGAGATCTAGCGACCTGGGCCAACAGCCAGGCCAAGAGGCTCATCCACAGGGAAGTCTGCCAAGAGTAAAAGCTCGTTGGGCGCAGCATTCCCCACAACGATTGCCAAAACGATTGCAGCAGAATCTTCATGGGTCAGGTGATTGGCCTAGGAGACATCAGGGACAGAGGGAGAACAGATGGCTGGCTGAGGAGAAGAGCCAGGGCAGAAATTAAGTCGAGGCATTGGGGGAGCCGGGGTTTCACTGCCCAGGGCCATGGAAATCTTCAGGATGCCAATTTAAAGGAAGCTCGCTCGCTGGAGCACTAGGAGCATTAATAAGATGGCACCGTAGCTGTAGCCATTGGCCCGAAGGAGAGCGCTGCTGCGATAACGGGAGGTCTCTGAGCTGCGATAACGACTCAGGCGGTCAAATTTAATCCGAGTGGTGTCATGTTGCTGGGGGGGCGTTTCAGGTGACCAGATGCGAATAAAGAAATTCATGGCCTGGAGCTCTAGGAAAAGTGTTCCGAGGAAAGTGCAAAAGGCCAGAACTGGCGCGATGACTGAAATGTCTAAATTACCGAAAACCTGATTGAAGAACACAAAGCTCATTGCTGCCATGCGCCAGTCGTCAGGCAAAAAGGGTTCCACTGCCAAAAAAATACTCCAGCCAATCACAGTGCTGACAAGATTGACCGCAAAGGAATAGATCACGCTGCCGGACTTACTAATTCCGAACTGACGTTGGAAGACGACTGCTTCGATCGCCACAGCGACGGTCAGGAATAGAGCCTGGAGCACAATGGCCCGCAGTGGCAGCACCAATTCGAGGGTGGGCATGGTTGGCTGTGCATCAAGTGTGGTGAATTATAGTGCCTCAGGGCTCAGCTGCCTACTAGAGGAGCAGAATTGGTACAAATGAGGCTTCCCCCTAAGGATGTGGAAAGGCCTATTGAAATGACACCATTGGTTAATGGCAAGGGCAGAGGGCAAGAAGTAATCAATAATGAATAGATGAGGGTAACGAATCGTCGGTATAGCGGTCGCGATGGCGACGCTATGGAACGGTTATCCATTCACTATTACCTCGCTCAAACCCATGACCCAAGCGGGAATCGGAATTCGTACTGCCCAGGAGACCTCGGGTCGTGCCACGGGGCAGATCCATGTCTACGACGGGGCAGGCAAGGGCAAGTCCCAGGCTGCCCTGGGCGTGGTGCTGCGCTCCATTGGCTATGGCATTAATAGCAATCGCCAGACGCGGGTGTTGTTGCTGCGGTTTTTGAAGGGGCCGGGGCGCACCTATGACGAGGATGCGGCGATCGCGGCTCTCCAGCAAGGCTTTCCCCATCTAATAGATCAAGTCCGCACGGGCCGGGCGGAGTTCTTTAGCGCAGAAGAAATTACTCGTTTTGATAAGCAAGAGGCCCAGCGGGGTTGGGCGGTGGCCAAGGGAGCCATCTCCTCGGGTCTCTATTCCGTCGTCGTCTTGGATGAGCTGAACCCACTGCTGGACCTGGGCTTACTGCCCGTGGATGAGGTGGTGCGGACCCTGAAAAAAAAGCCCCAAGGACTAGAAATTATTGCGACGGGTCGGGGGGCTCCCCCTTCGCTGCTGAAGATTGCCGATTTGCACTCTGAGATGCGGCCCCACCACCATGACAGCCCGGCAGTGAAGGGCATTGAAGTCTATACCGGTGAGGGCAAGGGCAAGTCCACCAGTGCTTTGGGCCGAGCCTTGCAGGCGATCGGTAAGGGCATCAGCCAGGACAAGTCTCACCGGGTGCTGATTTTGCAGTGGCTTAAGGGGGGCAGCGGCTATACCGAGGATGGCGCCATTTCAGCTCTGCAAAAGAGCTATCCCGATCTAGTGGACCACCAGCGCTCCGGGCGGGATGCCATTGTTTGGCGGGGGCAACAACAAGCGATTGACTATGTGGAAGCAGAGCGGGGCTGGGAAATTGCCAAGACGGCGATCGCGTCGGGCCTCTACAAAACCATCATTTTGGACGAACTCAATCCCACGGTAGATTTAGAGCTTTTGCCCCAGGGGCCGATTGTGAATGCTCTACTGCGCAAGCCCCGCGATACCCAGGTCATCATTACGGGTCGCTGCAAAAATGCGCCGGATTACTTTGAGTTGGCCTCGGTCCATTCGGAAATGGTTTGCCATAAGCACTATGCAGAGCGGGGCGTGGACTTGAAGCGAGGCGTGGATTACTAAGCTGCACGAGATGATGTGGCCAATATTTTTCTTGCGAGTCCTCTATATTTCAGGCAAGTTCAGCCTACTTTTGTGAAATCACCTTAAGACATCCCGCTAGAGGAGCTGTGATCCCCGCATTCGCGGTAGTTTCTTGGCAGCGGTGTGGAATCTGGTGCCATGGCTGGAAAAATTCGGGCTAGATGGATTGGTCTACGCTTATTGAATGGTTGGTTGGGAGGATTGCTGGGGGTAACGTTTGCCCTGGCTGTCACCCATCCCTCTGCGGAATCCCAAGAAAAGGCATTCTCTGCGGAAACTCAACCCAAGCTTCGTCAGGTTGAGTCTTTGGAGTTTTTGGGCGAAGCCAAGTTTGGCGGGCGGAGTCTGATTTTGGACGATGCCTTGCTGGGCGGATTGTCTGGCTTAACTTACGATGCCAAAAACGAGATTTTCTACAGCATTTCAGACGATCGCAGCCAAGAAGCCCCAGCCCGCTTTTACCGTCTACAAATTGAGCTCACGGGCAATCGCTTCGATCAGAGCAGCATCCGCTTCCTGCGCACCCAAGCCATTCGCCAACCGGACCAAAGCATTTTTGACGCCAATACCATTGACCCCGAGGGCATTGCCCTAACGCCCCAGTCCACGCTCTGGATTTCTTCGGAGGGGATCGCGCCCGCCGGGATTGCGCCTTTTTTGCGGGAGTTTGATTTGGCAGGGCAGCAGGTGCGATCGCTCCCGATCCCTAGGCGCTACTCCCCCAGCCCGGACTGGGGCGTGGCGAATAACCTTGGCTTTGAAAGCCTGACGATGACGCCCAGTCAGAAGTATTTGATGACGGCAACAGAGAATGCCCTGGCCCAGGATGGACCCCAAGCGGCGGTGGGGAAAAGTAGTCCGTCACGACTGATGTTGTTTGATTTGGAAACGGAACAGCTTGCGGCGGAATATCTCTATAACACTGACCCCGTTGTAGCTCCGCCTAATCCACCTGATGGCTTTGCAGCGGCGGGATTGGTGGAGTTGTTGGCTCTAGATGACGATCGCTATTTAGCCCTGGAGCGTATGTATGCAGCGGGCTCCACTGGAATGCCGGGGGATAACGGCATGAATGTGCGGCTCTATGAGGTGGACCGCAGCCGGGCGACGGATATTCAGACGAGTAATAGCTTGCTAGAAACTGGGTTAGAGAATGTTGTCCCGGTGGAGAAGCAGTTGGTGCTGGATCTAGCGACGCTGGAGGTTCCCTTGAGTAATTTGGAGGGGATGACCTTTGGACCGGAGTTAGCGGATGGGCGGCGATCGCTACTCATGATTAGTGATGACAATTTTGCGGCCAATCAGTTCACCCAAGTATTGCTGTTTGGGGTGAATGAGTAGCCTAAACCGCTCCCTTCGACGCTGTTCAGGAAACAGCAAGAGTCCTGACAGCATTGAGCCCAGCCCCAACAACAGACTCAACAGCCCACCAGAGAGGGTTGCAGCCACTCAAGCAGCTTTCGAGGGCATCGCTGCTTAAAACAACGAAGGGATGCAGCATTGCTGAATGCCGCATCCCTTCGAGTTGCACAAATTGAATCTGGCAGTATACTCTCCGATCCAGCCTATGCGGCTTGGCCTGTCAACGCCGCTTGGGTCTTCTTGCGATCCAGCTTGAAGACCAACGTCGCCAGGGGAGGCAGACAGAGATCTACGGAATAGGGCTGGCCATGGTAAGACCATTCTTCGGTCCACTTGCCGCCGAGATTGCCCATGTTGCTGCCGCCATACTCACGGGAGTCACTGTTGAGGCGCTCTGTGTAGAAGCCCTGCTCAGGAACACCGATGCGGTAGTGGGAGTGGGGCTGGGGCGTGAAGTTACAGACGATGACCAGAAACTCATCGGAGTCCTTGGCCCGGCGGATGAAACTGATGACGCTGTGGTTGGTGTCGCTACAGTCAATCCACTGGAAGCCACTTTCACTAAAGTCATCGGTATAGAGCGCAGGCTCGCTCCTGTACATCTCGTTGAGAGTGCCCACAAATTCCTTGAGTTCCTGGTGGGGCTTATGCTCCAACAAATCCCAATCCAGGTCTCTCCAATCGTTCCACTCGTTCCACTGAGCAAACTCCATGCTCATAAAGAGGGTCTTCTTGCCGGGGTGGGTGAACATGTAGGTGTACAGACAACGAACGTTGGCAAATTTTTGCCATTGGTCCCCCGTCATCTTGCCAATGATGTTGCTCTTGCCATGGACGATCTCATCATGGGAAAGGGCCAGCATGAAGTTTTCGGTGAAGGCGTACCAAATGCTGAAGGTGACATTGTTCTGGTGGAACTGACGGAACCAGGGATCCATGTTGAAGTAGTCCAACATGTCATGCATCCAGCCCATGTTCCACTTGAGGTTGAAGCCGAGGCCACCGGTGTAGGTGGGCCAGGAGACCATGGGCCAGGAAGTGGATTCCTCGGCGATGGAGAGGCTGCCGGGGAAGTAGCTGAAGATCAGGTGGTTGGTTTGGCGCAGGAAGTCCGCTGCGGCAATATTCTCGCAGCCGCCGTAGTCGTTGGCCACCCACTCGCCGTCCTTGCGGTTGTAGTTGAGATACAGCATGGAGGCGACAGCATCCACGCGGATTCCGTCGATGTGGTACTTGTCGAACCAGAACAGAGCGTTGGCGACGAGGAAGTTGCGGACTTCGTTGCGTTCGTAGTTGAAGACAAGGGTGCCCCACTCCTTGTGCTCGCCCTTTCGGGGATCAGCATGTTCGTAGAGGTGGGAGCCATCGAAGAAGGCCAGGCCGTGGCCGTCCTTGGGGAAGTGGCCGGGAACCCAGTCCACCAGCACGCCGATGCCGTTTTGATGGCATTGGTCAATCAGATACATCAGGTCTTCGGGGCTGCCGAAGCGAGAAGTGGCGGCGTAGTAGCCGGTGACCTGGTAACCCCAGGAGCCATCGAAGGGGTGCTCTGCCACGGGCAGGACTTCGATGTGGGTGAAGCCCATGCTTTTCACATAGGGAATGAGGCGATCTGCCATTTCCCGGTAGGTGAGGAAGCGAGCGCCGGGCTTATATTCCGCTGTGTTGACGATGGTGATTTCGCTGCCGTCGGGGCGAGGGGCAGGTGGGTTGTCCTCGGCCTCATGCATCCAGGAGCCCAGGTGGACTTCGTAGACGGAGATGGGCTGGTCTAGGGGCTCAGTATTGCGACGCTGTTCGAGCCAGTCCGCATCGTTCCACTCATACTTCTCAATGTCGGCGACGAGGGAAGCGGTGTTGGGGCGAGGCTCCTGGGCAAACCCATAGGGGTCAGTCTTTTCGTAGATGTGCCCTTCGTGGTTCTTGACTTCGTACTTATAGTGGGCACCTTCGGCGACTTCGGGGATGAAGAGTTCCCAGATGCCGCTAGGGCCTTTGCGCATTTGGTGCTGGCGGCCATCCCAGCTATTGAAGTCACCGAGGACGGAGACGTTGCGGGCGTTGGGAGCCCAGAGGGAGAAATAAGTTCCAGCGACACCGTTCTGGGTGGTGAGGTGAGCACCCAGCTTTTCGTAGATGCGGTGGTGGTTGCCCTCGGCAAAGAGATGGATGTCGAGGTCCGTCAATTTGGGAGAACGGAAGGCATAGGGGTCGTACATGACGCGCTCATGCTCGCCTTCCTTGACCTTGAGCTGATAGTTGCCCGGTTCGCTTCCGGCGGGCAAGACGCATTCAAAGAAATCCCCATGGTGGGCGGATGCCATGGCTAAAGCTTGGGCATCTTTGGGCAATTCGGCGGGACGGATGACCCAGACCGCATCGGCTTTGGGGAGGTAAGCACGGATGGCCCAGACGGTTTGGCCATTTTGCTCAATCTGATGGGGGCCAAGGACTTCGAAGGGGTCCTGGTGATGGTTGCTAACTATGCGGTCGATTTGGTCGGGACTGATAGTTGCTACCATTTCTGGGCCTTGGCTCGATGGGATGATCTGATGAAATCGGACGCTCTTGATACTTTAGCAGCGGTGAGTCTAAAACCGTTATGCAGCTTAGAACAGGCGCTTTGGCAAGAAAGTCAGGGCTGAACCTTTTACACCTGATGAGGATTCTGTTGGACGGATAGCTCCGAAATTTGGACGATGGGGGAGAAAGTAGCCAGTGGACTGAGATCCTTGGCTTATGGCCAATGGCTTTGGCATCCTGGGGTGAAAATCCGCGATTGGGATGCGAAGAATGGTTAGGTGCGGCAGGATAAGGAAAAGCGTTGCACCTTATAAGAATTGACTATGACAACTGCATCCAGCAATTGGACTGAACGGTTGAATGAGGCGATCGCCCTCACGAAAGATATCCAGACCCACCCTGAAGCCCAGGCCAAGTTTGCAGCCCTTGAGGAAGACTTAGCAGGGGAGAATCCTCAAATGTTGGCTTTGCTCACGCTGCTGTGGAAGGAATGCATCTCTGCCCAGCGCAGTTCAGCATTCTGGCAGGAGATGAGCGATGCAGAGAAAGCTTTAGCGGATGGCGCAATGGCTGCAAGCATCCAAAGCAAGCAAAACTATATGCGGTTGGTGCAGGAGATGTAGGCAAAGACCCAATCCCAGACGTCAGACCAGACTCTATAGGAACCATCGCTTCAGCCAGTACCACCGCCCGCTGGGCGAACCTACTTCACGTTGGCACGAACCCCCATCTGGGCGGCATAGGCGATCGCCAAGGCATCCGCCGCATCATCGGGCTTGGGTATCCGATCCAGCTTGAATAAAAACGCTACGGACTCCTGAATCTCCGCCTTACTTGCCCCGTACTGGGCCACCGAAGATTTCACCTGGGATTGGTGCAAAAATATGGGGTCATAGAGACCACAGTCTCCCAGGGCCATCTGAATAATGCCCAGTGCTCGCAAGACCTTGTTGGCGTTGGTGTTCTCGCGATTAAAGAAAGGCATCTCTAGGGCCACCGCATCAGGCTTGACGATGCTGCATAGCTCGCAAATGTCATCGTAGATCTGCCGCAGTCGCACGGAGAGGTTGGTCTTGGAGTCTGTTTTGATCACGCCGTAGTCCAGCACGGTCTCATCGCAGATTGCTGCATAACCAATGGAGGCGATCGCCGGGTCAATGCCCAGGACCACCTTGCCTTCAAAGTCGATGACTTCCATGTCCATGGCGATCGCGCAGCTACCGTTAGAACTAGCCAATCATAGATCATCTGTATTGATAACGCTGACTAATTTTGATACAGGCTTCGATTGGCCTAGTTTGGCCCCTCAAACCTTGCCGTTCAAGACGAAGCACTGCAAAGCCGTTACAAGCTGCCCCCAGTAGAATTGCGATTGCTAGGCTGAAGCGAGACCTTGACCCAAGCTTGCGATCGCCCCATGACCACTATCACTCCTCCGCTTCAGCCCGACCTATATAGACGGATCCAGGACTTCTACGATGCCTCATCGGGTCTATGGGAATCAGTCTGGGGGGAGCATATGCACCATGGCTATTACGGCGCAGATGGCAATCTCAAGAAAGATCGTCGCCAGGCCCAAATAGACTTGATCGAAGAATTGCTGAAATGGACCGGGGTTGAGCAAGCAACTGAGATTCTCGACGTGGGCTGCGGCATTGGGGGGAGTACGCTGCATTTGGCCCGCCAGTTCAATGCCAATGCTACGGGCATTACCCTCAGCCCCAAGCAAGCGCAAAGAGCTAGACAGAGGGCCGCAGCAGCGGGCATTGCTTACAAAGCCAATTTTCAAGTGGCCAATGCCCTAGAAATGCCCTTCGCTGATAACAGCTTTGATCTGGTTTGGTCCCTGGAAAGCGGCGAGCATATGCCGGACAAGCAGCAATTCTTGGCGGAGTGCTGTCGAGTGTTGAGACCAGGTGGACGACTGATGATGGCCACTTGGTGCCACCGTAATGCTCCACCGGAGCTGAGCATCCAGGAAACTCAGTTGCTCAAGCAAGTCTATGACTTATTCCACCTGCCCTATGTCATTTCTTTGACAGAGTATGAGGACATTGCCAAGGCTTTACCCCTGACAGAAGTTAGCAGTGCCGACTGGTCTAAAGCTGTGTCTCCCTTCTGGGATGTGGTGATTGACTCTGCAATTAATCCCCAAGCCTTGGTCGGACTGCTGACCAGCGGCTGGACTACGTTGCGGGGAGCTTTTGCCTTGGAGCCCATGCGTAAGGGCCTCGCTGATGGAACAATTACTTATGGCTTAATGAGTGGAACAAAGCAATAACTGAGACCCACTAGGATGCAGCAGCGCTGCTCAGATCTACCTGTAAATCTTCGGGTAATCCTCTACAAGTCTCCAGCCCCCGAACGCCTTCAAGCTGAGTGTCGCTATCCCATTCAATGCCATCCAGGTTGCTGCGGTTGAGGTCGGCCCCGCTAAGGTCAGCACTGTTGATAATGGCACCGCTCAATTTGGCACCACTGAGGTCGGCCAAGCTGAGGTTGGCACCGTTGAGATCGGCTAGGCGGAGATCTGCATTGCTCAGGTCAGCCAAGCTCAGATTGGCATCAGTTAGGCCTGCCTGGCGGAGGTCTGCGCTGCTGAAGGAGGCGCGGTTAAGGATGGCTCCATGGAGCAGGGCGCTGGCAAGATTGGCGCTGCGCAGGTCGGCAAGGCTCAAGTCCGCTTGATTGAGCGTTGTACCGCGTAAATCGGCCAGACTCAAATCCGCCAAGCTCAAGTCCGCTCGGCTCAGATCGGCCCCATGGAGCAATGTGCCAATCATGTCGGCATTGCTAAGTAATGCTCCCACCAAGTGAGCCCCAGTCATCAAGGCACGGCTGAGGGAAACTCGCTGCAGATTCGCTCCGCTGAAATCAGCACCGCCCAGGTTGGCTCCACTCAAATCAGCGCCACTTAGGTCAGCTCCCCGTAGATCTGCACCGCTGAGGTTGCAGCCGCTCAGATCTGTGCCGCTCAGGTCTACTCCCCGCAGCTTCATGCCTCGCAGGTCGCTGCCGCCCAAGTGGACATTGCTGAGGAAAGGCCCAACAATTTCGCCAAAGGCTCCGGTGCCAATGCACTCGCTGTAGTGACTGATGTGGAGCAGTCGCTGACGCTGGCGAGCTAAGTTGCTCCGGCCATTGGGATAGAAAATAATCTTCTGCTTGAGCTCGTCACGATGGCGGGCATAGCGATTTAACTCCAGCAGCAGAATCATGACATTGAGGCCGGTGTAGGCATCCACTTGGCGCTGGCCCAGAGGACGCTCACGGTATTGCTGTTGTCGGCGCAACCTTTGCATCTTTCGCTGGGGCAGCGTCGGCGGTTCCTCGTCGATCATGGCTCCGGTGGACCAGCGTAAATAGAAATCCTGGAGCCGGTGGAACAGGGCTTCTGGCTCAAAGCTTTCGCTCTGATTGAGCATGACGAGCAGGAACTGAACAATTTCCTGAGTGAGACCGCCATAGCCCAGTAGATCATAAATTTCCCAATCTACTGCGGCCGTTTGAGTTCCTGGCTTGCGTAGCTTGGCCCAGTTTTCGAGTCCCACCCGCAACTGTTCCGCATAGAGGAACTGGCCAAAGCTACGATGGCTGATGCAAAGGGTCGCGCCATGGCGAGTGGGCAGTGCAGCTTGGATGCGGGCAATGGGCAATGGCATTGCAGGCGGCCTCACCACAAGACCTTCTGGCAGAGGAATATTGCGGGTGCTGTGATGGCGTTTGAGCCGCTCTTGAATGGCGCTGAGGGGAACGGTTTCTGTGCCTAACTGAACGCTGCAAAGGCCAGCTTGACGGAGTACGGCCCGGAGTTGAGCCGCTGTCAGGTCAGGATTTTGTTGGAGGACCCAATCCAGGAGGTTGCTGTAGAACATCACCTTTGCCGCCGCGTCGCTACAGTCCGCAAAACGGCTCAGGTCCATGGCTCCCTGGTGAATCATGTCGGCAATGAGGCCCAGGAATAGCGGCTCCCGGCTGAGGTCGCGAATGCAGTCGGGGAGAGCAGGGTCGCCAAGGAAAGCTTGGAACTGCTCGGGCCGGAAGCCGACTCGTTGGGCCAGTTGTTGGAGCCAGCTTTCCTGGAGCTCTCCATCAAGGGGCAGGATCTCTAGCCGGTCGATGTTGTCGGGGATGCTGAGGCTGCGGTCTAGGAGGGAAAGCGATCGCCCCGTCACCACAATGCGATGCTCTCGTTCCAAATAGCTGGCGCAATGCTGTTGAAATTGACCGACCTGGGCCAGAAACTTCTCCAGCACCGCAGCGGGCTGACGGTCTAATCCCAGGGTCTCAATCCCGTCAATCATGAAGAGGAATCGGACATTTGCAGCCCCGATCCAATTGGGATCCGACAGGGTGAAATCCTGGGAAATCGCATCACTCAACCAAGCATCAAACGCTTGTTCATTGAGAGGGGGCACTTCACTCACTCGAATTACCACCGGACTCCAGGCAGGATGGAGGTGAATGCGAGCCCAGTCCGCAAACATTTGGCAGAAGGTGGTTTTACCGCGACCGGCTTCTCCTTCAATAAACAGAACTTTATCGTTCCGTAGGGGATCTTCTAGCCATTGATGTAGCCACTGTTGTAGAGGGAACTGTGCCGCACCAACAACGGGATCTCCCGCAGCAGTGAGGGGGCGTGCTTGGGGAGGGACGAAGAGTTCCTTGAGGGAAAAAGCTTCGGGAGTGGGCTTGGCTTCAGCGGGGGGGCGAATCTCCGCTTCGAGATAGCGATCAATGCTGAGGTATTTGCGCAGGGCTGCTTTGCCACCAATGCGATACCACTCGATCAAGCGTTGGACTCGTTCGCCGGAGTTATGCAGGGGGGCGCGCATGCGCTGGTCGGTCAGGAGAGAGGCGCGCTGGGCGATCGCCACAGCCGCTTCCCGCTTCAGGCCCAGCTGGGTCAACCGCGCCGCAAAGATGGGATTAAAGACCTTCGCTAGGTCCGAACTGGAAAAGTCAATGACAGCGAGGCGTAGCGTCTCATCAGAGAACGTCAGCTCTCCGATGTGCAACAGGGCTTCGGCAACGCGAGGAGAAACGGGCTCCTGGCCGACTTTCTTGAGCCAAGGGGCAAGCTTGGGGCTCGCCAAAATGGTTTTGACACTCTCTAGGTATGCCGCCTGGCTGAGCAGAGAGATACAAGGCCCTAGGCCAGGCTCTTCTTGGGTTTTGTCGCGATAAAACTCCAGTAAGTCCCCAGCAATTTCTTCGAAGGGCAGGCTGACCTGCACAAACTTGCCCAGGGGCAGGTTGAGCACGTCGAGGAGCGAAGTGATTTGCCCGACGATGGGGCCCAGCTCTTGGGACTTCGGGCCTTCTTCGGCGAGCTTTGTCGCGAGGCGCAGCACTGTTTCTGCCGCGTCGAACCCCGCAGGCAGAGGCTCACCCGTGATTAAGCCCTTAATATCCGTGGTGAGAAATTTCCAGATCCGGGTGGACATGCTGATGTTAGCCTGAGCGCGAATAGAGACCGCTTCTTCCCAGGTTGCCCATTTGAAGCCAGAGAGTCCCAGCAGCCTCTTACGTTCATCTCGCGTTCCAGACACCGGGTGTTGAAGCTAATTCTCTGTGCCAGCTTAGGCGCTCGAATAAAACACCCGGTGTGTCGCCGCACTCACCGCATGAGTCGGGAGCTAAGCACCTAGAATGGTTAAGCGCATGACTTCACTGGAGTGATGCCGGATTCTATCGCCCGCGCTTACTGCCCCATGGCCGACAACCTCCCCCAGCACCTTAAAGATGAAATTGAGCTGCGTCGCAATTTTGCGATCATCTCTCACCCTGACGCGGGTAAGACGACGCTGACGGAGAAGCTGTTGCTGTATGGCGGGGCAATTCAGGAGGCGGGGGCGGTGAAGGCGAGGCGCTCCCAGCGCCAGGCCACCTCTGACTGGATGGAGATGGAGCAACAGCGGGGTATCTCGATTACCTCAACGGTGCTGCAATTTGACTATGGCGATGTCAAGATCAATCTGCTGGACACGCCGGGTCACCAAGATTTTAGTGAAGACACCTATCGCACCCTGGCCGCTGCGGATAACGCGGTGATGTTGGAGGATGCGGCGAAGGGCCTGGAGCCCCAAACGCGTAAGCTGTTTGAAGTTTGCCGGATGCGTAAGATTCCGATTTTCACCTTCTTTAATAAGCTGGATCGGCCGGGCCGGGATCCGCTGGAGCTGCTGGATGAGATTGAGCAGGAGCTAGAGCTTCAGACCTATCCGATGAATTGGCCCATTGGCACGGGCGATCGCTTCACGGGGGTCTATGACCGTCGCACCAAGCTAGTCCACCTGTTCGTGCGCAGCACCCACGGCAAGGGCAAGGCGGAAACCTCGGTTTACCCCATGGGCGATCCGGCTCTGGATGACCTGATCGAGGAAGAGCTGTATGAGCAACTCAAGGAAGAGGTTGAGCTGCTAGATGGCTTGGGAGCTGAGTTTGACCTGGAAGCCATCCATGCCGGGGAGCTAACGCCCGTGTTCTTTGGCAGTGCCATGAGCAATTTTGGTGTGGAGCTGTTCCTCAAGGCCTTTATGGAATATGGCCTTAAGCCCGGTGCCCATACCAGCACCCAGGGTGAAATTGCGCCGGATTACGAGGAGTTCAGCGGCTTTGTCTTTAAGCTGCAAGCCAATATGGACCCGAGGCACCGGGACCGGGTGGCCTTTATTCGCGTTTGCTCCGGCCAGTTTGAGAAGGACATGGCGGTGAAGCATGCCCGCACGGGCAAGACGGTGCGGCTGTCGCGGCCCCAGAAGCTATTTGCCCAGGGGCGGGAGTCGGTGGAGGAGGCCTATGCGGGGGATGTGATTGGTCTGAATAATCCGGGGATGTTTGCGATCGGGGATACGATTTACACTGGCAAGAAGCTGGAGTATGAGGGGATTCCTTGTTTTTCTCCGGAGATTTTTGCAGTTTTGCGTAACCCGAACCCGTCGAAGTTTAAGCCCTTTAAGAAGGGGGTGACGGAGCTGCGGGAGGAAGGTGCAGTTCAGATTATGTATTCGACGGATGAGGCGAAGCGGGAGCCGATTTTGGCGGCGGTGGGTCAGCTTCAGCTGGAGGTGGTGCAGTTCCGGTTGGAGAATGAGTATGGGGTGGAGACACGGCTGGAGCCGATGCCCTACCAGGTAGCGCGCTGGGTTGAGGATGGCTGGGAGGCGTTGGAGAAAATCGGCCGGATTTTCAACACGTTTACGGTGAAGGATAGTTGGAATCGGCCGGTTTTGCTGTTCCGTAATGATTGGAATGTGGGGCAGTTGCAGGCAGATCATCCTGACTTGAAGTTGAAGGCGATCGCGCCGGTGGTATCAGGGCAGGAGCCCATTGCGTTGTAGATCAATTGACTAGATCATCTGCTTCCAGAGACCAAGTCCTCACTAGCTAAAATCTTTCTGAGAGACACATAGGGTAGATCTGTGCGCATATTTGGAGAGATTCCAGGCTATGAAGACGGCACCTCTTTCAATAGTCGAAAAGAGTTAGCTCAGGCTGGTATTCACCCTCCTTTACAAGCAGGAATAAGTGGCTCGGCAGATGAAGGTGCAGACTCGATCATCCTGTCAGGAGGCTATGAAGATGATGAGGATTCAGGAATAGAAATAATCTACACAGGATCTGGTGGTAGAGATAGTAAAACAGGACGTCAAATTGCAGATCAAGAACTGACGCGAGGAAACTTAGCTTTAGCTAAAAGCAAAATCGAAGGTTTTCCAATTCGAGTCACTAGGAGCTCAAAACATAAAAGCTCGTACTCTCCCAAGATAGGGTATGAGTATGCGGGTCTTTATGTCATAGAAGATTATTGGAAAGAAAAAGGAAAGTCTGGTTTTTATGTGTGGCGCTATCGTTTGAAGGCATACCAGTCAAACCCTCTCAGTCCCAGAGCACAGTCATCTTCTATCACATACGCAGCACCAAAAAGAAAAGCTCAAATAATACAGCGAATTGTTCGAGACACAGGAAAAGCCAAAGCTGTTAAGGAATGGCATAATTTCGAATGTCAAGTCTGTGGAATAGCCATACCTACAAGCGCTGGTTTGTATGCTGAAGCTGCTCACATTAAGCCATTAGGAGCACCGCATAATGGACCAGATGTTGAGGGCAACATCTTATGTTTATGTCCTAATCACCACGTCATGTTTGATAACGGCGGTTTCATGATCGCTGATGATTTATCTCTCATTAAGATTGAAGGACAGTTACGAACAATTGGGCAGCACTGCATTGAGCTCGACTTTATTCAATACCACCGAGAGCATTATCAAAACTAGCGCCAAGCTACAAACTGCCTCCCACTGGGAAATGATTCACTTCAGGCCACAATCTTGCCACCGAAAACAGAGATGCCCTAGCTCACTTACCAAGTAGTGATGAATACAGTCTCCACGACCTCAGCTCAAGCCAAACCATCTCCCCGCAAGTCTTTGCCGTCCCCTCTACTTCATCGCCATAACCACCGACGAAGATCCGCTCCATCATCAGCCACAACGGCGCCAGCATAGAGGGAGCTTAATCTATACGTCCTCAAGTGGTTGTAAGCCAAGGATTATTCAACGATGGACTGTAACCAAGTGAAATCTGATTCACTGAGCGATGGTGCAGGTTGCTCTCGATAATTAATTGCTAAATCCAAAGCAGTCTCATCACAGACTTGCTGCAACAACTCCCCTAAATCAATCACCGGCTCCTGCTCCCCCTCATCCAAAGGCAGCAAAAAGCGAGGAATTGCATCTTGGAGATCAAACGGATAACGTTCCGCCGTCGGACGAGCATTCACCCGACTCACCAAAATCTGATAATCCGCCTCTCGTCCTCCAGCACTGGGCATCGGGTCACCCGCCCTCAGCAAATCAATCTCAACCAAGTGAACCGTACTGTTGAGAATCCGCTGACGCTTCGCTAAATATTGCTGACGCCCTTCGCCTTTTCGCTTATTGGCTGGAGACAACAGCTCCACAGCAGTCACAACCCGCCCAGTCCCCACCTCTCGAATCTCCAGAAATCGTTCTGTGACTTCGCTAGTCATCGGAACCGTCACAGACTCAGGCTTGCTAATCACCGCAGTCGCCTGCGCTGTTGGTTCTTGCTTAACCACGCTTTGCTGGTAAACCGAAACATCTGGAATACCCACCAGCAGACTGTCGTTATACACTCGCGTATCAATAGCAGCGCGATACTTCGGCGTAATTTGAGGATTCAGCGCTCTTGCCAACCCCACGATTAGCCAAGAGTGAACCTCAGGCCAGAAGCTCGGGTTCTCCAAGTATGGATTCATGCCAGGAAACGGCGGGCGGGAAGCCATGGCGATCGCTCAGTGCATTACTCCTATTCTAGAGACCAACCCTCAACTCTGCGCCAGCCAAGCCTTCAAATCATCCCCCCCCTCAAAATCCAGCAACGCCTCATTCAACGCCTCCAACTGCTCAATAGATAACTGGCCGACCACCTCTTGCTGTGCCAAAGGAATCTCACCTAACATTCTAGCCAACAGCCGCAGCACCAGCGATCGCTGCCGCTCCCATAGCCTAGTTCTTTCCTCCTCTCTTCCTTCTTCTCGCCCCTCCTCTCTACCCTCCTGCCTAGAGGTGTCCACCACATTATTGAGATCGCGATAATACTTCAGGCTGCTCTGATAACTCTCCTGCTCAGCGGTCGAGAAATTGGCAATCTCCGCTACCTCAAAGAGATCGTTGAAGACTTGCTCTTGGAGGGATTGGGGACGATCGCTCAACTCCGCTAAGTTCTTCAAGACAAACATCCACTTCTCGAAATGGGAACCGAGCTGATCCACCGTCTTGGTAAACTTCGGCAGCTCAATGTAAATGAACTTCAGCTTGTCGTAAAAGACCTTGCAATGCTGATCTTTCAGCTCCACCTCGTGGACAAAAGTCTCAGAGTCCTTGTGGTCA
Organism: uncultured Pseudanabaenaceae cyanobacterium; assembly: GCA_937949725.1. Lineage (GTDB taxonomy): Bacteria > Cyanobacteriota > Cyanobacteriia > PCC-9006 > JAAUQQ01 > JAAUQQ01. The sequence goes on from CALECT010000124.1 coordinate 50,363, forward strand.
TCAAAGACAAAATCTAAAATCCCCATCGCATAGACCGGCGCAAGCTTGTAATTCCACTCTCCTTTCAAAGCCTGCTCTTGAATCGGAAACGTCGCGTAATAGAGGCTTCTGTCCTTAAAAAAATTCTGCTTGGCTTTTTGCAGCTCCACGATAAAGCGATCGCCATCACTCCCCTGGCAGTAGATATCAAAAATCGCCTTCCGATCCGTCGGCGTACTACCCACATTCTCGCTATTGCGAAACGAGACATCTTCAATCTGACGCTCCGGAGGCAACAAAGTATTGAGAAAATCAATCAGCAAATGCTTCTGGGGCTCCGTGCCAAAAACACGCTTAAAGCCAAAGTCTGTCAGCAGATTAATGTATTTATCTTGCAAGGGAAAAACCATCATTACAGCCCCAAGGGGGTCAGCTCTGCTCTGATTTATTCTAGCTCGCACAGCTGCTTCGCTTTCTCCAAGACATCCTTCCCAGCAGCTCCCCCTCCAATTTCTACCCCACGAATACAGCATCCACCGCCTCAGCCCAGCCCAGACCAAACCATGACCCCCACAGTCTTTACTGCTCCTCTGCGACTTCCTCACCCAAACCACCGACGAGCTCTTCACCGTTTGCCCCAGCGATCTAGAAATTGACGCCCCGAGAACCGAAATCCACGAGTGCAGCTTAAAAGCTCTTGGCCCCAGAAACTCCAGCCTCACCTGCATCCTCGCCACTGCCATCGCCGCAGCCAACATCATCTCTCTCGTCTCCTCTCCCAAAGAAGTCCGTTCAACGAGCCTCATCACACCAAACGTCAACCGACGATCCCTCAGCAATCCTGCACTTCAGCCAATTGGCTTACGCAGCATCACTGAATAGGAAAATAGAGTGATACTTACTCCTAAATCCCGTATCTCTCGAGTCGAAGGCAGCCTAACAAGGTTATTGAATCGCTTTACCTCAATTAACCTTCACAGAAATCTTGAACGGTTCTTTACTAAAAATGTTTTTTTGCTACTTATGATTAATAAGTCAAGGTCAGCCCCCTGCAAGAGTTGAGCTCCCGTCAGGTATGAGCATCATCATCTCAATGCATCCGTCTATCACATCCCTGCAGCTATCAACTCGTATTGATTTATCCCAATTGATGCCGTTGAATCCAGCTCCTTCTCATTGACTTACCTGTGCCTAAGACTCACCCCAAGCCCAGCGAGACGATCGCCAACCCCGTCGCGATATTAGAGCACCAGCCTCTCTCCCAAAAGCCAGTTGCCCAGACCAAGCGTCCCCCCTCTGCCCAATTCAATCTTCGGCAAGTTGCATTCATGGGGCTGAGAATGGCGATCGCCAGCAGTATCCTCATAGCGGCGACCTCCTACTTAATGCAGGAAAAGCAAACCTTGACGACCCATAAGGGGTTTATCAACGCCTCCATCACCGCAGTGAAAGCTCCCATTGAGGGGCAGCTCCAGCTAGCAGATATCGAGCCGGGCGATAGCCTCATCGCAGGACAAGTCCTCGGTAGTGTCGAGAACCTGCGCAATTCCCAGCTCGAACTGCAACGGCAAGCCATCACCACTCGCCAGCAACTTGCCCAGACCCAGCTCGAAACCCTGCGCCAAAAACAAAGCGTGCGCCGCATACGCCTGAGTCAAGTCCGCCAGGAGCAAAGTCAACAGCAGCAGGTGGTGTTTCAATATGACGGCCAGCGGATTGCCCAAGTCCAAGGGGAAGTCGCCCAGGCTCAACAAGCCACAGCCTCAGCAATGCGGGACTATGATCGCCTTATTGGCCTAGCCGAAACCAATGTCATCCCCATCACAACAGCGGAACAAGCAGGCGATCGCTACAACCAGGCCAAGCTCGCCGAAACCACTGCCTACAATCGCCTACAGCAAGCCCAGGCAGAACAGACCGCAGCCCAAAAAGGCATCCAACTCCAAGCCGGAGGCAATGCCCAGGAAGCAGCACTGCGAGCCCAGGCGATCGAAGCGGAGATTGCCGACCTAGCCCTTGAAGAAGCGAATCTCAGCGCCCAAGTCCAACAGGCCCAGCGGGAACAGTTCGAGTTGGAACAGCAACTGAATTTACATCAAACGGCCCCCATTCAAACACCGATTGCAGGCGTTGTTTGGTCCAACGATATCCAGGGTGGAGCGAGTCATGTAAATGCGAATGAGCCCGTCCTCCAAGTACTCGATTGCAACAATGCCTGGGTTGAAGCGTTCGTTTCAGAGAAAGATCTTCAAGCGCTGGAAATCGGAGCACCCGCCCAGGTGAAACTCCTGGGTCATCGGGAGCAAGCAATCCAGGGCAAAATCCGCTCCGTGCGGGCTGGAGTAGGTCGCTTGGCCGTGGGTAATGATGTGGCCGTTCCCCCAGCGGAGCAGCTCCGCAAGGAAGTAGCCGTAAAAATCGACTTGCCAGGATCTCCCAGTGCGGCCCAGTCAGCTCAATTCTGCGGCGTGGGTCAAAGCGTTGAGGTTGCTTTTGAAAAGGCTTCAGAGAGTGAGGCCACTGCCCAGACAGGCTGGCGGAAGTTTCTGCCCATTGCCCTGCTGGAGCAACTTCCCCTCGGCGAGAAAGCCACTGTTTCCTGGCAAACCCCAGCAGCGGAACTCTGATTACAGACAAATTACTGGGTTTTCGGCTGTTCTAATCTCGGCCTAGAGCTCCTTTTATTTCTATTTTTAAGCAGGGCTAGAGATCTCCTTCATGGATCACTCAGCCTAGTAGGTCGATCATCATTTTCATGTATATACATCTAATTGAGCAAGAATTCTATGAGTTCTTCTAAACCCAATTGGCACCTGCTGGAACGGGGGCTATTTGGAGCAGCAGCGATCGCAGTGCTCCTCGTCCTCTTCCAGGCCGACGTCCCCTCCCGTCTTTACCAGGGCCTCATTCATCTCTGGCCCTTTCCATTAGGCAGCTTCCAGTCTTGGCAAGCGGACATCTTTCAACAATGGCAACGCTGGCACCCCGATGTCCCCACGGGTTCCCTTCAAGCATTGCTATTGCCCAGCTCCATTGGCGTCGTGAGCCTAATTTGTTTCAAAATTTTCCAACCCAAGCCCACAACATTTTCTCGTGCCTTGGTCAGCGTGGTTGGAATCTTGCTGCTAATGCGGTATTGGGGTTGGAGACTCGGCTATACGCTCAATTTTGACGATCCACTGAGTGGTGTTTTATGCCTCTTGCTCCTCCTAGCAGAAGGCGTGGGTTCCATCGCCGCCCTGGCAGGAAATCTGCTGAGTATCTTTCGAGTCGAGCGTTTGGGCGAGGCTGATATCTGCGCTTATCCAGTGATCTCAGGAATCTATCAGCCTTCTGTTGATGTCATCATTCCCACCTACAACGAGCCTGCGGAAATCCTCCGCCGCACCGTGGTGGGCTGCCAAGCCATTGATTACCCCAACAAACAGGTTTATCTCCTTGACGACCAGCGGAGGCCCGAGATTCGTGCCCTGGCCAAAGAACTGGGCTGTGGTTATCGCGATCGCCCCAACAATGACCATGCTAAAGCAGGCAATATCAACCATGCCCTCCCATCGTTGCAAGGCGAACTCTTAGCCGTCTTTGACGCCGACTATGTTCCTAGCGTCAACTTTCTCCAGCGCACCGTAGGCTTCTTCCAATCCCTTAAAGTCGCCCTCGTCCAAACCCCTCAGAATTTCTTTAACGACGATCCCATCACCACAAACCTCGGCCTCCAGGGCATCGTTAACAATGAGCAAAACTATTTTTTCCGCTACCTTCAGCCCAGTCGCGATGCCTTCAATGCTGTTATTTGCTGTGGCAGTTGCTTCGTCATCCGTCGCACTGCCCTAGATGAGATTGGGGGCATTCCCACGGATAGTATTGCCGAGGACATGTTTACCTCCATCCGTCTCCAAGCGTTGGGCTATGAGATCAAATATCTCAACGAACCTCTGTCCGCAGGCATGTCAGCGGAAGACACCAGTAGCTATACCAACCAGCGCCTACGCTGGGGGCGAGGTACATTGCAATTGCTGTTTTGTAATCCCAATCCCCTGACGACGCCGGGGCTAAATTGGGGCCAGCGAATTTACCACGGCATGAGCGTCTTGTACTGGGTCAATGCTGTACCCCGGTTAATATTTCTGCTCCTGCCTTCCCTTTGCATTCTGTTTGAACTGGTACCGCTCAAAACCAGCTTCGAGGAGGTGCTGTACTTTTTTCTGCCCCTCCATCTCTACAATTTGCTGTCATATTCCTGGTTGTCCCAGGGTTGGCGATCGCTCCTATGGTCCGATGTGTATGAAGTGATGCTATGCATACCCATGACTCGCATGGTCTTTCAGACCTTGCGCAATCCCTTCGGTCAGGGGTTCAAGGTGACGCCCAAAGGCCTGGACAATGGCCAACGCATCCGCCCCAACTGGGGACTGATTATGCCATTGGTCTTCGTCCTAGGGCTGATGGGATTCACCTTAGGGGAATACGCCCTCAACGCGACCTGGAAAACCATGGGGCCAGAGACCTTGTGGATCAACGGGGTCTGGTCAATCTACAACATAGCCATTATTGGGGCCGCGATTTTAGCTGCGATCGATGTCCCCCAGCGCCGATGTCCTCGGTTTAACCAATCCCTCGACTGTAGCCTCAAGATTGGTGACTGGGTGGCCAAAGGCCAAACCGTGAACCTCTCCGAAGCCGGAGCCCATCTGTATCTGAAGCTGCCCAAAAATGGTTTTCCCCAGTCTGGACAGGATTGCCAACTGCTCATTCCAGCCCAGATTCCCAAAGACATTACGCTCCAGCCTTGCTGGCCAGCGATACAAATGTCAGCGGACCTTCGCTGGGGACGTAAAATGCCAGACCAAACCATTCAGGTGGGAGTTCAATTTCAACAGCTTCCGCTAAGTCCTTATCGCGCCTTAATCGAAGGACTGTTCTGTCAGCCGGGGCAATGGCCCGATGTCACAGTGCCAGAATATCGAACAGCTTGGGCGTTGCTAACGTCTCTGTGGCGGCTGCATCCTCTGATCGGTTCTCGGGGCTAAGCGAAAGCTTGTCTTCACATCAGCCACGTCTAAGCAGACATCAGCATCTTCGTCGTCTCCACCTACGACACCGATTACCTCCTGATCAAACAGAACAAGCTGACAGCAGCCCAGCAGGCCCTAGGCCAAGCAGAGTATTCAATGCGGCAGTAAGAGCTGTGATGACGCCATTACCTCAAATAGCTGCCTAGGCAACTTCTCGCACATTGGGACCATGCACCCATCCCTTCGTGCCATCAGACAACTCCACCTCATACCAAGTCCCCTCGATCGCCCCCCGAGGAGTTGCCAACTTTCGCAGCAGCATGACGGATTCGCCTGCTTTCAGAGCCCGGAGCACTGGCGATTTGCGCGAGACATATTCGCGCAGTGGCACAGCCTCATCATCACCTAGAGCAACCAAGGTCCCACTTTTAGGCGATCGCCACCCCACATCAAAGGGCTCATCGCTCTCCCAAGCGGACGTTACGTAATCCCCATGGACCCAACCCTCTGCGCCGGATTCCAGCAGGGCAACGTAGTACCAAACCTGGTTCATCTGCCCTTGACCAGCAGAAGATGAGAAACTCGCGGAGCGGTAGATATAGACCGGCTCACCGGGTTGTGCCTGGGCACGAATGGCTGAGTCAGTATTGGTTTGGGCTCGCAGATTAACCCATGCTCCCGCATCTTGCGCCACAATCCCCCCTACTTCCGGTTGCTCCTCCACAGCATGGGGCGTATCCCAATTCACCGTTCCTGTTATTGGGTCAATGCGCATTGCTCCAGCCGGAACGGGACGGAAGCCTTTGCCTGGATGATTCAGCCGCACATAGTTGCCATGAACCCAGCCCTGCTCCCCCGTGGGAATATTCTCGATGAAATACCAACGCTCTCCCTGGGGCGTGAGGGCTGATTTAAAAATGTAGAGGGAGTCGCGGTTGTAACCTGTAGAGAGGATGGGCGATCGCTCCGTGGGCTGCTTGCGAATATTAATCTGGCCATTCGCGTCTCTCGCTGTTAATTGGCCTGCGATCGGCTCTACGGCAAAGGCAGCTTCAGTCATCGCGGAGGAAGACGCAGAAGCCTGGGGCCGCACTTGCGCTGGTCCAGCCTGGCTCACCGTCGCTTGAAGCCCGAAGACCAAGGTCACCGCAGCCATGCATAACGGTCGTCGAGTCAACCTAAGGTTAGAAACAGACCTCCGTTCAAGTCGTTCTCTAGAGCTGTGCCAATGGGCCATGGAGCCTCCCCCTTCCGAAACAGACCAGGCTGGACGTGGATCTTATCCTTACAACTCCAAACGCTCGCCGCCGCATTACGGAATTCTTCTAGTTCAGTCCTCTTTCACTTGGATTTACCCCATGAAACCTGCATCCATTGCCCTCAGCCTTGTCCTCCTCCTCGGTGGCACTGGCCTAGCCATTGCCCAAAGCAAAGGCCCTATCCCCAATGCCCAGATTGACTATGACACCTTCGAAACAACCGTCGAATCAACGGGCGCTGTGCGAGAGAACCGCCGCCTGACGGAAACCGAATTTCTCGATATGCTCAGCCAAGAGGGTGTTGTTCTACTAGATGCCCGCAGCGCCCAACGCTATGAGCAGCGCCATATTGAAGGCGCTATTAGCCTGCCTTTCACAGAATTTACGGCGGAGACCCTCGCGGCTGTCATTCCCAGTGCTGACACCCCTGTTTTGATCTATTGCAACAACAACTTTGAAGGGGACGAAATCGCCTTTGCGCTTAAGGCCCCTGCTGCGTCGCTGAATCTCTCGACTTATAACAGCCTGGTTGTCTATGGCTATAACAATGTCTATGAGCTGGGGCCGCTGCTAGATGTGGAGGAGACGGATATTGCGTTTGTGGGGAGTCTGGTGGGCAGCGAGAAACCGGGTTTTTAGCCAGAATTTTTGGACCTACCCGAGAATAAGCGCAAAAACCCGGTTTCTGAAGAAAAAGGAGCGCAAAAAACCGGTTTCTAGGTCTATGCCAAGCCAGGGGCGAGCTAAGGCAAGATGCGGGGACAAGAAACCGGTTTTTTAGCCAAGCTTATTGGACTGAGCTGGAGATTGTCGCAAAAACCCGGTTTCTGAAGAAAAAGGAGCGCAAAAAACCGGGTTCTAAGTCCATGGCAAGGGCTACAGTCTCCCTTTACAAACGCCCTCAGCAGCCGCTTTTTGCCCATCGGGGTTGTATAGCAAATAGTCTTGCAGCCAGTTGCAGTGCCAAGCGAGTAGCCGCTGCGGATTACGATCCCAGAGTTTTACCGTGCGATCCTTGCTAGTGGATGCAATTGTGTCTCCATCCGAGCTGAAGGCCACACTCCAGACCTGATCATCATGACCTTCTAGGGTGTTGAGAAGATTGCCCTGCAGATTCCAGAGTTTAACTGTCTTATCATCGCTAGCGGATGCAATGGTTTCTCCATTGGGGCTGAAGGCCACACTCCTGACCCATTTGCCGTGACCTTCTAGGGTGTTGAGAAGATTTCCCTGCCGATCCCAGAGTTTGACCGTGCGATCTGAGCTAGCGGATGCAATTGTTTCTCCATCAGGGCTGAAGGCTACACTCCTGACCCAATCGTCATGGCCTTCTAGGGTGTTGAGAAGATTTCCCTGCCGATCCCAGAGTTTGACCATGTGATCTGAGCTAGCGGATGCAATTGTTTCTCCATCAGGGCTGAAGGCTACACTCCTGACCCAATCGTCATGACCTTCTAGAGTCTGAAGGAGGTTGCCCTTCCGATCCCAGAGTTTGACCGTGCGATCTGTGCTGGCAGATGCAATAGTCTCTCCATCGGGGCCAAAGGCCACACTCCATACTTTATCCCTATGACCTTCTAGAGTCTTGAGGAGTTTGCCCTGCCGATCCCAGAGTTTGACCATGTGATCTGAGCTAGCGGATGCAATTGTTTCTCCATCGGGGCTGAAGGCCACACTCAAGACCCAATCGTCATGACCCTCTAGAGTCTTGAGGAGGTTGCCCTGCCGATCCCAGAGTTTGACCATGTGATCCTCGCTGGCAGATGCAATGGTGTTTCCATCGGGACTGAGGGCCACACTCAAGACCCCATCATCATGACCTTCTAGAGTCTTGAGGAGGTTGCCCTTCCGATTCCAGAGTTTGACCGTGCGATCCTTGCTAGTGGATGCAATTGTGTCTCCATCCGGGCTGAAGGCCACACTCAAAACCCCATCACCATGACCTTCTAGGGTGTTGAGGAGATTGCCCTGCCGATTCCAAAGTTTAACCGTGCGATCTGAGCTAGTGGATGCAATTGTGTCTCCATCAGGGCTGAAGGCCACACTCCAGACCCCATTGCCATGACCTTCTAGAGTGTTGAGGGTGTTGCCCTCCCGATTCCAGAGTTTGACCTTGCGATCCTCGCTGGCAGATGCAATGGTTTCTCCATCGGGACTGAAGTCTACACTCCAGATCGTATCGTTATGACCTTTGAGGGTGTTAACAATTTTGCCCTTCCGATTCCAGAGTTTGACCGTGCGATCCTCGCTGGCAGATGCAATGTTTTCTCCATCGGGGCTGAAGGTCACACTCACGACTTTATCGTCATGACCTTCTAGGGTGTTAAGCAGTTTGCCTTGCCGATTCCATACCTTAACCGTGCGATCCTCGCTGGCAGATGCAATGATTTCTCCATCGGGGCTGAAGGCTACACTCCTGACCTTGTCGTCATGCCCTTCTAGGGTGTTAAGCAATTTGCCCTGCTGATCCCAGAGTTTTACCGTGCGATCTGAGCTGGCGGATGCAATGGTTTCACCATCGGGACTGAAGGCTACACTCCTGATCCAATCGCCATGACCTTTTAGATAAGTCTTTTCGCGAAATCCCCGCTTTGAAAAATCTTGGGTTTGCGGATTGCTTTGATTAAAGGCCAGGTCATCATAGGCTCCTCCCAGCAGTGTGGCCCTTGCAGGTTGGACCATCGGCGTCCCTCGCGATCCATCTTCCTCAACCTTTTGCCAAGCGGCCACCGCTGTAACCATCCCTTCTAAAGGTTGGTTTGCCAACAAAAAAGCTCGCGAAGAATTCGCCTGCGCCAAAATCGTTTGCTCTTGCGCAATTTTCGCCTGTTGCTTAGCCTCTCTCGCAGCTTGCTCAGCCCAAACTGTTAAGGGCACCGCTGCCGCCAAGGCAGCCGCCAATGGAATAATCACCGGAGCCGCATCCTTAATGCGCTTTTGCCAATCTCGATCCGGCAACTTCGCCCTGATCCACCGCCCATCAAACACCCGCCGATAAATCTTATTCCGCACCCGCAGCAGCCCCGTCTCCGGCTCCCGCCGCACCACCCCCGCCAGCTTCAAATGGGACTTAATCGGTGACTGCTCCTCATCCATCACCCGTCGCCCCCGCCGCACCGCCCGATAGGTCTGCAACACCCTCTCCAAATCCGGAGCCCGCCCCGTCAACATCTCCCCCACAAACTTAAGATTATTCTCCTCCCGCTGCGCCGCCGCCCCCAAGAAAGTTGCCTCCGCAACCTTATCCACCAGACCCTTCGTCACCACCCCACCCTGCTCCGCCCCAGCCTCCAGCACAGCCTTACACAGCCGCTGGGTCAAAAACGGATGCCCCTCTGTCCAACCCATCACCCAGCCCAAAACATCCTCAGCCTCCACCCCCAGCCCCTGCAATCCCTCCCCGAAAGGCATCGCCTCTGCCAAGGTGAAATCTGCCAAATTAATCCGCGTCCCAATATTGAACGGCGTCCGCCGCCCATCCCGAATCAAATCCCCCGGCGTCGCCACCCCAATCAACACAAACGACAGCCGCTCCAGCGAAGCATTCTTCGCACGCCCCACAAACAGCGCCCGGATAGCAATAAAAAAGTCATCCGTAAAATCCAGGCTCAGCGTCGTGTCAATCTCATCCACAAACACCACCACCCGGCCCGCCACTTCCCCCAGCACAATCTCCTCAAAAAACGTCGTCAGCCGCTGGGTCACCCCCAAATGGCCATTCGCCTCCCACCACTCAAACACATCCGTCTCCAGCTCCAGCTCATCCTCCACCGTCGTCAGCAAACCCAAATACCACTGGTCCGCCGAAAGCTGCGTGCCAATATTGCTCAGGTCAATCACCGCCGTCGCGCAGTCAGCCTCCTGCAACCGCGTCGCCGTCGCAATCATCAAGCTCGACTTCCCCATCTGCCTCGGCGTCAACACATAGGCAAACTCCCCCGCTCGGCAAACCGCCAGCAACTGCCGGTCCGCCTCCCGCTCAATATAAAACCCACCGCTCGCCTGAACGGTCCCGCCTTCCGTGGTAAAGAATCGCTGCTGATTAACCATCGAGATGCTCCCCAAAGAACTCCGCATACAACTGACAGCGCGGCACGACCTGATTACCCACCCGCCTCACAATCCCCGCCCCATTCAACCGGAAAAACACTCGCTCATCGGTACAATCCTGCCGCTTCAGCACCTCCATAAACCCCGCCACCAGCGACCGTTGGTCATACATCCGAAACAAGTGATAGCGCAAATGGTCCCCAAACGGCCCCCGCTCATCCGCCGCCGTCGAAAACAACTCCGCCGCCGCCATCCGACCACTCGCCACCAAATACAACGCCCGCCGCGTCAGGTAGGGATGCCCATTCAACAACCCAATCAGCTTCTGCAACTCACTCACTCCAAAAGGCTCCCCATGGGCCTCATTCAACGCCCCCACCTGCTCCGGCGAAAAATCCTCCAGCCGCAACACCTGGCCCACATTAAACGGCGACTGATTCAAATCCGCAATCAACTGATAAGGCTCCGTCGAAGTCACCAAAGCCAGATCCAACTGCTTCCACAGCGACTTCATTGCCCGCTGATTATGCCAACTGCGCAACATACTAAAAAAATCATTGCGAAACGGTGTATCAAACATCCGCTCCACCTCATCCATCGCCAACACAATCGGCGTAGTCACCTGCTTCAAAATATGCCGCCCCATATAGCGCGTACAGCGCTGCGTATTGCCCAGAGGCCGCGCCCAATACTGCTCAACCTCATCCTCCAAATCCAGCTCATCCGTCAAGCAATAGCAAAACTGCCGATAAAACGTATCCGCATCCTGCAACGCCGCTTGATCAAACAACTGAAAATCTAAAAACACCACCTCCTTCCCCGCCGCCGCCGCCGCCGCCATCGTCCGCAACAGCAACGAACTCTTCCCCATCTGCCTCGGCCCCTTAATCGTCACCGTCACCCCCGGCTCGGCGATCGTCTCCAGCGCCACACTATCAATCTGGTCCCGCGCCACATAAAACGCCGACTCCGGATCCATAGTCCCCTCCGGCTGCTCCAGCACCGGGCTCGCAGTCGACTTCTTAGACTTCTTCAGCTGCTGGGGCTGTGCCGAAGACTTGGGTGGTGGCAATTTCTCTCGCATCTGAGGCTCCAACAACGCCTCCTTAGCCTGTGCCGTCTCCACCGGCAACTGTCCCCCAGCCAACGCCACCTCCAGCTCCGCCACCAGTCGCACCGTATCCTGCTCCCCATCCCAAAAGGCCCAGTTAATCGGATCCAAATACACATTCAGCGGATACTGAAACGGCTCCCGATAGCCCACCCGCACCGGCAAAATCATCGGCTTGCTGTCGCTAGAAGCCGCAGCAGCCTCCTGAGCCAAACTCACTTCCAGCTCTACCATCTCACTCTGCACCGATCGCCCCGACAGCAACACAACTACCGCATCGGCCTGCTTAATCTGCAGTTCAATTTGCTCCCGCCAGCGAGTCCCCACCGACATCTGCTGGTCAAGAAACACCTCATGGTGCTCCCTCAATGCAGTCACAAGTTCCTTTACCAACGGCTCATCTGGCTTAACATTTCGCTTGTAACTCACAAAAACTTTAGCTGCTGAAAGCTTGCTCGCAGGCACAGCCTCCTCATGAACATGACGTCGCCCCCAAGTCATAACCGGTTCATGAGGCAATCGCTCCAAATCCAACGCACATAAGCCAAGCTGAAAAGCAACTTCAAAAGATTTGCCATAGCCCACCCCGTCATAAAACGCTTCTGCAAACTTCCGCGCTGCATCGTCCCCCACCGTCCGCTGCATGCCAATCAAACAGCCCGAGACCGAATCTAGCAGCGCTTCTGCCTGCACCTTCGAATAACAGGCATTCAGCACCACACATTTAACAGTCGGAAACAACCCAAACAACCGAGCAATCCCCTTCGTATCTGCCAGTTGACTGCTTCCCTCCTCATCCTCCAGAACCAGCCCATCGCCTCCCTTACCATGCCCGGCGAAATGGACAATCTGGGGGTCATGCTCCAGCAGCGCCTGACGCAGCCCCTTCAGCGTCACCGCATCTTCCTTCACCACCTCAAATTTCTCTCGCCCATCCGGCACCCGCCGCAGGGCCTCCTCAATATCCCGCACCTCCTGCTTCAACCGCAGTGGTGTCGTATCCCGAGGATTTGCGGCCAGAATTAGGATCTTCGTCGCAGCCATGAGTTGTAAGTGTTTTTACCACCTGTCACAAGATATTAGAGTGAACACTCATACTTTTGACCTAGATGAAGCAAAATGTAGCAGTGGTTAAAGGTGCCTCTACGACCCCACTTGCAATATTTTTCGTCTCCTGGTGCAAACTAAGCAAAGACCTCTGCATTTATCTCTAGTGCTTTGCCCATGGCTGCCCCTGCGGACCCCAACAAAACCCAGCTCAAGCTTGGCCTAGAAGCGGCGAAGAATAAGGACTATGCCGTGGCGATCGCCCACCTTCGCCAGGTCAAACCCAGCCCCTCCTACGAACAAGCCCAGCAGGCCCTGGTCATCACCCTAAGCAAAACGGGGCAGGTTGAGGATGCGATCGCCCGCTGCCAGCCCCTCCTAACCAGCGCCAAACCCGAAACTCGCCAATGGGCCAAGACCAGCCTCGCCAAACTCCAAAGCCGCACTGCTCAAGCTCCCCTAAACGCAGCCCCTACAAAACCCTCGCCCCAGCTCGACCCCAAGACTCAGCCGCCCCAAGCCAACAACCTTTCCCCTTCTACAGGTGGAACTGAGCTGCATCCTGAGCCTGTCACAGGAGAAGGGAAGCCAAGCCTAAATCCATCACTCAAATCCAACACTCAACCTAGCACCTCCACTCCCCCAACTTCTTCGACCAAGCAAAACGAAACGCTCGACAAACTCGCAGCTCTACTCCCCCAGCCCCTTAAAAATCTCAGCAGCTCTATCCGAGCAAAAGCTGGAAGACTTCAGCCCCCCCCGCGACAAAAGCGAGACGAAACTGGGAAGCCCCTCCTCCAATCCCAAGTCCTCCCCTTCAAAAATGCCCCGGCTCCCCAGCGCTGGAAACCGCTTCCTCCCCTCGCAACGAGCCGTTGGACCTGGGCCGGGCTTTTCCTCCTCAGCCTCTGGGCACTGAAACTCATTAACGAAGCTCGCTTTTGGCCCGGCTTCATTGCCAACTACAGCATTTGGGTGGTGGGAATTTTAGGTGCGATCGCCTACGGCATTATTTGGATCAACCACCGAAATCTGGCTCAAAACGGCGGTCCGCTCAAGCTGCGTCTCCAAGAAATCCTTACAGTCCTCGCCCTCGGATGGCTGGTCCCCTTCTCCATCCCCACCGCCATTCGACTGCTCAACAGCATCCTGATCAAGATCCCCTTTTGGGACCCCTACATCCAGCCCCCCAATGACCTCAAAGAAGTCCTACTCTTTGTCGGCCTTCCTTTACTCCTCGCCCTCCCTTGGACTTTGAGCTTCCTGCTGCGCCTCTATGGCCCCTGGCAAATGCTGACACCCGCTGAGCTGGAAGTCATTAGCCCCGCCACAAAGCCCCTACTGCGAAAATTCTTCCGTAGCCAGCACAACGTTCAGTTGCCTAAGCTACTGTGCTTGGATACTTCAGTCCCCTTCATTACCAGCTACGGTCATCGCCCTCGCAACGCCCGTATTGTCATCAGTCAAGGTCTACTCGACCGCCTCAAGGATGAACAAATCGCAGCCTTGATTGCCGGGGAATTAGGCCACATTCAAAGTCAAACCTTTGTGGTCCTGCCTTGGCTCAATGCCTTCTTGCAATTGCCCTTTGGCATTTATGCAGTGCTGTTTCGCCTAGGCAATCTTTGCCAGACAAAGCTCAAAACCCCGATGGATGTGGGCTGGCGTTTTCTCTATCGCAGTGGTCTAGTCTTGAGCGGATTGATGGGCGCGATCGCCTATGGGTTCTTCAAGCTGTGGCGCTGGCCCCTGTTGTGGATAAGTCGACAGCGATTGGCCTATGGAGATCGTGCTGCGGTGAACCTTCTGGGTGACCCCAATGCCTACAGCCGTGCTCTAATCGCCTATGGTCAAGCCCTGTCAGATGCGATAGCAACCATAGAGCAAACGCCTCCGATCTTGGAAGCCTTTGAATTAGTTCTCCCTTTAGGCCTACCCGATGCCTTGACGGCTAGCTTTGCCCCCACAGCATTGCCCCGCGAGGAACGATTTACTTGGGATGCTACTAGTCCCTATCGCCGCTGGCTGGGGCTGAACAATAGCCATGAGCCCCTAGGCGATCGCCTCGCCCACATCGCGACCTACGCCAAACGCAGCCAAGTGCCCCAAGAAGTTGAGCTAGCAACAAAAACGACGCAAATCCTTAATCCTTTTGCAGCGCTGAAAGCCAGTGCGAACAAACGCCGCTCGCTCATCAACGATAGCTTCGCCGCTTGGAAGCCGCTGCTATATCAAGGTTTTCCTTTTTATGGAGCTGTTTTAGGATTAGCTCTGGGCCTCGGCCTTTGGGCTTTTGGAGCGACAGCGAGCCTGTTTGGGGCCTGGTGGTTTGACTGGATGTATGGCGATTACCAATTGCTGCGCGGCTGCATTCCTTTGGGGGTGGGAATCGGTCTGATCATCCGCACTAACGCCTTTTTTCCCCAGCGAGCCAGTCGCGAGAAAGCTCCGGAAGTCGCTGCTCTAGCCCTGCTGCCGGAGCCGGACAAACTACCCATCGCGGCAGAGCCCGTAGAATTTAGCGGCAAGCTTGTGGGTCGTCCCGGTGTAGCAAATTGGCTGGGCCAAGACTTACTGTTGCTGAGCGAACAGGGGCCATTGCGATTGCATTGGTGTTCGCCGCTGGGGCCTGCGGGTAATCTTTGGCCCAAGTTTTTGCGGCCTAGCTTTTTGCTCAACCGTGAGGTGATTGTGACGGGGTGGCTGCGGCGCGGGGCGACGCTATGGCTGGATGTGGAGCAGATTCGGACGACGAGTGGGGGAAAGTCTTCCCAGCGCGGTCATCCCATGTGGGGGGCAGTGATGGCGGGGATTGCGATTCTGTGGAGCATTGTGATTTTGCTGCCTGCGCGGTAGGGAAGTTGGTGAAGTGCCAGCGCTGATGGGACAGGAAGCAAGGACTTCACCGAAGCAAGTACCAATTTCTGCTCCCAAGCTTTGCCTGAAAAGTCGCTGCGAGCATCTCGGCTCGACAAGTAGAATAGGCAACTAATCATTCATCACAGAACGAACTGTCAACGTTGCAGCATTGCGAGGCTGGTCAAACGGACAGGAGTCTTTCAAAACGTAAGAGACCTCACAGAAGAGCGATTCTTATCCAATACCGGCTGATGAAAAAACTTGTTGTGCAGTCAGCTTCAGCTGAGGAAATAGCGGAGATCGCAACAGTTCATCTTCCCGAAACTGCTGTCCCACATACTCTCCATCAACCAGCTCATAAATGGTCAGAACCGGCTGCTTCTGCGAACCGATAAAGCGTTTCCCCCCCAGCCCCAAATAATCCACAATCCAAAACTCAGGAATCTCTAGCGCCTCATATTCCTCAACTTTTCTGGCATAGTCATTCTGCCAATTGGTACTCACAACCTCCACCACGAGCTTAACTGAGGCACCCAGCGTAATCACAGGCTGACGCTTCCACAACGGCTCCTGGGATTCAACAATTGCCTCATCTAGAACCACCACATCTGGCCGCAGCCCTGTAACAGGAGCTAATGGCTTAATCAAGCAGTTCATGGGAATAAACCAAGGCAAATCCAACTGATCGATTTGCACGTTCAATTTGCGGCTGACAAAACCAGCTACCTTTTCATGGGAGCCTGTCGGGTCCAGATCAATCAGCTCCCCATCAATTAGCTCGTAGCGACTATCTTCCAGATAACCGGCCACAAATTCTTCGAATGTCCAGCTCGTCTGCTGTAGCGCGGGGACCATAGCCAAGTCTCAAGTAGACGTGACGATATTGTAATCCACTCACTCGAATACACTGCGGGGTGACGACCTATCAGAGGCCATTATGATGTCTCCCAAAGATTACCGTGCTCCCACCACAGCTCTTACGCTCCGGCCCAACCTGGCAAACAGTGACTCCTGAACGAGCTCCACCTCCGCAGGCTCCGGCACAACCTTAGACAGCGCCACAGCACAAGCTTTCAGTTCAGGCTCCTTCGAGATTGGGCAAACCTCAGAATGGGTCAGGGCATTAGCTTCCATATCATCGGCCCAGAGGAAGCCCCAATGCATGGGAACAAAGACGGTGCCGGGGGAAATGGCCTTGGTAATCAGCAGCGGTAAACGGACCTTGCCTCGGGGCGATCGCACTTCCACAACTTCATCCGCTTCAAAGCCCAAATCCGCCGCATCCCTGGGATGAATTTCCAAGAACGCACCGGGATGCATCTTATTAATACGCTTAATCCGCCCCGTCCGCGTCAGCGTGTGCCAATGCCCATACAACCGTCCCGTCGTCAGCACAAAGGGATAGTCCGGGTTAGGCGGCTCCGCCAATCCCTTGTGATGGAACTTAGCAAACTGAGCCCGACCACTAGCCGTGAGAAAACGCCCATCGGTATACAAGCGCTTATCAAATCGATCCACCGCCGTGGCTTCCGTGGCCTCGACAGGCATGGGCCATTGGATCGGACCACCAGCTAACCGCACATGGCTCAATCCACTCATGTCACAGAGTCGCCCTTCGGTGAGCGAGACAAACTCCGCATAGACATCCGCAGAAGTTGCCTCAGCATCAAATTGTGCCTCAAAGCCCAGACGGCGACCCACCTCCGCAAAGATTTTCCAATCGGCCTTCGCCTGGCCCCGCGCCCGCTTAAAGCTCTTACACAGCGTCACCACCCGCTCAGAATTGGTCATCACCCCGGTTTTCTCGCCCCACTGGGCGGCAGGCAAGATCAAATGGGAATATTCCGTCGTCTCAGTCGGGTAATAGGCATCCTGGCAAATCGTAAACGGCGACTTCTCCAGGGCCTTCTTCGTCCGGTCAATATCCGGCATACTCACCGCCGGATTCGTCGCCGCCACCCAAAACACATCCACATCGCCGCTTTCCAAGCCCAAAATCATATCCCAAGCAGCTAGGCCAGGCTCTGGACGGATCGACCCTTCCGGCAATTTCCAAACCTGCTCCACCGCAGCGCGATGCTCCGGATTCATCACCACCCGGTAGCCCGGCAAAATATGAGCCAAGCCCCCGGCTTCCCGCCCGCCCATGGCATTAGGCTGTCCCGTGAGGGAAAACGGTCCCGCCCCAGGACGCCCAATATTGCCCGTCATCAAATGCAAGTTGATGATCGTGCGGCACTTCGCTGTGCCTTCCGTCGATTGATTCACCCCCATGGACCAGAGCGACAAGACCCGCTTGGACTTGGCCCACAGCCGCGCTGCCGCTGCTAAATGCTGAGGTGAAATGCCACAGGCTTCCGCGACAACATCAGGCGGGTAATGCTTAACCACCTCCACATAGTCCGCAAAGCCCTCGGTACAGCTCTCGATATAGCCTTGATCAACCTTGCCCCACTTAATCAATAGGTGGGCAATGCCATTGAGCAGCATCATGTCGCTACCCGGCTTAATGGCTAAATGCAACGTCGCCTTTTCTGCCGTCTTGGTTCGGCGAGGATCGACAACAATCAGCGTCCCTCTACTCTTCTTGAGGTGCTTAGTCAGGCGATTGAAGATAATGGGGTGGCAGTCTGCCGTATTGGTGCCAATCAGAAAGGCACAGTCTGTCTCTTCCAAATCCTCGTAGCAAGCCGGGGGACCATCGGAGCCAAAGCTCTGGATATAGCCTGCCACTGCGGAGGACATACAGAGCCGGGAGTTGGCATCGAAGTTGTTGGTGCCGATACAACCCTTGATTAGTTTTTGGGCCGTGTAGTAGTCCTCGGTTTGGAACTGGCCCGAGCCATACATGCAGACCGAATCGGGGCCTTTGGTGGCGATCGCCCCTTTAATCTTCTGGGCAATCAAGTCATAAGCCTCATCCCAGGAGATGCGGCGAAAATCGTCTTTTAAGCTGTCCCGCACCATGGGGTACAGTAGCCGGTCTTTATCTAGGGCATCGCCAATGCTACCGCCTTTGACACAGACCATCCCTTTACTGGAGGGGTGAGCGCGATCGCCCCTGGCCTGCCAAATAGGATTGCCTTCCTCGTCACGCTTAACGGCCTTGCCCGGCATTGCCGGAGGTAGCACCTCAAGGCCACAGCCCACACCACAATAGGGACATTGGGTTTTCGCGAAATCTGACACAGCCTGACTCCTGGGATGCTAGTACCAAGTTACGGGGAAGGTTTAGCCAAAAAGGTGAATGGCGAACAGTTTGCACAGAATGTAACGTGCATACCATTCGCCATCAGAACCGAAGTCATGCGAATATCGCATAACTTGATGGGGTTCGAAATTCAAGTCGCCCTAGAACTTGAACACCGTCAACAAGGAACCGACTAGGGCATCATCATTGTCTTCACTACCATTGGGGTTCATCAAATAGAGGAACTGGGGCTTGATGGTGATGTTAGGGCTCACCTTAAAGCCATAGGCTGCCTGGAGCATGTAAGGAATGTCATCATCCTCAGCTCCATCGCTATTGGTCACATAGGGCGTTGCACCAAAGGCCAAGGTACCGAAGTTACCTTCCTTGAACAGGTCGGGGAAGCCCAACAAAACAGCCCAGGTGAAGATGTCAGCATCGTCGTTACCTTCAATCTGCTCCACCGCAGACCAACCGGCCCAACCAGAGACATTCAGCTTCTTGCTGAGCTTGTAGGAGGCATTGAGACCAAAGTTATTGGCTTTGGTTGCACTATCCACACCATTTCCAAAGGGGCGACGCGCATTCAACGTACCGCGATCCACCCCTGTGACAAATGAACCATCAGGGGAGTAATTATGGCTATAGGTGCCCGCGAGGGTGAGCTTATCACCTGGGGTAAAGGTTAACTGGGTAAAGGCAACGTTTGCAGCCCCAGTCAGGCCATCATCATCACCGGCTTGCCCTGCATCATCTCCCACATCCCCTCGGCCATCGTCGAAAGAGTTAGCCAAGTAACCTGCCGAAATATTGAGGCTGTCGGTCAAGTCGTAGTTTAAGCCTGCACCTGCGCCAGTACCAAAGGGACGCTTAAAGGAAACAGGATTGAACTTAAAGAAGTCTGAGAACGTGTATCCCTGGCTTAAGTTCGCTGAGGTCGGAACAATCACATCGGGCTCCAAGCCACGAGTGCCGACAAAAACTCTGGCCTTACCCAATGGGAATTTATACCAAAGCTCATTGAGGAGTACATCATTACCGCTACCATCGCGGGGATAGGCTTCGAACAAGGCAGGTACTGCACCGTTTTCAAAACGCAAGGCATAGGGTTGTGCCCCCCCAGCCTGTAAACGAGTTCTCAGCAGGTCTTTCCCACTGAAGCTGGTGTTCAGCGCTAAGCGAATTCGAGTACTAAAGGTGACTTCTCCCTCGGCTTCACCATCTGTGCCTACACCAGATTCACCTGCGAAGACAGAGCCCAAGTCCATCCAGGCCACACCTTTGAGCTTGGTGGTGGTGGAAAACTGGTTGGCTTCAAGCTCAGAGGTACGAGCTTCCAGAGCATCAACCCGACCACGCAGCGTTGCCAGTTCGGCTTGGAATTCTTCTTGCAAACGCTGAAGCACTGCCAGATCTTCTTGGGTGACCAAATCAGCAGTTGCAGAAGCAATTAATTCATTCACACGGTCCAAACAAGCATTCAAACCCGCTGCGAACTCGTAGCGAGTCATTGCCCGGTTGCCGCGATAGGTGCCGTCGGGATAGCCCGCAATACAGCCATAGCGCTCAACGAGGGATTGCAGTGCCTGGAAAGCCCAATCGGTGGGGCGCACATCGCGTAGTTGGGAAACAGAAGTCACCTGGTCAATGCTGTCATCATCAGCATTGAGGGGGCTCGTTTCAAACGCGTACTCACCCACTTGATTAATCGTGGAGGAAATATCAGCTTCATCGTCAAAGGACTGCGCCAGCACAGCGGAACTTGAATACTCAGCCAGCTCTTCTTCTAAAGCGGCCAAATCTTGATCAAAGACATTGTCCAATATCTGCTCTTCAGACGACTGACTAGACAGAGCCTCGAACACAGTAGTGCTTGCAGAAGCTTGGGGCGCGATCGCCAAACCCAGCCCCAAGGCGAAAGGGGCAACAAACCACTCACGGCCAAATCGAATCGCCATAATGCTCTAACACTCCACACAACACAAAACGCAGCTAATAAGAAGCAGCTACGCTTCGTATTAGCCTAATCCATTAACTAGAGGGTAAAAAGTGCTTAAAGGTACTCTTTAATATTGGTTGCATCAATGCCATGCGAAGCAGGAATTTAGACCGAGTCAGGTTTAAGCCAGCTAACATTTGATGAACTTAACCCAAAGATAAACGTAGCTTTTAGGAAAGTTCGCGAAGCGCCATTTATTCAGCTAGCCGTGTAACCCAAGAAAAAGCCCTGATAGCGAGATTAAACTCACCACCAGGGCTAAGCACTAGGAAACAGAAAACCAATCAAAGAGAAGCCATTGAAGCTAGGCTTCCCAACATGCCTTAGTAGAGTGGAGCCACATTAGGTGATGCATCCTTAGCAATCTCATCATCAGCATGGGCATCAGCGAAGGAAGCCTTAGGCTCTTCCAAGAAGAAGACGCAGAGGAAAGCAACAATTAGACCAGCAATACCCAAGACCTGGAAGAAGGAGGAATTCACCGCCGACATCACAGCCTCACCACCATTGGCAGCTTTGGAGGAATCAACAAACAGCAGGCGAGTGGTGAGGTAAGCCACAGCACCAACGTTTCCGTAAGCTCCAACGTTGCCAGCAATCTGACCTGTCACACGCTTCTTAACCAGGGGCACAATTGCGAAGGTAGCACCCTCAGAGGACTGCACAAAGAAGGAACATGCCATGGTCAGCATGACTGCCAAGGGCAGCGGCCAACTGCCATTGACCTGGCTCATCAGCAGATAGCCAATGCCCATGCCACCGGTTAAGACCACCATGGTCCACTTGCGGCTGCCCATCTTGTCAGAGATGAAACCACCACCAGGGCGGGACATCAGGTTCATGAAAGCGTAGCTAGAAGCGATGATACCGGCAGTCGCTTTGTCGAGGCCAAAGGTGCCTTCGAAGAAAGCGGGGAGCATGGTCACCACAGCCAGCTCAGAACCGAAGTTAACAATGTAGGTCAGTTCCAGCATGGCAACTTGCTTGAAGTTGTAGCGATCCTCGGGGGGATAACGCTTAGTACCAGCAAGCAACTCACGGTTAACAGTCCAGCAGTTGTAAGCCTGGAAGAGATAAAGACCAATCAGAGCAACCCAGCAAATCACCATGGCCGTAGGCGAAAGGAATTTCACCTTTTGTAGGCGCCAAGCCAGAACCATCAGAATCGCAGTCAAGGGAACGTTCATCGCCATCAAGAACCAGAAGTCCTTAACGGAGGTCACTTCAATGCCGCGAACAGACTTAGGACGCTTGTAAACCTTGCCAGGGGGAGTGTCAGAAGCAGCGAAGTAGTAAATGCAACCGTAAAGGGCTGCGATGATGCCTGTGCCAGCGATCGCAGCGCGCCAGTTCAGGACCTGAGTACTAAATTCAGGGAAGAAGAGAATCTTGAAGGTCTGAGCTTCAGGAAATTGGAAACCGCCAGGAATCATGCTCAGGCCAATGCCCAAGATGACCATCGTGAAAGCAGAGAAAGCAGAGCCGAAGTTGCCCCAGCCACCGTAAATTCCTTCCGCAGTACCCACTTCTTTAGGCGGGAACCACTCAGCTACCATGCGAATGCCAATTACAAAACCAGCACCGACGATACCCATCAACAAGCGACCTACCACAAGCTGATTAAAGCCTTGAGCTGTCGCAAATATCAGGCAAGGAATTGCTGAATAAATCAGTAGCAGCGAGTAGGTCAAACGAGGACCAAACTTATCTAGCAACATGCCAATGATGATGCGCGCTGGCACTGTCAAAGCAACGTTGCAGAGACCAATCGTTCCTGCTTGAGCAGGCGTCAAGCCAAAGTCCTGAACAATTGTGGTCTTTAATGGCGCGTAGTTAAACCACACAACAAAAGACAGAAAGAAAGCAAACCAGGTGAGATGGAGGGTTCTAAACCTCCCCTTTCCTGCTTTCAGGAACAAATCTCCAATCATCGTAAGAAAACCTCTTCAACTAACGCCAATCACGCTTTAACCACAGGAAAACTTCAATCGAAATAGAAGTAAATCAAAACCCTACTGTAAGAACCCCAAAACCTGAAAATAATTCTCCAGAAAGGAAACTTTAAGCAGAAAAAATAGGTCAACAATTTCGCTTTGGCATGGCCTAACAGTAAACTTTCGAGAATCGAGATTTTGTTCAATCAGCTACCAAAGGGGAGTTAATTTGCAAAAACCCCATTAGGCATATGTCGATCTCGAATTTTCTGCCCCACGGCGAGCAGCGACGCCCTCTTGTCCTTCCCCTAGACCAGCGTTAGCCTCGTTGCAAGCGGGCAAGTCACGAGCTTCTCATGACGCAGTCAGCGTTCAGGGCGTTTCTGATTCCTTGGATGGAGCATTTGAGAGACCCCACAGTCAGCCTGAACTGCACTGAGGTATTTCTCCCGAATGCCAGAGCGACACAGCACTCAG
Organism: uncultured Pseudanabaenaceae cyanobacterium; assembly: GCA_937949725.1. Taxonomy (GTDB): domain Bacteria; phylum Cyanobacteriota; class Cyanobacteriia; order PCC-9006; family JAAUQQ01; genus JAAUQQ01. Next base: position 73,283 of record CALECT010000124.1, read on the forward strand.
GTCAACAACTCCGTCCATCCTGATGAAGTTATTTATTTTCTGGGGGAAAACTAAAGCTATCTAGCCGTGCAGAACAATGATTCGGCTAACTCGTTGCTTCCCCATGAGCCGTCTCAGCCTAGCGCCACTCCTAAATCTTTTTCTGACCACAGATTGTCCGCTGTGCAGTCGCACCGGCCAACCACTCCTCTGCCAAGATTGCCAGCAGCAGCTTCAGGATTGCCAGCATCCATCTACCCATCAAAACCAGTCCCATGCTCATTCTCAGTTCCCACTCACCAGTTGGGGTAGCTATGAAGGTCCGGTTAAGCGAGTGATCGCCCAGCTCAAATACAACAACACCCCAGCCCTAGCCGAGCCCCTAGGCGAAGGTTTAGCCAAAGCTTGGTTGCGGTCACAACAGAACAATCATCAAAGACTTATCCAGCCGTCCTTCCAAAAATCCAAACAGCCTTGGGTCATCCCTGTCCCCATGCATCCTGACAAGCAACGTCAGCGAGGCTTCAACCAAGCAGAACTAATTGCTCGCAGCTTCTGCCGTCATACCGGCCTACCGCTACTTGCCCAAGGATTACAACGAGTTCAAGCCACCCAAGCCCAGTTTGAACTCTCCCCCGCAGAACGGCAGCGTAACGTTGCCCAAGCTTTTGCCATCGGGCCAGCACTGCAAGAGCAACGCAACCGGCGACCCGTTCTATTGCTAGATGACATCTATACCACTGGAGCAACGGTGAGTGCGATCGCCCAGGTCCTCGCCGCTGCCCAAATTCCCATCGCTGGCATTGTCGTCATTGCCCAAGCAATCAAATGAGCCACAAAACTGCCCTGGCATAACTGCCGCAACAATTGTGTGTCGACTCTATTCACGCTGTACTAGGAAACCGTACGAGGCACTGGAGATTGAGGCGGAATCTCTGGACCAAAGACCGGAGCGGGGTCAAGACATGTAATTTGTTGAAACTGCTCCATGGAGACCGTGGTTTCGACTTCGCTGGATTCTTTCCACTGCTTGAGCAAGGCATGGGCTCGCTCAAAGAAATCCTTGCCCCGAGGCATGGGAATGGTCAGCCAATTTTTTAATAGCGTTTCAACCAAAGCCAGCTCCACCGCAGGCATGGGGAATAACTCAAGCAGCTCATCTAAATAGCCTTCACAAAGTGCCACCTCATCGCCTTGGAGATGATAGCTATCCACAATATGTTTGACCCGTTGGCGACTGACCTCTGACTGAATATCCATGGCAGATTCAGCTGCTTCAAAGAAATAGCGACACTTTACATCTCCTCACCGAAAGCTCACCAAACATGTCAGAACCTCCCAGACCGAGATATTCCAAAAGTTTTAGCGCTACAGTGGCGGTGGAGCGTATGCTCCGCTCAGATTCAGGGTAATCCCCCTCCATCCCAGCTAGCCTCACCTGCCAACTCTTTCCTAACGACGTTTACGACGCAGGGAGCCAGACACAAGACATTAGAGCAACCTGATGAAATCACTATAGGGTAGGAGGGTCAAGCGATATGCAGCCAAGACCACCAGACCCATAGGGTCTCTCACCCCTCAGATCGCTTGCAACCCAGTCAATGCCACACAGGGAAAAGCTGACGGAATCAAGTCTATGGCGCAATTACCTTAATAAGGGTATCCATCATTGACATCAGCGATTTTCCTGGGTTGGCTACTCTGTAAAGAATTTACGCTTCCCGCTATTTCATTGCCTTTCCAGCCCATGCCATCCCTGCGTCGTCCTGCTCACGTCACCCCCTTTGCTGATACCCGCAGCGATCCATTGCACCAGCAGAAGAAAATACAGCAATGGCAGCACCGTTGGCCCTGGACTGGCAATGGGAAGCACATAGCTGGAAAGCAAGGCCATAGTAAACAACGACCCGGCATTCACCAGCGCAGTAAGGGGGTCGCCCTGCCATTACTGCTGGGTCTAGGGTTGAGCTTCCTGAGTAGCGGCGCGATCGCAACGCCAGTTCCTGTTGAAAGCGCAGAGCCAGTCCCCCCCAGCATTCCAACTAGCTTCCCCCATTCGGTCGCGCTTCCCTATCCGCTGGCTCAGGGCGTTTCCGACTCTCCTGCTACACCTGGCAATGAGTCAGTCGAGGAAGCGATTCAAGGCGACAGTGAGGCTCGCACCCCCGAAAGCAGAGGGAGCAGTATATACACCCCCATCCGTATCAAGAGTGGTCGCAGCATTGAGGATACTCTCACCACCAAAGACATTCCCATGGGCCAGGGCAGTTTTGCCCGCGACTATGTCGTCACGCTCAAGGCCAAAGATCAAATTGCCATCGATCTGTTCTCTGAGAGTTTTGACACCGTTGTCACGCTGATGTCAGAGAACGGTACAACTTTGGGAGAAAACGATGACGGGCCGGATGGCGGCACCAATTCGTTGCTGTTTATGCGGATTAATGAGGATGGCGATTATGTGGTGAGGGTGCGGGGCTTTGGGCAGGCCAAGGGTGGGCCGTTTAAGCTCAAGTTGACGCGGTTGAAGGCAACGCAGTAGGCAATGGGGACATACATTAGTGGGATGGACATGGCGATGCCATATCCATCCCGGCCCGATCGCTTCGGAAGGGATTGATAGGGTTAACTGGCGCTGACGAAACTGGTTTTGGCGATCGCCCGCAACCGCAGCAAATCCTCCCGCCTTGCCACAGAGAGGGGAATCATTTCCTTAATCTGAGTAATCAGCAGGGGCGTGTCCAAAGCCTGCCGCTGGTGCAACGCACGATATAGACCCGTAATAATCGCCTGTTCAATCTCGGCTCCATTGAAGCCATCCGTCGCCGTCACCAGCTCCGCCAGGTCGAATTGCTGGGGGTCTTGTTTGCGCTTCTTGAGGTGCAGCTGGAGGATCGTGGCCCGCTCCTGATCGCTGGGCAGATCCACAAAGAAAATCTCGTCGAAGCGACCCTTACGCAACAGCTCCGGCGGAATCTTGGACAGGTCATTTGCAGTAGCAACGACGAAGACTTCCTGGGACTTTTCCTGGAGCCAGGTGAGGAAGGAGCCGAAGAGGCGCTGGCTCAGGCCGCCGTCGCTGTCGCCGCTGGAGCCAAAGCTCTTTTCTATCTCATCAATCCAGAGGACTGCGGGGGCGATGCCTTCGGCCAGGGTGACGGCTTTGCGGAAGTTGCTCTCGGATTCACCGACGTATTTGTTGTAGAGGCGGCCTGCATCGAGCTTGAGCAGGGGCATTTTCCAAGCACGGGCGATCGCCTTCGCCGCTAAGGATTTACCGCAGCCCTGCATCCCCACAATCAAGATTCCCTTGGGAGGCTGAAGATTAAGCGCCTGAGCCTGGGGACTAAAGCCCACCCGCGCCCGACCCAGCCAAGTCTTGAGCCCGGCAAAGCCGCCTAGGGCCGTGGGCAAATCTTCCACGGGGAAATATTCCAGCAGGCCACCTGCCCGAATGATTTGGGCCTTGCGGTGGAGGATATTGGAGACATCTTCTGCGTTGAGCAAGTTGTCCTCCATGGCAGCGTAGGAAAGGCTCTGCCGGGCCTGGTTGAGGGTCATGCCGCTGAGTGCATGAACGAGGGCATGTTCGTCAGCTTCTTCCAGGTGGATTTGCACCCGGTTCTTAGCGCTGAGGTTGCGGACGACTTGGCGGACGATGCGGGCCAGTTCTTGGGGGTTGGGGAGCTTGAGGTCGCAGTAGGCGGCGTCGTAGGCGATCGCCCCCGGCAGTTCCACCTTGTCCCCGGTTACCACCATCACCGCTCGGGTCTCAGAGAACGTGGAAATCACTTCCCGCAGGTGTCGAGCCACCTTGGGGTCCCGCAGATGCTCGCCCAGGTCCTTAAGCCAGTAGATCGCCTGGGTCTGCATATCGCCGATGTGGCGCAGCATATCCTGGGGCTCGATGGTGTTTTCGAAGGTGCTGGGCCGATTGCCAGACTTGGCATAGCCGTCGTCCCAGGGAGCACGGAAAGTGCCACTGGTTCGCCCCAAGCCCTGGGCAATGCTCCATTCCATCATGGGCATTTGCATGTCCTGGGCGGTTTGGGACAGCAGGGCCGCAACTCGCTCTTCCTCGATGGTCTCGATCACGATCAGGGGGTGGCAGGAGAGCACCAGGGTTTGGAGATCGCGGGCGGGATGGGAATTCGGCATGGCGAGGAAGGGCGAGAGAGCAGATGGAGATGCTGGGTTGAGAGCGCAAAGCCTGTAGCCACAAAGCCTTTGAGCTGACTGATACCTCTATCTTTCCCAGGTGGAAAAATTTAGTGGCATTTTTTTAGGCGAAGGCGTTGCGCTGTTGTAACGCTTTTGTTAATGTTGTTAGGCACTCGCCGGGATAGCTCAGTTGGTAGAGCAGTGGACTGAAAATCCTCGTGTCCCGAGTTCAAATCTCGGTCCTGGCATCACAGCAAGATTTTTCACCTTGCAACAAAGGCCCTCAGGTTAATTCCTGAGGGCTTTTTGTTGAGAATAATTTAAAACTCTCCGCCTTGCAGCGACTCCCCTCAGTTGCTGCAAGGCACAAGCTAGGCTGGGATGCCTGTTTTAAAGCTTTAGCTGCCCGAAACAGTCAAAGCTGAGGCTATGTCGATTTCAGCTCAAATTTTCCACGCTTTTGCTTGACGTAAAGTTAACCAAAGTGCAAACGCTAGTGAGTGGAAACTCTGAAGCAGGTGGTTAGGAAAGTCACTCTATTGGAGACCTAATAAAAGGGGCTTCAGCATGAATTGAGCTAGAGGAGCTGGCCTCGCATCCGAAGGGTCTCTTATGCTTTTCCCGCCATACTTCAGCGAAACACCCGATTAGCTCGCCGCTGAAGTCGAATTGATGGAGGAGCTCTATAGGTGATGCCGTCTAAATAATTGTTGTTTCCTGACGCTTACCTGCTCGTTGCCATCTCTAAGATTGTAGGCAACTAGAGTTTTTGAAGCCTCTTTACGCCAAGCTTCTCATTCCCCAGGCTGTCTACGATGAAGTGGTCAGCGCTGAGGAAAATCGTCCAGGTTCAGCTGAAGTCTTGGCAGCAGATTGATTGAAGTCCAGAAAGTAACTGACCAAACCGCTGTTCTACTGCTGCGGGAGCAATTGGACCAGTGAGAAAGTGAAGCGATTGTTCTTGCCCTTGCCCCCAAGCTCAGGTTTTGCTAATTGATGAGGTCAGGGGAGGGGGAGCTTCGGAATCCCTAAAAATGGGCTACTCAGCATGAAAGACTTCATGGAGCAGACAATGGAGATACTGTTTCTTTCCAATATCGACACAAGGCCTCTTTTCAATAATTTGTGTTTCACTATCAATAGATAGAGAAATTAACTCAATATAATTAGCACTGCAATCTTGCTTGCTAAGCGTGTCTTCATTTAATAAGCCCTTTTGATAGCAATACGTTCTGCTGAGGAGATGGCAGTCAATGATTGTGAATCCAGCACATTGGTCCACATCGCGTGAAGATGAGCGCATATCAGCCCTCAAGTCAGCAGCACTGCTAGATAGTCCAGTAGAAGAGACCTTTGACCAGTTTACGAAGTTGGCTTGTGCAGCCCTCACAGCTCCGGTGTCCCTGATTTCTTTGGTGGATGAAAACAGGCAGTTTTTCAAAAGTTCTATGGGGCTTCCGGCACCCTGGGATAGTGAGAGACAGACCCCTTTATCTCACTCATTGTGCAAATACGTGGTCCAGAGCTCTGAGCCACTCTACTTAACGGATGCGCGGTTGAATCCTTTACTAAAAGACAATCTGGCCATTGAGGACTTAGGCGTTGTTGCTTATCTCGGTATTCCACTCATAACAGCTCAAGAACACGCATTAGGCTCATTTTGCGTAATTGATTCTCAACCTCGAGCTTGGACTCATCGGGATATGGAGATAATGCAAGGTATTGCAGATCTCAGAATGCGCAATATTGAATTGCGCATTCTGGCTCAGCAACTGAGCGATGAAGTCAAGGAACTAGGCTCTGCTGACCTGTGTCGTCGAATAGCTGAATTGGTTGCAGCATAAAAACTCATGTTTCCTAAGCTTCAACAGTATTTTGGCTTTATGCGATTCTCTAATGTCTACATCTCTGAAGTGCTGGAGAATGGGTTATGAAGCATTGAAAAAATGCTGTAGACACAGAACAAATGAGTATCAAGCTGGAGGTAATTAATGCTTCTGGTACCGTCGCTTCACAGGGGGAGCCTGCTGTCGCGAGATCAGAAGGTTGATGAGCAAAAGTTTGATGGGCTATCACAGCCCGCATAATTGTGAGTCGCCGCAGTATCGATCGTTATAGGCCTTTACAGGTCTGATAACTGGCAAGAATCTTCCCTGTTGATTACACTCCGCGTTGAGTTGAATGAGAGAATTCAGCACTCAATTACGTTATATCAATGATTCTATCTCCAGAAACAAAAGCTATATGTCGCGCTGCTGAAGCGGTCTCTCAGACGCCAGAATCATTCATGCTGAACGCTGCACTAGCGGAGGCTCGAACAATTTTACAAAATCTAATCAGTGACCTCCATCAGCAGGGAGATACCATTTCTGCTCGGTCTGTAGCAAAGATTCTCGCGGACATTCAAATAGAACCGACGACCAAAAGTGCAATTAAGAAGTGAGCATTCTTGACCGACACCGCTCCCCCCTCCAAGGCCAGGGCTGATTCAAAGTCCGCAAAGAGAGTCTGCAATGCCTATTCCGTTGTTTGGCATTCTACTGGCTGATAACAATAGAGTAATGGTTCTAGGTTGTCTCATTTGAGAATGAATCAGCCCTGCCTCCAAGACTACGTCTTAGCAAGTCTATCTGAGCCCCTTGAGGGTATGACAAACCAAGAGCACAGAGCTTTTACTCATAAATCATGTATTGAATAACGCCTTTAGCTCCTCCTACCCCGAGTTCAAATCTCGGTCCTGGCATCACAGCAAGATTTTTCACCTTGCAACAAAGGCCCTCAGGTTAATTCCTGAGGGCTCTTTGTTTTGCAAACTTTCGTTGAAAAGCAGACAACCAGTAAGCAAAGTGAGATCCTTGTATATATCGTTACCAGCGGATTTGGAATTAGCTTCACAGCCCCTGTAGCTCCCACTAACCCCCAACTCCTCACACCACACACAGCACCTGCAAGGGCTTGGCTTCTCTACGGCTCAGCCTTTAATCGGTCTCCAGACAGATAGTCTGTTGGCCCCCCCTGTTCCGCCCCAGCATCAGCCCAAGCATCAGCCCAAGCCCCATGCTCAAAAAACTGACCCCAACCCAGCTCAAAATCGGCATTGGTTTAGCCTTCGCGCTCTTCCTAGTCAACGGTCAAAACGACTCCACCGCCGCTAGAAACAAGCGCCCAGTCCCAAACAACAACGCCACTCCCGTCACCGCCCTAGCCGCCTCCCCCCCACCGGCTAGCAGTGACATCACCGGCTGCGCCACCGCCCAGCATCAAGTTCAACTACCTGCCGATGCAGTCCTCAACCTGCGCAGCTATGCCAACGGCCCAGTGGTCGCCACCCTCCCTCCCGGAGCAACCGTCACCGCCCAACGCAGCGATGGCGCTTGGCTAGAAGTGACAACCGGATCTGGGCAATCGGGCTGGGCGTTTAGTCAGTATTTGAGCTGTCGTTAGCGACAAAACGTCTCGGTTTAAATCTCCTTGCATAGATTCCAACAGCCTGACCGGGTATTACTCCAAGAAGCCACTGCTCTCTCTTTAGAAAACCTGAGTGCGACAAAGCTATAGCTTTATCGCACTCAGGTTGACTCTGCTAACTCAAGATCACTGACCGCTGATCGTGGAACGACAAATTACTGCCCACAGCTAAATTTCCATAAAAAACTCCCCAGCTGAGCGAGCCAGGGAGATTGCTAGAGAGAGGAAACGCAAGCAAGCCAGAATTAGAAATACTCGACCCAGGTCAAGCTCTAAAAAAGGCGATTGATCACAATGGCAGCGATCGCGGCAAAGGCAGTAATCCCCAGCCCCACAGAAGGGCTTTGGCCCCGAGCAACAGCAAACGTTGTAGCAACGCCTGCCCCAGCAGCAGCGACCACAGCTTCACCTACCAGGCCAGACTTGGGATTGTTATACATACCGCGACGCCTATCGAAAGAGTGATTTTGCGAGTTGAATTCAACGTATCACTGCAATTCAAACGATGCTCCCAAAGCGACTCAAGCTGAGACGAGGCTTGACAAACGGCGAGGTTTCTTAACAATCTCTGACGAATAATTATTCCCTTTAACGAATGAACTTGGTTCTACTCTCCTAGCCTTGACTCGCCCGGCCTCTACTCCCCCGAACTCAGCTCTAAATTGCCCCCTTTAACCCACCCCTCCAAATCACCATTCGCCACCTTAATCTTCTGCCAGGCCTGATCTCCACTGGTCTCTAACAGATAAACTTCGCGTTTATATTCAATACCCCCAACCTGTTCACCATTTAAAGAAGCACTAGAACGCACCAACAGTCCCTCAGGCCAGGTGACATAGGCCAAATCTCCAGCAGGAGCAGGCTTATCAGGCTTAGGGGCAGTCTCAGGCTTCGCGGCATCACCTTCGCCCGCACCTTCCTCTGGAGGAGGATTCGGCGCACGGGTTTGGGTCGGCGAAAACGCGACACCCTGCTCTTCAGGGAAGATAGGCTTCTCCGGAATGGCACCATATTTTTCGATGTAGTGCCGCGAGACCGCATAGGCTCCGGCACTAATCAACGCCAAAGTGATAAAGATGCCGAGAAAAACCCGGATACAGCCAGATACACGCATTGCCTAGGGGAGATTGGGGAGGTCACGAAGGTCAGCCTAATGCTACACGAAGCTGAAGCGGCGTAGGGGAGTCCCAGCGATTCGGCGCAGATTGAGGCCCCAGGTTCTAGCAGTTCTATGGCGCAATCAATACATTCATCTGAATTACTATTGACCTCGCGCAACCAGATAAGCCACGAGAAATAATTGCTCTGCATCCACCCAAGATGAGGTCATCTCAAAACCCGCTCGATCTGCCAATGCGGCAAATCCATCGGGACTGTATTTATAGGAATGCTCGGTCAGCAGTCGCTCCCCAGCCTCGAATGAGATCATGACATCTCCCACAGAGGCACTCTGTTCAACGAGGCTCTCAATGTACATTTCAATTCGCCCTACAGCCTCGTTGTAAAAAGCACGATAGCGGAATTGCTCTAGGTCCAAATTAGCGCCCAGTTCCCCATTAATGCGGTGGAGCAAGTTGAGCGCAAAATCCGCAGAAACCCCAGCAGCATCGTCATAGGCCGCTTCCAAAATGGCCTTCTCCTTCTGTAAGTCCACCCCAATCAACAAGCCACCACCGGGACCCACGAGTTGAGCAACATTATCCAAAAATGCAACGGCTTCATCGGGCTGGAGATTGCCAATGGTGGAGCCGGGGAAAAAGGCTGTTTTACTCTTGCCTCGAAGAGCCGAAATCTCGGGCAGACTCAAGGGCTGAGTGTAGTCCGCACAAATCGCCACTGTGGCTAGACCAGGATACTGACTCGCCAACGCTTCGCAGGACTCCACCAGATGCTGCTGGGAAATATCCAACCCGACATAGGCAGGCAGGGGGCGCTGGGCCTTTGTTACGGCATCTAGGAGCGTGCCAATTTTCTTGCTGCTGCCGCTGCCATATTCCACCAGTACGCCATCTGCCAAATGGGTGGCAATTTCTGCACCGTGCTCTGCCAAGATCTTCAGCTCGGTGCGGGTGGGGTAATACTCCGGTTGCTGAGTGATTTTGACAAATAGCTCAGCGCCTCGCTTGTCATAGAGGCACTTTGCCGGAACCGCCTTGGGCTGCTGTTGGAGACAAGTCAAGATCGTCTCACGAAAATCTTCTTCCACGGGATGCAGGTCAAAAACCTGAACTCCGCCAACCTCTCCAGATTGCGTCGCAGGAGATGGCTGGTCAGAAGGCAAGGCGGAATCGAGCATCACGGGCATAGCGGGCAAAACCTCTTAAAACAATGGTGATCGCCAAGCAACTGACCTAGAAACCTGCGGCAGCAACTTGGCTTCGTGGCCTGTCCGCCCCAGCAGTTGCCCATGCAAATCAATCCTCAGATAGTTTGCGATCGCCTTGCCCAGCCTAGCGCGGCATTTCCCTACTAGCATAGGGTTTCGAGAGGAGACAATAACCCTTGACAACAGGCATAGGGAGAATTCCAAACATCACGTAGGGGCGGGTTTAGCTGTGGTATCTAGGTGCTTAACCGATGTGTACCGTCAAAACCCGCCCCTAACTGGCCAAACGAATACCGCTGAACTGCCACCGCGCCGAAGGGGGAAAGAAATTGCGATAGGTGTGGCGGATATGGTTCAGCGAAGTTGCGCAAGAGCCGCCACGTAACACCAGCTGATTGCACATGAACTTGCCGTTGTACTCCCCAATCGCCCCCTCCGCTGCTCGATAGCCCGGATAGGGCGAATAGCTACTCTGGGTCCATTCCCACACATCTCCAAACATTTGCTTGAGTCCCAGCTGTTCGGAGGCCTCAACTGGCTGGGGATGCAGCGCATCCTGATCTACAAAATTGCCCTCAACCATCAAGCCACGGCTGGCCAGCTCCCACTCCGCTTCCTGGGGCAGACGCTTCCCGGCCCAGCGAGCAAACGCCTCGGCTTCGTAACCACTCACATGGCACACCGGCTCATTCAAGTTCACAGGCTGCAAGCCTGCCAGGGTCATCACCCACCAATCCCCATCCCGCTGCTCCCAATAGAGCGGCGCAGTCCAGCCTTCTTTTTGCACCGTACCCCAGCCTTCCGAAAGCCAATGCTGGGCTTGCTGGTAGCCGCCATCGGTGATGAATTCGAGGTATTCGCCGTTCGTGATCAGGCGATCGCCTAAAGCAAAATCCTCCAAATAAACCTTGTGACGCGGTCCTTCGTTATCAAACGCAAATGCATCGAACTGATTGGCCAACCCATCCACAGCTCGGCCGATTTCAACGACTCCCCCTGCAAAGGACTCATAGCCCAAACGCGGAACGCTTGGGACTTCACGATCAAGGGCCAAATCCTGACGATAGGCCGGACGCAGAGGATTCGTCGCCAAAATATGCTTTATATCTGTCAGCAATAGCTCCTGATGCTGCTGCTCATGGTGTAGGCCCAACACAACCAAAGCTTCAACCTCTCGATTCCCAGCTTGTTGCTCAATCAGCTCCGCCATGGCCTCATCCACCGCCGCTCGATAGGCATAAAGATCCTTCACAGTCGGGCGAGACAACAGCCCCCGCTGGGGCCGGGGATGGCGCTGGCCCACAGCTTCGTAATAGGAATTAAAGCAATACCCATAGTCCGGGTGGAATAGCTCGTAGCCCGGCAAGTGAGGCACTAGCAAGAAAGTCTCAAAGAACCAACTCACATGGGCCAAATGCCACTTGGGCGGGCTGACATCCGCCATGGTTTGGATCACGTAGTCTTCGATTTCCAGGGGAGCGCAGAGGCGATCGCTCACCGCCCTAACCTGCCGATACTGCTCAAGCAGAACATTGCCCGATGGAACAACAGAGGAACCGTTCAGAGATGGATTAGGGGCAAGGGGGCTGGAAACAGGAGACATGAACACCGGGAAAAGAGCGACTTCAGGAAAGCAGAGGCAGCAGCGACGCGCGATCGGCACGTCACAAACTTGAGGCTCGCCCCTAAGACTGTAGCGATCCAGCCCCACAAAAACAGTCCCTTGATCCCGATTCAAAAGGGGTGCTATGATTGCAGACCTTGATTAGAAAGATTATTGCTGGAGCCAGCGCGCCATGACGAAACGCACCTTTGGTGGAACCAAAAGAAAGCAGAAGCGCACCTCTGGCTTCCGCGCCCGTAGCCGCACCCGCACCGGCTCCAATGTGATTAAAGCTCGTCGCAAGAAGGGCCGCGCTCGTCTAGCTGTATAGCAGCTTGGTTGATGGGTTAGCGATTTAGCCCAGGCGATCGCTCATGATTTAGGACGCAAGCCCAGCTCGGGTTTGCGTCCTATGTTTGTATAGGTCGCAGCAAGACTCAAAGCTTCCCAGACTAGAGAAACCCACGGCCCAGAGCGATTCTTTACTGAGGAAGCCATTACTTCGCAACTACTATGGCGCTGCCCAAGCCCTATCGGCTCAGAGAACGCAAAGAATTTGACCGAGTCTACCGCCGGGGCAAGCGCTGTGGTGGACAAACATTACTCCTGCGCATCGCTGCTCAAACCAAAACGATCAAAGCCCCCAGCAAAAGCAGCTCTCTCATAAAACAATCTGCGACAGACTCTGGCTCGCCTAGGCCTCGCCCCGCCAAACCAGTAAAGCTAACTGCTACCGAGAGTCCCCCCAGCCGCATGGCAGTGGTCGTCAGCACTAAGGTTCATAAGCGAGCTGTGGTTCGCAACCGAGTTCGCCGCCAGATCCAAGCGGCCTTCCAGACCCTCCTGCCCCAGCTCAAATCCGGCAAATTGATCGTCATCACCGTCAAAGCCAGCGCAGTGGAGTGCGATTATTACGAATTTTTGCAACAATTAGAACAACTACTGATCAAAGCCGAGGCACTCCATGGGCATTAAGGAAGAAATTTTCTACGAAGGTGGCCCCCACAAAGGAGAACTGATCGTAAATGGACTGATTGGTCTGACCATCATCGGTCTACCTCTCGCGGTGGGAGCCCTGGTCAGAGCGCTTTGGTTGCGCTATCGCATCACCAACCGCCGCATTTCCATCACCGGCGGCTGGATGGGTCGCGACAAGTACGAATTCATCTACAACGAAGTGCGTAAAGTGGTTTCCCTGCCTCGCGGCGTCGGCCTCTGGGGTGACATGGTCGTCACAATGAACGATGGCTCCCGCATTGAAATGCGTGCCGTGCCTAAGTTCCGCGAAGTCGAGGCATTCATCAATGAGCGCACCGAGAGCAAGAAAGCCGAGCGGAAAGCGGCTCTCCAAGGCGAAAAGAAGAAGTCAAAGAAGACCAAAGCGTAATTGCAGTTTAGTCAGACTCCGACCGTCATCGGGTCACCCTTAAAATGAGCCCCCATAAAGGAGATTGCCTTTACTGGGGGCTCATTTCTTATTGCTGCTCCCACTACTGCTCCATCGCCTAGCTAGACGAACAGCAAAGCCACCGCAATTTGCAAGCCTGCCTGGTTCATCGCGAAAGGATCGGTTTAATGGCGGCGTTCCGCCCATGGAAGGGAACCGGGAGACACTAGAATAGGACACGTCTGTGGCATATTGCTGGATCAACCGCAAACCATGGCTCTCCCAAGTCCAACGATATCTATTTGGTATCCAAACCTGGGAATCGTAAATCAGTAGAGGCGCAACGGCAGGCGAATGGATTTCGGCATTGGCTTTCTTTCAAACAACGTAATGCTGCCCATCCTAGATTTTTTCTATGGATTGGTTCCCAGCTATGGACTGGCGATCGTCGCCCTCACCCTTGTGGTGCGCACCGCAGTCTTCCCCTTAAGTGCTGGGTCTATTCGCAGTGCCCGACGCATGAAGGTAGTTAATCCCCTCATGCAGGAGCGCCAAAAAGAAGTTAAAGAGCGCTACAAGGACGATCCGGCCAAACAGCAGGAAGAGCTGGGCAAGATTTTCAAGGAATTTGGTAACCCCCTTGCAGGTTGCCTGCCTGTGGTCTTCCAGATGCCCATCCTCTTCGCCTTGTTTGCGACCCTGAGAGGCTCGCCGTTTGCGGACATCAACTACAGCGCAAATGTCCAGGTACTGCCCCAGGACAAAATTGAGCAGCTTCAGCCCGTTGCCTTTGCCACGAAGCCTCAAACCATTTACTTCTCTGAGCAGGAACATGCCAAGGTCGCTGCTGTCATTCCCAGCGGCAACCGATTGAGTGTGGGCGATCGCACAGACATCGAGTTCAAAACAGTCGATGGCGCTCCCCTAACCGAACTCATCGCAGGCTACAAAGACGTTGACCTCACGCCCCAATGGAGCATTACCAAGGGTGATGACATCATCAAAGTTGAAGCGGATGGCAGCATCACAGCTCTAAAGGAGGGTGATGCCACCATCCAGGGTCAAATCCCTGGCGTAGCCACTAACCGTGGTTTCCTCTTCATCAAGGCCCTAGGCCGAGTGGGTGCCACCAATGCCGATGGCAGCATCAACTTCGATATCGTCGCCATGGTCGTCGCCTTTGGCCTCAGCCTGTTTGTCAGCCAACAGCTCACCAACCAAGGCAATAAGTCGAAGTCTAAAGATGGCGACTCTCAGCAGTCTCAGCAGGAAACCATTGCCAAGGTAACTCCGGTTCTCTTCTCTGGCATGTTCCTCTTCTTCCCCCTGCCTGCTGGTGTGCTGATGTACATGGTGCTGGCCAACATCTTCCAGACGGTGCAAACCTTCTTCCTCATGCGGGAGCCCCTGCCGGAGAACGTCCAGAAGATGCTGGATGAACAAACCCGTAAGGAAAACGCCGGGGTCAACCGCCCCGCCTTCGAGCCCAAGGGCAAGGGCAAGATGAAGACGGTGGATGTGGAAGCCAAGCCCGTGGAAAAGAAAGCAGACAAAAAAGCCGCTGCCAAGAGTGGCAACTCAGGAAAGTCCAACAATCGAAACCAGAGTAAAAAGCGCTCCAAGAAGCGTAAATAACTCCACTCATCGCCTAGGGTTGCATCACTGCGCCCTGGGCGATTTGCGTTTTAGGCCAATGGATTTTGCCTCATCCTGAAGCCTGCCCCTACTCCTCCGTCACTCTATTTCAGTGAGACAGATCCATGAGCCAGGCCATTCCTTCCCATCTCCAAGCCCACCTAGACCAAGGCGTCCAGTGGCTGCAAAAGCTGCTCGACCTCAGTGGCTTTAGTGCTGAGATTAGCGCCGACATTGTTGAGCCTTTGTCCCATGAACATGCCAAGGGCGACGATCGCGAGGAAAGCGTGGCCTGGCTGAAAATTGACAGCAGCGAGCTAGACCCCGAGAAGGTCAAATTGCTAATTGGTGAGAAGGGAGAAGTGCTGGATGCCATTCAGTACCTGGCCAGCTTGGAGCTGAATTTCAAGGCCGAGCGGGGGACCCAGCGAGCCTATGTGGTGGATATTGATGGCTATCGCGATCGTCGCCAACAGGAACTCAAACAGCTCGTCACAGAAGTCGCCGCCGTGGTCAAAAGCTCTCGCAAGCCCTTCGAAATATGTGGCCTCTCCTCCGCCGAACGCCGGGAGGTCCACACTTTGCTCAAAGCCGGGTTCCCCACAATGGAAACTTTCAGTCAGGGTAAAGAACCAGATCGTCGTCTCGTCGTCCGAACGCGCCGCCCCAAAGAAGAGAAATAAACAAAGGCTCGTTACAGAGTAAGAGGAGCGACTGGATCAGCCATTAGCGCCGAAGCAAACAGGCCCTAGAATAGTGGGTAGTTAGGCGAGCCATCATTGAACCGACACCCGCAAGCCATACTTTGTACAGGCGCGACCTCGCTCAGGCTGATTACAGCCCATGGTGCATTCACCCCAGCACCGTCGATTCGCCTAGCTGATTGATTTGCCCGCCCAGCCAATTTGTCCTGAAAGATTTAGGAGTAACTTGCCATGAAAGACCCCTCAAAATCTCCCCTGGGCAAACCGGTGACAGATGAGTCTCCCCTGGGCCACGTGCCCATGTCCCAACTGCTGCAAATTCCGGAAAAGCAGCTCACTGTTGAAGTAAAGGACTACCTCCCCGACTTAGAAACCCTGACGCCGGTCCAGGGTGCCATCAAGATTCACCACAAGGGCACTTTCCTGGAAGTCGTCGCCCAGGCCAAGGCGATTGTGACGTTGGTATGCGATCGCTGCCTGGCCCAGTACAACCATCGCGTTGAGCTGGACACCACCGAAATCATTTGGCTGGAAGAGCCCGAAGACCTGAACAAAGCAGACTGGACTGAGCGAGAGCTCGAAAGTGAAGACCTGATCGAACGCATTTCTCCCACCGGAAGCCTCGACCTCACCCAATGGCTTTACGAGCAGCTCTGCCTGGCTATCCCACCCCAAAAACTCTGTGACAACAGCTGCGACGGCATCGCAGTCAAAGAGGAACCAGCGGCGAGCAGTGAGCCTGAGATTGACCATCGCTGGGCCGCCCTCGCCAAGCTCAAACAGCAGATGTCATCCTAAAGACGACTATCGTCCAGGAAAGAGGATTCAATAGAACCGTTAGACATCAACCTTAAGTTACGGACATGGCATGCTTTGTCCCTACGGTGATGCTAGTTCTAATCACAGCTTCCATTCCATAAGCCACAGCCCGCCCTCTCACTCAACCTATGTCCTTCCCCACTGAATTTGAGCTGATGTTGCGGGCGCGGTACCCCATCCTCTACGTCCCCACCCCCGAGGAAGAACGACTCGAAGCAACCATTGCAACCTGCGCCAAAAACCTCGGCAACCGCGCCGTCTACACCTGGGATTTTGTCGATGGCTTTCGCGGCAGTGCCAATGACAGCGGCGTTGCCGTACGCAATCCTCTCCAGGCCCTAGAGCATCTAGAGAAACTGCCCAGCAGCACTCCCGTCATCGCCATCCTGCGAGACTTTCACCGCTTCTTGGAAGATGTGGCCGTGGCCCGCAAGCTGCGTAACCTCAGCCGCCTGTTCAAGTCCCAGGCCAAGAACATCGTCATCACATCACCCGAGCTGTTGCTGCCAACCGAGCTAAGCGAGCTGGTCACGGTGCTGGAATTTCCCCTGCCCAGGGTGGAAGACATTACACAGGAACTGGAGCGGCTGCTCAGTGCTACAGGCCAACGCTTGGATGAGCGGGAGCTAGACAATCTTGTACGCTCCTGTCAGGGGCTGAGTTTGGAGCGGATTAGGCGAGTTATTGCGCGGGCGATCGCCACCCATGGCGAAATCAACACCGATGACCTAGACCTGGTTCTCGAAGAAAAGCGCCAAACCATTCGCCAAACCCAGATCCTCGACTTCTACCCCACCACGGAGCAAATCTCCGACATTGGTGGACTGGACAATCTCAAAGACTGGCTTCTGCGCCGGGGTGATGCCTTTAGCGAAAAGGCAAGACAATATGGTTTACCTCACCCCAGGGGACTACTGCTAGCGGGGATTCAGGGCACGGGCAAATCCTTGACCGCTAAGGCGATCGCCCACCACTGGCACCTCCCCCTCCTCCGCCTCGACGTCGGCCGCCTCTTTGCAGGGCTCGTCGGCGAATCCGAATCCCGCACGAGGCAAATGATCCAGATTGCCGAAGCCCTCTCCCCCTGCATCCTCTGGATCGACGAAATCGACAAAGCCTTCGCAGGCCTGGGCGGACGCGGTGACTCCGGCACCACCAACCGCGTCTTCGGCACCTTTCTCACCTGGCTCGCCGAGAAGCAGTCCCCCGTCTTCGTCGTCGCCACCGCCAACAATATCCAAACCCTTCCCGCAGAACTCCTGCGCAAAGGTCGCTTCGACGAGATCTTCTTCGTCGGTCTGCCCAACGACCAGGAGCGCCAGGCCATTTTTGAAGTCCACCTCTCCCGCCTGCGCCCCCACAATCTCAAGGCCTACGACCTTAAGCGCCTCGCCTACGAAACCCCAGATTTCTCGGGCGCGGAAATTGAGCAGACCCTGGTGGAAGCCATGCACATCGGCTTTAGCCAGGACCGCGACTTCACCACCGACGACGTCCTCCAAGCCGCCAGCCAAATTGTGCCCCTAGCCCGCACCGCCAAGGACCAAATTGAAGCTCTCCAGGAATGGGCCTCTGCCGGTCGCGCTCGCCCCGCCTCTAATTACAGCAGCCTCAGCAGTCGCATTCAGGGCATTCAACAGCCCGATTAAATGTTCCCGATCAAAGACAAAACAATAAAAATAGCGCAAACAAAGCAAGGCTCAATGAAGTTTCATTCATTACATCCCTGATCCGTAATTCATCTGTTCGAATAAAAGGATACACAGACCCTACTGAGTTCCCGTTCACAAGTTGAACAAACTCAAGCTTGGGTCCATTGATTGCTTCAGGACAAGACCTGGCATGACTCGTATCCGCTCCCACATCTCCTCAGTTCGTCTGGCCTCAGTATTTCTGGCTGGCATTGCGATCGCGCCCATCTCCCTCCAAAGCGCTGTCCTTGCCCAGACCCCCCTCACAAAAGCCACCATCACCCAGCTCCGTAATCGCGTCCGCCTCAAACCCAAAAACGCGAAGCTGCGCAAAGCCAGAGCCAAGGACATCCTCATTCCCGGCGATCAAGTCGCTACAGGTCGATCTGCCTTTGCCGAATTCCGCTTCAACGAAGGAACTCTAGCCCGCATGGGTGAACGGGCGATTTTTCGCTTCATCCCCCGCAGCCGCGACTTTGTCTTAAAAAAAGGCACAGTGGTTCTGCTCATTCCCCCTGGCCGGGGCAGAACCCGTGTGCGAACTCCCAACGTCCGCACTGGTATCAGCGGTTCTGCTCTATTTATTCGCCACGACCCCACCAGCAACACCACCCTCGTCGGAGCCTTAACCGATAGCGGAATTGAAGTCAGCGACCTCGTAGGCGGCCCCAGCCAAGTCCTTAAGGCTGGGCAAATGGTGGTAGCAGTGGATGGCGATATCGCTGGACTCTATGACTTCGATCTCCAAACCTTCTTTGAAAGCAGTCCCTTAACGGAAGGCATTCTCCAGGGCGAAGCAGGCTCTGACAAAGTTTTGGCAGAAATCAAAGCAGGTCTCAAAGCCCAAGGCAACTTTGCCACGGCTTCCAGCGGCTCGGTCATAGAGAGTCCCAGTTTCATACAGCTGTCCGAAGCAGGCAGCAACGTTACAACAGAGGCTGATGGCAACAACATAGAGAGTTTAGGCGCTAGCTCTGTGGAAGGTTTGACCTCCCCAACCAATAGTATTTTCCCAGGTCAATCCCTCGGCATTTCCGTGGATGCAGAGGTCCCCGATCAGATTGCTCAGCCGTCAGTTCAAGAGCAACCCGATGCTCTCCAACCTGGAACTGAACTTCCCGATTCCACCCCAGGCGAACTGCCAACTCCGACCGATTCTCCGACTGGGCAGGAAATCCCGGACCAGTCAGAAACACCTGCTCCAGAACCTGACCTAGTCGAGACACCAGTGGATACATTCCCTGGCCAAGGCAATGGTGTTGAAGATGGATTTCCGGGCCAAGGCAATGGCGTTGAAGATGGATTTCCGGGTCAGGGCGGTGGCGTTCAAGAGGAGTCCACTGAACAGGACGACCTGAATCAAGACAATTTGACTGACCAAGATGCTCTAACTGGCCAAGACGATTTGACTGGCCAACAAGATGCTCTAACTGGTCAAGACGATTTAGCTGACCAACAAGATGATTTGACTGGTCAAGATGATTTGACTGGTCAAGATGATTTAGTTGGCCAACAAGATGCTCTAACTGGCCAAGATGATTTAGCTGGTCAACAAGAGGATTTAACTGGCCAAGATGATTTGACTGGTCAACAAGAATCCCTGACTCCAGACGCCTTAATTGGCCAAGCTGATGATGTACAACCGCCAGCTCTACCTGACTCAGAAGGGGCTCCCTAGTGGCTGGACTAATCTCCAGACAAAAACGCCGCTAACGAACCTGCTGAAAGCGAAGCAAGAGTAGCAGGCCCACAACAGCAGGAAGCGATAGAACGATCGCCAATGCCATCCCATCACTAACGCCACTGTCCGAAAGCGCCAGCAACGGCCCACCCAGTTTGATAGCCAGGGAAATTGCCGCTGAAGCCAGCAGCAATTTCCCCAGAAAGCCTAGGGAACTAGCATTCATGCATCACCTTCAGCTTTAGGAGCAGTCTTAGGCTTCCAGCCCTCCTTAACGACTTGCTTGCTGCGAGCCATGGCAAGGGACTGGTCAGGCACATCTTTTGTGAGAGTGGAGCCAGCGGCGATGGTGACGTCGCTACCAATAGTGATGGGGGCAACGAGGACGCTGTTAGAGCCTGTTTTGACGCGATCGCCAATCACGGTCTTGTGCTTATTCACCCCGTCATAGTTCGCCGTAATCGTGCCTGCGCCCACGTTCACCTTCTTGCCCAGCTCAGCATTACCGATATAGGAGAGGTGAGAGACATTGGTGCCTGGCCCAATGGTGGATTTCTTGATTTCCACAAAGTTACCCAAACGGCATCCATCCCCCACTTCGACCTCACCTCGAAGATGGGTGTAGGGTCCAACGCGGTTGTTGCTGCCCACCTTGCTATCGAGAATGACAGAATACATGGCCGTCACGCCATCCCCCACGCTGCTGTTCTCCACCAAGGTTCCAGGACCAATGCGGCAGCCCGAGCCAATCGTCGTATTGCCTCGCAGGTGAGTCTGGGGCTCAATCACGGTCTCAGCACCAATAGTGACAGTGTCATCAATGGTGCAGCTGTCAGGGTCAATCAACATGACCCCTTGGGCCATCAGTTCATCCTTAAAGCGGGTCTGAAGAATCCCGTAGGCCCCGGCAAGCTGGCGGCGATCGTTAATGCCTAGGGTCTCTTCAAAGTCTTCCACATCCACCGCAATGACAGGGTCCAGGTAGTCCACCGCTTGGGTGAGGTAATACTCCGCCTGGTCGTTGTCAGTACTCAGCTTAGGCAAGGCATCCTTTTCCAAGGCGGGCCAGTTAAAGCAATAGACCCCAGCATTGACCCGACAATTGGTCTTTTGGGCAGGGGTACAGTCCCGGTCTTCAACAATTTGGGTGAGCTTGTTGCCATCGCCACAGAAGACGCGACCATAACCTGCGGGATTAGGAATTTGCGCCGTGAGCAGGGTGGCACCGTTGCCGCGATGGGCTTCCACCAGGTTCTTCAAGGTCTCGGGGCGCAACAGGGGTACATCACCGTTGAGCACCAGTAGGTCTCCCTGGAAGCCCTTAAGGTGGGGCATGAGTTGCTGTACCGCATGGCCCGTGCCCAGTTGCTCAGCCTGGAGGACAAATTCCACAGAATTATCCCCGGCCAGGGAAGCTTTCACTTCTTCAGCTCCGTAACCCACGATGACAAAGCGCCGCTCGACGTCTAGGTCCCGCAGGCTGTGCAAAACCCATTCGACCAGCGATCGCCCCCCCAAGGGATGGAGCACTTTGGGCAGGCGGGACTTCATGCGGGTGCCCTTACCAGCAGCCAAAATTGCAACGGCCAAAGGGGTCTGACTCATAGGTTAGAGACTCAAATCAATAATCAACGGAACAACCAAGCAACGGAAGAAACTTCCCCAGCGATTTCTCTGCCCAGCGACTGAGACATACCGCCCTCGGGAATCTCTAGGCTGAAAAAAGCCTGTAGGTCCTAGGGGAACTAACCAAAGCAAAACATGAACTGGGCAGATCAAGCTTGGACAATTATATAGACGGTCGCTCCAGTGAGGCAGCAATGACTACAGCCTGGCGAAACTTTACGCAGAATCCTCCCCAGGAAACCAGGCCCAATCTAGTAATAGAGCCGGGAGAGAAATATCCAAGAAGTACAATAGAACTAATCACGAATGTCCTCGAAGCGATCTCCCAATCAAAAGCAGTCAGCTTCCACAACAAATTCCCTCACCCAAATCACTGTATTTTTTAGTCATTTATAGGCTGACAGATCCACTGAAAAGGTTTACAGTCCTTCACTTAGGCTGTGAGTTCCCCCTTCAGGTCGGCAATACTAAGAGCAAGCTCACCCTGCATTTAGGGAAAGCCAAGACCAGGGATGCTCCGCCACCATTTACGGTTCGATCTGCTAGGCTGCTGAGCCACGACTTCAGTCTGCGTTCATTCGAACTTTATCGCTGCCATCGCAGCGTTCCACTTCCATAGCTCCTAGAGATGGTCGACTCCATGGCAGTTTCTCCCCAACCCGCGCTTTATCCCACTGGCAATGATGCCGCGACCTCTGCGGCGATCGCTCTACTGATCCATTACTTCGACCTGGCTCCCGCCTCAGCCCAGCTCCTGGTCAAGAAATGGCTCACAAACTATCCAGCAATCTGGGTAAGAGCAGCGGTCACAGAAGCGCTTTACCAAGGACGCTACAAACCCTTCTCTGTAGAGCAGATCCTGGCCTTTTGGCAGCGGCGAGGCAAATCGATCCCCCATTTCAACAAAGAATTCGAAACCATCATCGCGGTGCCCCTCCAGGGAAGTTTCAAGACGGAAACCGATGTGGCGATTGAAGGCCATGACGACCTAACGTCAAGTACCGCCGCTGCCGCCGTGACTGCCGCAGGCGACCCCCAAGCCATCGGTGCGGAGCCAGCCTTAGCGCCCAGCACCACCCTCGCCGAAGCCCTTGAAGCTGCTGAACAGGATCAGTATCAGTCCGATGATGACATTCCTCTCCCCCGGCCCCGCCTGATGCTACCTGGAGAGCTACCAGGCAAAGGCTTGGCCCAACAGGCGACCGTGGCAAATACCGATGCCGAAGACTCTGCTGCAAGGGCTGCGCAAGACCCTTCGGTCCCAGCGCTCCAGCGACCAGTTTCCCCTGCCCTCAGCCAGCCCCAAGGCTTTGATGGTGTGCTCGACCCTCGCCCCCGTCCCCAGGTGACCCAGGGTCCAGACCCGGCGATGGTCGCAGAAGCTAAATCGAAGCAGATCCAGCCCCCCCCCATCGGTCGCTTCACCCCCGCAGTAGATCCTTCTGGCTTTGCATCTCGTTTGAAAACGGTCGTGGAGCAAGCCATTGCCAAAACCAAGTCTGACGAAGAGCAGCTGAGCTTGGAGACTGCGATCGCCAGCCAGCTCGCTAACGACCCAGTCCTCGGCAAGCCCACAGATGAAACTCCCGCTGAAGTAGATGTGGATGAGGCATCCCAACCAACCGTCGAAGCCATTACTGAAACGGAAGAACAGACAGTCCAGCCCCAAAAAACAACTGAACTAGAAGAGATTTCCCCGGTAGAAGCAAAAGTCGTAGAAGAGGAATCGACGGCATTAGCCGAAACCGCTGAACTAGCAACTGAAACAGCTGTAAGCCTGGATCTTCATCCAGAAGAAGCCATTGAACCAGACACAGACATCACCACCGAGGATAATGCCCCCGAGGAGGCAAGTTCCAGGGCAAAAGTAGAGGCAAAAGAGCTAGATGCCACGGCAGACCCAGCAGTCAGCAGCGAGACAGAAGCGATCGCGGCGATCGCTCCCCTCGAAGAATTGCCAGCCATCCCCCAAGAAGAACTACCAGAGCCGGATCAACCAGAAGCATTAGAGCCATCGTCAGAACCAGAATTATCAGAAGCGGAGCCAACCGAAGCTGTTGCTGAAAACCTAGCTCCACCCCAATCTGAAGTTGCGATCGCAGAGCAGCCAGAAGCTTCTAGCGAAACCAGTCTCGAAGCGACCCCAGAACTAGCGGCCCCCTTCGAAGACCGCTTCCCCCTCACAAACGCGACTGAAACGCCCTCGGAAACCGCTGACTCTTCCAAGGATGCGATCGACATCGAATTAGACAGTCGCCTCATTGAGACCCGCCTGGATGAAGAACCAGAAATATCCCTGACCCCGATTGACAATGACAGACTCGACCTCGTCTTTGAAGCCGAGCCAGAGCTTCAGCCAGAACCAGAGGCTCGAAATCGGTTTCAAGAAGCGGTTGAAGCCGATGAAGCAGCACTATTGGCCCTAGGGAGAGGAGGCAAGCTCCTCAATGGTGATGACCTCGTCCGCCATTTGGCATCGGGTCTGGATGACGACCTTGCCTTTGATGAAACCGGCAATGTCATCGAAACAAATGGCGAAAGAGCTGAAACTGCAAACACTCCAGCCGAATCGGATGAACCTCTAGAATCCGCACCCCCCATAGAAACAGAAGCTACAACTCAGGACAGCGCCAGCTCGGAATTAGACCCTCCAGAGATTCCCCCAACGATTCCCCAGCCCGCCATAACCGCAGAGCCCCTAGCAGACAGCACCCGAGAGATGTCCCAAGTCTCCAATTTGCTCGCAGGGCTCACTCAGCTCAACAACGCCAATCTCTACCCTGAATTGTCTTTGCCCAGCATTCACGCCATGGAAGCGGATCCATCGGCTGGGGGCAGCGATGACACAACCTCCGACGATTCACAAGAATGATATTTAGGAAAGTAAGCGAGCCACCTAAATATTTATCTCGCTGCCGATGCCCTATCCAAGAAGCAACCGGGTAAAACCATCCCTCAAAGCAAATTGGGCAACTACCAAGGGGACTACACCGTCCAGTACCCTTGGATAGATACCGCTGCCTTAAAATGCTCGGCAACAGTGCAGCAGGATCATCCCTCAACAATCCATCCAGTCAAGCCAATAGGCTAGGCGTTACAAGAACCGTAACCGCCCTAAACTGGACCGATTGCTCCGTTATTCTGAAGGCCCATGGCTCCTCCCCGCCTAACGGTTGTGCCATCGCTCCAGGACCTCCCGGCCCCAGCGACCACACCCGAACAGCTCGATAGCATTAAGGCCCAGCTCGACCTCGTCCTGCTGGCTTTAGAAGCGATCGCTAACCTTGGTTCCGAGGCCATGCTCCAAGCCGCCGAAGAGCTCAACCTGTCGGAAATCATCTCCGACCGGGTCTCGCTGTGGCGGCTGCGCCAGTCCAATCCTCTGCGTAAAAGCAGTGGCGGACGCAAGAAGCTCGACATCGAAGAGGCTCGCGCCCTGGTTCTCATCAGCGCCCACTTGGCAACCCATCACCAAGCGATCATTCGCCAGGCGATCGAATGCCTGGAACAGCTGACTGAACAGGGAAAACCTCCCTATGCCGCTGCCCTCCTAGGCGATTATCTAGATCGTTTCTGCAACTTCTACGAAGAGCGCATGGCAGAATCCGATGCAGCAGTGCCCGAGCTCACCGACCTCGCCCTCAAGCTCCTGATCGATCTGCTGTTCTACGGCAGCAACGGAGGTCGCCGCCGCCTCTGGCTAGCTCTACTAGACCGTGCCCAAGCCGGAACAACCGAGAGCTAGAGCCTTCAGTCCACTCCCCCTAGTTCCCCCTGCTTTACGCAAGCTCAATCAGCAGCCTATTGACCCAACGCTAGGCCCACCGCTGAGATCAACGCCAGAAACCCATGTCGAACGTTAACCACCGCTATAGTTCCGAATCCTGGACCCTGGACCTCAGTGGCAAGCGCTCCCCGCTGTCTCGCTGGACCGGACAGGATGTTCTGCGCGATGAGGAATTTCGCCTCTCCTTGCTGGGAGCAGAGGGTGGTGTCGCTCCAGTCGTGTGGCTTTCGGGCGATCGCTCCTGCTTCGAAGATCTCCACAAAACCCTCGAAGCTTACGTTCAACAAGGCCTAGGTGAACCCGTTCTAGCTGCCCAATCAACCTTCCCCGCGACTTCCCAGCAGAGCAACACCGGCTCAGCTCATCGTCAATTCTCCCTAGAAGCCCAGGGACTCCTCCGCCACAGCCTCAACTACAGCCCTCAAGACAGCAGCAGCCCTCGCCAGATGCAGCTCTCCATGATTCAACTGGCTGATCTCTTAGCCGTGTTGGACCAGTGGCAGACGGAAACCCTGGCCCTCCCCGAGCGTCAATCCCGGTTCCGTGTCCTGCCCGGCGGCAAAGACAGCGATTTTGTCATACCCACCTGGGGCAGAATTGCGGCTAGCCTCGTCGTAGCAGTGGGTGCCACAGGCATTGGTGGCTACATCCTGTCCCAAAACCTCACCAGCAGCGCACCGAAAATCGCCTTAGAAAGTGCTCCCACCGAAGCAGATATAGATGATGCTGCCAGTCCAGCCTTCGGCGGCGGCCCCAACGGTGTCTTCGGGCAGTTCCCCACCGCAAGCGGCCCCCCCATCACCAGCCAAGCCCAAGAAGACAGTACCGCCGTCGACAATCCGCCAGTACTCCCCCAGGATGCCCAGCCACCGACACCGCCAGGTATTGGCTTACCGACAATTCCCCTACCTAGCAACGGCAATCTGGGACAAATCCCCGTCCCTCAACAAACTGCTCCCTCAGCGGGGTCTAGCTCTACGAGCAACTTTCCTCTCCCATCCAGCAGCGAAGAGCTCACCATTGCCAGCGCAGACACGGGAATCGTCAGCAGTCCTGAAGTCACCGCAACTCCAACAAGCCCATCAGCAGACCTAGGTATTGGCAATGCCATCCCTGGTACAACTGCCGAGGCACCGCCCCAACCGGAACCGACCCTAGCCGACAGCCCCCTCCTGGAAAGCAAACCAGAAGCCGATCGCCCAATAGAACGATTGGACGAGGAAGAAAGCTTTGTAGCTGCCCCCCCGCTCATCCAGCAGCCCAGCCCCGTCATCAATCCAGCCCCAGCAGCAGAATCGGCCAAGATTGCCACGGGCAGTACAGCCCCCCCGGCTGAAGCGAGCGACCTTATTGCCTCAGCCCCTGCTGCTGCAACCAACAGTCGCGGTGGTCAGCCCATTGCCGAAAGCGAAGCCGCCCGCATCGAATCCGCAGCGGCTCAGCCTCCTGTTGCGCCGCCTGCTCCCCAGGTCAGCGTCGCCAAGCCTCTTCCCAGCAATAACCAATCCCGCGCAGTTCAGTCTTACTTGCAATCCAATTGGAAGCCTCCTGCCGCTGTACAGCAGCCTCTGCAATATCGCCTCAGCATCTCCCCAGAAGGCAAGCTTGCCAGCGTCGAGGCTCTCAGCCCCACCGCTCAGCTCTATGTCACGGATGCCAAGCTTCCCCCCGTGGGCAGCGCCATTAACGGTGCGGCGGACAAGGTACAGTCCACGATGGTCGTGACGCTAACCCCATCGGGACAGGTGAATGTGGCAATCGAGAAAACAGCCCCTGCTGTGCCCTAAGCGCAGTTGTTCAGACTCAAGGGTGCAAGAGTTAAACGCTAGGCTCCGAACTCCGTAGTGATATCGCATGCGATATCACTACGGGAGCTAGGTCCATTAAGTTCCTATTTGCAACTCTAAGACGATCGCTTTTGCTTCCGAGCCACCTTGCGCTTACGCCGCCTGGCTGCCAGCATGCCCTTCTCCACCGGGAAACCCGCCGTGGGAATAATCTGATCCTTACGTGCCTCTTCAGCCTCCCGTAGATCGGTGTATTCCAACCAGGCAATGCAATCCACAGGGCAAGTATCGATCGCCTCTTGAATCACATCCTCGCTATCACCATCCTGGCGAACCACCCTGGCCCGGCCATAATCTGGCTCAATAAAAAATGTATTGCGAGCCACATGGGCACAGTGACGGCAGCCCACGCAGGTAATCTCATCCACGTAAACGCCGTGCTGACGCAGGGCACTGCCCAATTCTGGCTCTAGGCCTGTGCGATCGCCTCCTCCTCGCAAAATTCCGCCGAGCTCTGGTTCCAGCTCAGACCGTTGACTGGCACCATCGGGCTTCGGTGCTGAACCAAAATCACCAGGAGAAAGGGGAGGAACTTGAGCCATGGAGTTACTCTCAGCTAGGGTCTGTCAACAATGGCCTAACTACCCAAGACACACTACAAAGCCAATCTCAGCTCCATAGAAAGCGGCGGCTTAGGCCCGATACAACAGTAGGGACATGGAAGCCCATATCCCTACTGAACATTAAAAATTCAAAACTGGAGAATTAACCATTCCAGCGCTGCACCACAAGGCGCACAGAGCCATCTTGATTATTGACTTGCTCAGAGACCTGGAAGCCTTGGTCGGCAGTGGTATCCAGCACAGTGTTGATCGCATACTTCTGAGTCACTTGGCTCAGAAAGCGATTGACGGTGAGGGGCTGCTTCCAATACTGAAGATCAGCGACTAGCTCATACTCCTGACCATTCCAGCCAAAACCAACGTCATAGCCGTTGTCTTGCTCAATAACCACTTCAGCATCGCGGGTATCGCCCTTGTAGCCACGAACGGGATGGGGACCTGCCTTCCAATCCACCTGCATATCCGACAACGCCTTCTTGAGGGCATTGAGGTCGCGGATTTGGGTTTTAATACTGCTGAAATGTGACATGGCGATGAATTAGATGGGGAGATTTATAAACGAAAAACTAAAGGTCAGCGACAAAATCTACCACTGACTTGCTTGCGTCGTCACAGCCTCCGAAGCCTCTTGGGTTGCCTCGGCATAGAATTCAGAAGAAGGCTTGTGGTCAATCACGCGACCCAGCTTTTCTTCTATGGCTGCTGTGACCTCAGTACAAGAGCGACCCACAATACCAGTCACCTTTTCCTCTACACGCCCATCGGGGTGGATGACAAATTCCAAGGTTTCCATGGCCATGGGCGCTGACAATCCCTTCAACGGTTCTCTACACAAGTCGTTGGAAAGCGATATAACGCTTCGATCAAGAGCAACTCAATCCCTCAACCATCATCAAATTCAAGCCTATGCGACGTTAAGTTTGATGTTCCATTCTGAGAATCATGCTACCAGGATCTTTTAGATTATGCGGCCGTATGTAGAGATAAATTACAGAAGCTGAAGGTTATCTTTGACTTTGACCAAAAGAAAATAGTTCTCAGGAAGGAATGTCCTAAATTGCGGTCTCTCGGGATACCAAAATCACAAGATTCCCTTCTTATGACAGCGTTTCAGCTCCCAATTTCAATGGACTGAATCGTAATTACCAATGCTTCTCTACCAAAGGAGGCCTTCTTCTTGAAGGGCTTCAATCATTTGTAGCGATCGCGGGTCACCCAGCTTCAACAAAGCGCTCTTGGCATCCTCCCGCACGCTCATATCCTCATCTTCCACCAGGGTCTCGATCAGAGCATCCACCGCTGTGGCATAGACAATGTTGGACGGCAGGTTGACACAAAGCTCGCCCACGGACCAGGCGCAATTGCTGCGCACCACCGCCATGCTGTCCTGGCGCATGGCAGAAATCAGGGGAGGCATGGCTTTAACCGCCGAGTCGTAGTCCACTTCCGGGAGCTGCCCCAGGGCACTCGCCGCCCAGAGCCGCACGGCGGCAATATCAGTTTTAAGGGCATTGAGGAGTGGGGGCAGGGCGCGGCGATCGCCACTGCGCCCCAATGCCCACACAATGCCCTTGCGGGCATAGCCATTCCAGTCCATCTTGAGTTGCTTAATCAGGGGCTCAATAATTTCCTCCCCTTCCATTTCGCCTGTTTCTGGCGATCGTTTGGCCGAGAAACCAATATTGCGACCCAAAGCATAGGCCGCGCTCACCCGCGTCATGGGGCAATCCCCCCGGAGGAGTTCTAACAATGGAAGCACCGCGCGGGCATCCTCAATTTCGCAAAAGGCTCGGGTCGCCTTCATGCGTTCCTGGGCATCGGCGGAGCTGAGTAGCGCCAGCATCTCATCGGGATCTGGCGCGGGCTCCTCATCCGGCACTTGGGAGAGAGGATCAATATCTTCGAGGGAGCGGTTAAGCTCATCCACCGAATCGAGCAGGGTGGTTTCGTCGTCCACGGCTGTTAATCCAAGGGGGCTTGACGGTTGGAGTAGCTTGACTTTAGCTCACCACGGCATTGCTAGGGAATGGAGAAACTTCAGCCCAAGGTTGTAGCATCCCCACTCAAATCCCACCGTTAATCTGACGGTGGGGCTAAAGGCTTTACGAGGGCTATGGATTGGGGCTGGTAACCCAGGTCTCGGTAAAGGCTGAGGGCAGCGGAATTATGTTCGAACACCTGGAGGCTAATTTGGCGATCGCCGCGATCTTTTGCCCAAGCCTCAGCCTGATGCATCAGCGATCGCCCCAGCCCCTTACGACGATGCTCTGGCTGAACATACAGCAAAAAGATGTGGGCATGGCGCAATCCTGAGACCTGATCCGTCGCCGTGCCCATCCAAAGGCAACCCACATAGTCAGGCCGGGAACGGTTGATCAGCCCTTGGCGAGCCCTGATGTTGAGCACCGCCTCAGCCTCCTCATGGGCCTGGTGGATCGCTGGGGGCAACCGTTCGACCCACCACAGAGGCGTTTGAGCCGAGAAATAGGTCTCAATGGTCTGGGCCAAATGGTCAAAATGCTGCTGGGGATAAAGCTCTTGGTAGGTGCGCCGCATGGTCTTGAGCAACAGCGCTCGATCCACAGTGGAGCCCTCACACAAGCAATATCCCGGAGGGGGCTGCGATAGATTTTGGGGACAGTCCTCAACCATGGCCTAGCTTTACTCCGGTCAAATCCCCAATCACGCGACCTCCAGCAATGTTGTTTGATTTCTTACTTCAATCCAATCCCAAAAGATTGAGGCAGCAGACCGGGCGTAGCCGTGGAAACAGCAGGTACTGGCTCGTCCATCACGGCTGGCCCTGACATGTCCGAAGGCAAGAAAATGCGAGCACTTACCGCTGCCAGCGCCACAAAGAAGAGAGCGAAGATAATCAAGGGGGCGATGTATTGACGAAGGAAATCCATGGAATTTGAGAAAACGGTGTCCTTATCCTAGGGCGGATTTAGCCCTGACGGTATCGGAGACAAAATTACATACTCCCGCCAAGGAAGCGGATCACAGCTCATCATAGAAGCTACGGTGATGAACGATTTGGCTAGGGATAACTTAGCAGCAGTCTCGTCACAATAAATCAGCCTCCCCAGCTCGCTCAGTACTTGGCTGGAGAGGCAATGCCTTGATTGGGCTTCCGCAATTAGTAGGTTTGACAGCGCTATGGCTTCCCCGCGATCGCTCAATGGATCTGGCCCCGAGTCGGACGCCCATGGTCCAGCATCTGCGACGGCACAAGCCCCAATGACAGAAACCGAGAAAGCGGTTCGCAACCTCACGGCCTGGCACAGTCTTTCCCAGGTGCAAGCTTTAGCACAGCTCCAGAGCGATCGCGAGAGCGGCCTTTCCCAGACAGCAGTCCAAACCGCCCAACGCCGCTACGGCCCCAATGCCCTGGAAGAACAGGCGGGGCGCAACAAGCTACAAATTTGGATCGACCAGTTCACCAACATCATGCTGCTGATGCTGATGGCGGTGGCGCTTATTTCCGCCCTGATGGACCTGCGCGGAGGGCATTTCCCAAAAGATGCCGTAGCGATTAGCGTGATCGTTTTGCTCAACGGCATTCTGGGTTACTTACAAGAAAGCCAGGCCGAAGAAGCCCTGGCCGCCCTAAAGCAGCTGTCATCCCCTACGGTTCGAGTGCTGCGCGATGGCCAAAATCAGGAAGTTGAAGCCACTGCCCTCGTGCCCGGCGACATTATGCTGCTGGAGGCAGGCGTCCAAGTCGCCGCTGATGGTCGGTTATTGGAAGCGGCAAATCTTCAGGTACGGGAGTCAACGCTGACCGGAGAAGCAGAGGCGGTTATCAAGCAAGCTGATCTGCGGTTAGAAGAAGATGCGGCGTTGGGCGATCGCCTCAATGTGGTCTACCAGGGCACGGAAGTTGTCCAGGGCCGGGGCAAAGTCCTGGTGACCAGCACTGGCATGGGCACGGAGCTGGGTCATATCGCCCGCATGTTGCAAAACGTGGAGGAGGAAGCGACGCCCCTCCAGCAGCGTATGGACCATCTGGCCAAGGTTTTGGTCTATGGATCGTTAGCGATCGTCGGGGTTGTCGTCGTTCTTGGCATTCTCTTCTACGGTTTTGATAAGTTCGAAGAGCTGCTGGAAGTCTCCCTCAGCATGGCCGTGGCCGTAGTCCCCGAAGGCCTTCCCGCTGTGATTACCGTGACCCTGGCGATCGGCACCCAGCGCATGGTCAAACGCAACGCCCTGATCCGCAAGCTACCCGCCGTGGAGACCCTGGGCTCCGTCACCACCATCTGCTCCGACAAAACCGGCACCCTGACCCAGAACAAAATGGTGGCCCAGGTGATCCGCACCCTGCGCCACGATCTGAAGATTTCTGGCGAGGGCTACCAACCCCAA
Source organism: uncultured Pseudanabaenaceae cyanobacterium (assembly GCA_937949725.1). GTDB lineage: Bacteria > Cyanobacteriota > Cyanobacteriia > PCC-9006 > JAAUQQ01 > JAAUQQ01. The sequence continues at coordinate 104,925 of CALECT010000124.1, forward strand.
GGGGAATACCAGCTCACTTCAAATTCTGGCCCCACCACCGAAGCCATCAATAGTCCGGAAATCCAAACCCTGCTGCTCAACGGATTGTTATGCAACGATGCTGGGTTACGCCAAAGCGAGACCGGCGAATGGGAAATCTGGGGCGACCCCACCGAAGCCGCGCTCCTGCCCCTCGCAGCCAAGGCAGGCTACTGGCGAGACAAATGGGCTCCTCGGCTCCAACGCATTGATGAAATCCCCTTCTCCTCCGAACGCAAGCGCATGAGTGCCATTTGCAGTCTCAAGGACTGCGAGCGAGA
>CALECT010000125.1 GCA_937949725.1 uncultured Pseudanabaenaceae cyanobacterium
ACCTCTGGAAGTTCGTCGGTTAGATTCAAACGACCGAGCTGCTTTTGAGGAGTTGCAATGGAGAAGCTAGTCCGCGACCGCTCTCTCGGCCTGATGTTGTGTTGCGGTTGCATCCTCTCCAAGGGAAATCTCAGCCAACGACTATCAACGCCTCAGATCGTGCCCAGGTTGATCTCAGGGAAGCGGTGCATTCTGTAGACATCGAAGAAAACAGGTTGCTTCAAGCAACCGCCCCCACATTTTCGGAGTCTTAAGACCATGACTGCCCTTACCCGCACCGTTTCTGCTGTTGCTTTTACCGCTACGCTGTTTGCAACTTCCAGCGCTTTTGCTTTAACGCCCTTCCAAGCTGCAACTCAGGCGTACCGGGGGCAGCTAGATGGTATCTCTGGCTATGGCACATTGCAGGGGCAACTACGCTCTGGCAACCTCACGGGTGAGGATATTCTCGAAGCCGCTGGTTTAGAAGCCAATGCGTCTGATGCCAACTTTGTTGAGTCTGTGTTGCGTGACCGCGATAGCTAAGCACCTTGTTTCCAAGGTTTGAGTTTGGGAATGGCCTGATAACCCGCTCCCTTGCATGAGCCACTGACAAGCAAACGATTGAATGAACATCTCCTTTCTCTTGCAGGGGACCTTTGGGTCACCTGCTTTTGCTTTGATTGCCTGAACTCAGGAATAGATCATCAGATAAAGGCTTTTCACGTTCTGCTATGGCTCAAGAGTATTACAAGGAAGCTGCGGGAATTTGGGATTCTCCAAAGGCATCATTCTCCAGTAAGCCTCGAATCAAAGGCATGCGGGTTTCGATATATCGCTGCATGACTTTGGCTTCTTCTTCACTAATCGCTAAATCTGCAGCGGTTTGCTCTGCAATCACTTGAGCAATCTCGGCGTCACTTAACTCTTTTAGATTCTGTGAGGAATTGGAAACGGCAGCCCAAATTTGACGAAGGAGTAGAGGTGTCATGCAATCTGGTCTAAGTAAGTGCATCGACTGAGCAGTCAGGCTGCACATGTTGTGCAGGTTCAGTCATAGGAAAACGAGTATTTATACTCACTCATCTTGAATATAACTTTTACAACTACTTTGCGACATCTTTACGTCTATTGCCATCTCGAATCTTCTCCATAGGGCAATATGGCCTGCTGTTTTCTCCGAGCCCGTCTAGCTGAGGACGGCGGGATCATTAGGTGTGGGCTAGAGATTTTAACGACCTAGCAAATTCGGAATACCCTCACAGCCACCGGGAATCGTCTTTCGTGTCTTCTCACCGCCCCAGGCAGCAAAGTAATAGCGCTGCTCTTCGGATAGGCGCTGGGCTCCTGTTAGGTTGGCTCCTTCAACCACAGCACCGGTATGCTCCCCAGTTTCATAGTTGGGTGGCTCAGTGCGGCTGCGGGGGCTAGCGGTGGCGATGGGTCCGTAGTAAAGGCGAGCCCCCATAATGTCTACGTTGTGAAGGTTGGCTCCCAGCATGATCGTGCGGGCCAAGTTTGCCTTCACCAGGTCGCAATTGGTGAGGTTGGCATAGATCAGGTTGGCTTCGCTCAGGTCAGTCCAGCGTAGGTCGGTATTGCAGAGATAGGCCTTGGCGAGGGTGACGCCCAGATCGATTACCCTCACGCCGCGCATGCGGTCTTCTTCGTAGCCGCCCCGGCCATCGAGAATGGCGCGACCCAGATGTCCATCGCGCTTGAGGGGGGTGAGCAGCTTGGAGCGGGAGAGGAAGCGAATAACTTTTGCTTTACCGTCGGCGTTGATGCTGCTGAGGATTGCGGCGGTGCGGCCCTCGGCGATCGCCCGTTCCTGGGGCCAATCCTCCAGCAAGCCCTCTTCATCCAGGACCAAATCAGAGACACCCTGGAAATAGGCATCAATGGTTTGCTGCTGGGTAATCATGTTCTGCTGAATCGTCAGCCGGTTCTGCTGCTCGGTCAGCACCTTGGAAATCACATATTGCCGCCAGGCGATGTACACCGCCAGCACGGCAATGACAATTTGGCCCACAGCGCCGAAGACTTCGCCCAGGGCCCCCACCGCGTTCCAATCCACGCCAGTGGCAAAGAAACGTAGAGTTTCGTCGCCAAAGCCCGTGAACTGGATTGCTGCCGAAAGGCTTACGAAAAAGCCGAGTAAGGCCACCAGGGGACCGCCCCAGCGATCTATCAGCAGCTCCTCGGCAATGATGCTAATTTCTGGCCACATTAGGCGCGTGGCAAAGATGACCGTGACGGCCGCACCCATCCAACCTAGGATCGGCAGTCTCAAGAACATCCCTACCAGGGTCAAAATAATCCCCACCAGAATGATTGGGCCTAGATTGGGCCGGTCCTTGGGCATGGCCCAGCGAGGCAGGAGGGAATCGTCGTAACCCTCGGGGGAGACGGTCATGTTGCCCTGATAGCCCCCCATGTCATTGATATGACGCAGGTCGCTGATGTCAGCCCAAGCCTCGTCGCTAATGGGCGGTGGGTTGGTGGTCACAGACCAATCCGGTTGAGCACTGCCTGGTTGAGACTGGGGACCATTAGTCATGGTGAGGAACGATCACAGGAGATTAGGTGATTCAAATGTTAAGGCATGAGCCCAGGTTTATTGGCATTCTGTGGCTTTGCTTATAACAATGACTCTGGTTTCGCCCCTCATTATCTAGAAGATGGGAACGGCAGTCTAGGCTGCAAAGTGGTGCTGAATGGCAGCAGGGGAAGCTGTTTGACGGGCATTCATGATTTCTAGCATGGTCGCTTGGGCTTCGGCGAGCTCGGCGACTTTGTGGCAGTCCTGAAGATCGAGGTGGGGGACAATTTGGGTGATCATATCCATGGCGATATCCAGTTCTGTATCGCTCAGGTTAAGAGACTTAGAGCCTTGGTTATCGATCGCGTGGGGGCCATTGGGTTGAGATGCCATGGGATGCTCCTGAATTGCAGGTAGAAGAAATTCGGGCTCGGCGAGGTTCGGGGGAGAGCCGCCGCCGTTAAAGCAACTATCCCCAAGGGGATGCGCGATCGCCTAGATGGAAAACAGGAGCAGATTAATAGGGGACCAGACCCAGCATCAGTAAGACCACGGTCCTTGCACTTTTACAGGCCATGCGGCAGTGTTTGGATCGTTCGCGAGATGGGCAATAGAGGCTTGGGGGTAAATAGTATTCTTGTGGCTTATCTCGAGGATTTATTTAGTCGGTGTTCGTTTTGCGGCGACCTTCCAGGAGATCCTTCTGTTGTCGAAAAGCATCTGCCATATGATCCATGAATGTTTGGATGCGCACCGTTGAGACCAAATCCTTGTGGGTCAAGATCCAGATGTCATGGCAAGGATGACTTTCCCCAGTTGCGACTCGCTGTAGGCTGGCCTCTGCATCTCCTAAAAAACAGGGAATGCGAGCGATTCCTAAGCTCGCTTTTGCTGCTGCAACTTGTACGAGGGGATGGTTGAACTGACCCTTGACTGGCAGATTTGGGAATTCACTCTTACTGACCCAATCTGGGCTAGGAATGCTACTGTCCCAACCAATCCAATGACCTTGGCCGCGGGATGGATCATGCTGTGCCAAATATTCAGGTGTGGCATAGTTCGCACAGTGATAGCGGCAGACTTTACGACCGACCAAATGCTCTGGCGGATTGTCCGTAATGCGAATGGCAACATCCGCCTCTCGCTTGGTGAGGTTGAGGACGTTATAGGAAATTAGGACTTCGAGGTTGACCTCAGGGTAGGTGTCCATGAACTGCATGAGGTTATCCATCAGTAGATGGCAGGCCAAAGCATCGGGCATGGTGACTCGAATATCGCCGCGCAGTTGTACATCCTGACCCAAGATATGACGCTCGATACCATTGATGGCCTCTTCCACTCTGTCGACAGCCCGTAGTAGTTCTTCTCCCGCAACGCTGAGGCTGTAGCCACTGGGGAGGCGATCAAATAGACGAGTTTGCTGGATTGCTTCAAAGGCATCTATGCGTCGGGCGATCGTGGAATGGTGCAGGCCCAGCTTTTCCGCAGCTCCTCGAGCAGAGCCCTCGCGGGCAACGGTCAGGAAAATCTTGAGATCATCCCAGTTCATTCGGCTCTCTCCATAAATGGTGCTTTTTTGCGACAGCTAGTCGCTTCTTTGGGTATACCGGTCGCGTTATTGCTCTCATATTATCAAGGCAGGTCGGCGATAGATGCTGATGCCAAGACAACAAGCTTTGTCTTGCGAGGTGTGACTATCCCAGCCTGGAATCTAACCCATTGTTGAGTGAGCACCCATGAATCCAAAGCATCAAACTGAACGAAATTTTGTAATGCATACCCTTGAAACTGCACCCGAGGCAGCAAAACCTGCATTGCAGTGGTATCAAGATAACTTTGGCCTCCAGCCCTATCTCGCCCAGGTGATGGCCAGCTCCCCCGCGTTGCTTCTTGCCTATTGGCAAACCCAGACTGGTTTGCTCACCCATGGCGCACTATCCAAGCAGGAAATCAATATTGTAGAGACCGTGGTGGCCCATGAAAATCGCTGTCAATATTGCGTTGCAGGCCATACTGCCTTTGGCAAAGATCCCATCTTTAACAACACCGATGAACAGATGAATGCAATCCGCAATGAAGTTGATTTTGCCGAGCCTAAACTCAATGTTTTGCGAGATTTCACCTTGCTCGTCATGAAGCATCAGGGGCGCATGGCGGACGAGCAATTAGAGCAGTTTCTAGCCGCTGGCTATAGCCGTTCCCATGCCTTGGATGTGGTGGCCTGTATTGCTGCCAAAGTGATGAGCAATTTCGCCAATCAGATAGCACTGACCCCCATTGATGATGCCTTCTCACCATTAGCTGAGGGCTTGCCCTATGTGGAAAATCGCCAGGTGATTGCTGTTTCGTAACCGCTACCTTTATGGTTCTGGCTTCAGCGATCGCGCCCGTTGAGCTAGGGCCTATCTCACTGAAGAAACCAGTAAAGAATTCATGAAAATTGCCAAATTGCTTACCTATTCATTCAACCAAAATGTGGGTCCTCAAGACCGGATTTTCCGTATACTCAGTGGCCTTGCTTTAGCGATCGCCCCTTGGCTAATGGAGCTGGCTCTAGGGGCTTCCATTGTGGCAACCTTAGCCGGTTTGGCTTGGTTGATGACGGGCCTAGTGGGTCGCTGTGGAGCTTACTACCTGATTGGTTTTTCCACTTACAAGCGACCTAAATAGTCTACTCAGACTTGCAGAAACTGTTAGGTGTTGTATAAACAATAAAGTGATGTTGAAAACAATTGCGATCGCTACTGCTGCTACTCTCTTGTCAAGCTGGGTGCCCATGGCTCAGGCAGAAGAGCCTGGACTGAACTCTACCCTGGCTCAAGCTCCTGCATCGGAACTGACTTTTGTGGAATTAATGTGGCTCAATGAAGATGGAGGTGGCATGGAGGCAGCTCAGGACTATTTCCAAAAATTGAGCCCGATTCTACAGCGCCATGATGTCAATTTTAATACTTCCTATTTGCCTGTGGCAGTGGCAAATGGCTATCTCCAAGCCCCTGACTTTATTTTCTCTTTTACCTTTGGCTCACAGAAAGGTATGCAGGCTTTTGGACCTGACCCCAAATTGCAAGATCCAGACTATGCCAAGCTGATTCCTATCCGTAATCGAATCTTCAATTTTGACGATCGCCTCTCGTTTCAAGTTCAACCTTTCTAGAGAGCGAAATCTTTGGAGTTGAGGCCATGTCTCTAGGCAGGTCTCTGCTCCGTCAGCGGCTTGGTGTTCAATCTGTGGATCTTCGTTGGCGATCGCTAAGCAGGCTTGCAAAGGTGTGATTTAGGCCGACCTGATTGCGATCGCTTCTTCTCTTCAGCAATGGAAAAGACTCAGCCCATCAAAATGACAGTATCAATCACATGGATAATGCCATTGCTCGCCTCAATATCTGCCGCCACCACCGTGGCATTCTTCACCTCAAAGTCATCCCCTCCATCGGCATGACAGCGCACCGGAATCGGTGAACCTTCAAGGGAGTCCAGCTGAGTCTGGGCCTTCAAATCGGCCTGGGTCCAACGCCCCGCCACCACGTGAAACTTGAGAATGCGAGCTAGCTGAGGTGGATTTTCCACCAGGGTTTGCACCGTGCCCGGCGGCAGCTTGGCGAAAGCATCATTGACCGGCGCAAACACCGTAAAGGGTCCGGGCGATTGCAGGGCTTCTACCAGATCTGCGGCCTGAACGGCGGCCACGAGGGTTGAGAAGTCCTTGTTACCCAATGCGATTTCGACAATATTAGCCATGGTGAAAGTGAAGAGGCGACGTTGACTGAATTCGATCTAGATGTAGCTACAAGTAAGACGTTTTCTGAATGTCTCTGAGCCGCGCTTCGGGTCGCTTAAAGCGATCAATTTGCATTTCAAAGAAGTCGCGGTTGGCCTGGAGGTGACGGGGATTGGGGTCATCCAGGGGATAGCAAAGGGCAGTGCGCAACGCTTGAATCACCGCTGAGGTGACGTTATACATCGAGCGCTGGAAGGTCACGCCCACCTGATTGAGGATGTCGTCTTCGCCTCGGCTATTGGCCTGATACATTTCCACCAGATAGTCCGGTAGAAAGTGCATCATGTCTTGCATTAGCAACGTGGGCGGAATGCCTGCACTGCCAACGGGGAACAGGTCAGCATACAAAATGCCGTAGTGGAAGTCCGCCTGGTCGCGGGGCACTTCATTGGCCTGGGCGTTGTAGGACTTGGTGCCGCGAAAGGGCGCGGTGCGGTAGAAAATGGCTTCCACGTAGGGCAAGGCTGCTTCGTAGAGCCAGGTGAAGCCTTCGGATTTGGGGATGATCTCGTAGCATTCCCCTTTGATAAATACCTGATGGTAGATGGGGCGACCCGCCACGGCAAAGATGCCGTTGACCAAGAAGTCCATGGCTTCTGGGACGGTGGTCAGCTTGCCTTCGTCATAAAGGTCGCTCATCTCGAAGAAAACTGGGGCCATGACTTCCCAGAAGAGGCCCAGGTTGGAGTAGTAAGAGAGCTGCTTGACCTTCTCTAAAAAGACCTCGGGGAATAGCTTATACAACCCCAGCATGGCAGGATTGCCTTTGAAGTAGGCACGGATGGCTTTGTCCGCATTGGCCTTGTAATCATCGCTATCGAGATAGGCGTTGAATCTGGGGTTGATATCCTCATGCCAATACATGGATTGCATACAGGCTTCGGCAAATTCCATGTTGATGCGGCCATGCCAGAGGTGGTGCATGATGCGGGGCAGTTTGCGGCCCGCTTCGCCTTGGGCAATGAATTCGCGTAGCTCGGGGTGGGCATCGTCCTCGCCCCGCCAAACGCGGGGACTGCCTGCTTCTCCGGCATAGGCATTGGGGCGATCTAAATAGTCCTTTGAGATGAAGTATTTGAAGGCCGGTAATGGGTTGAGAAAGACTCGTTCGGCGATATACAACAGGTCTCGCCAGTAGAAGTCCATGGGCACGGCATAGGCCTTGTAGATGCCGATGATTTGCTTGAGGTTTTCGGGGCTGTCGGGAAGCATTGAGCCCCCGGCTTCGAGGCGGTGGATGATGTCGGCAAATTCGTGGGTGGAGGGGGGCAGGGTTGGGGAGAGGGTTGGCGTTGGCATGGCAAGTGTTGAATAAATGAATTGATAGGGGTTAGAAGAGTGCGACAGCCAAACAGCCGACCTCTTTCCCTAACCCTTACTCCTAAAGGAGCAAGGGGACCGAGCGCGAAACCAAGGCTTTTAGTCTTGATTCTTTCCCCTCTCTTTTAGGAGAGGGGCCAGGGGAGAGGTGGGTTTGCCTCTTTAGGAAATCAACGGAGAGTTGAGGTTCCCGTCGAGGGACAACGTGCTAGCGTTATTCACCTAAGGCGATATCTAAAGGCACTTGCCTCGCAAACGAGATATTTTCCTTCGATGTCTCTTCTTGCCAAGCCAACTGCACTTGCTCTACTTCGGGCAAGGCTGCCACTAGGGAAGCTGAGGTGACTTCGCTCCATTGCACTAGCCAGCCCGGACGCAGTCCTAATACCACCACCAGCGCGGCCAAGACAAAGGCTGGCAAATGCTCCGTCAGGCTAACCTTGCCGTAGTAAGCCTTTTGGCTATCGAGGCGACCAAAGCAAGTGCGGTTGATCAAGATGACGAAGTAGACCGCCGTTAGGCCGGTGCCAATCACCGAGACAATCGTAGCGACGGGGAAGACGATGTAGCTGCCTTGGAAGACGAGGAATTCTGTAATAAAGCCCACCAGGCCAGGGATACCGGCACTGGCCATGCCACTGAGCACGAGCAATGCACTGACCAGGGGTAAGCCTCGGGTGGGGTTCATGAGGCCGTTGAGCTGGTCCAGTTGGCGGGTGCCGACCTTATCTTCGACTAGGCCGACGAGGTGGAAGAGCAGCGCCAGAATTAATCCGTGGGAGACCATTTGGGAGATGGCACCCACCATGCTCAGGGGGGTAAAGGCGGCAGCGCCCAACATGACGTAGCCCATGTGGCCGACCGAGCTGTAGGCCACCATGCGTTTGATGTCCTTTTGGGCGATCGCCGTAACCGAGCCATACAGCACCGACACCGTCGCCCAAACTGCCAGATAAGGCGACAACAACGCCCAAGCATCGGGAAATAGGCCCATGCCAAAACGGAGCAGACCGTAAGTCCCCAGCTTCGCCAACACGCCCCCCAGCAAAATCGCCACTGGAGGCGAAGCGGCAACATAGGTATCGGGCAACCAAGTGTGGAAGGGCACAAGGGGAATCTTGATGCCAAAGCCGACCAGCAGCAGCGCCAGCAGAATCACCTGACTGACCAGAGGCAGTTGATTTTGCAACACCTGCTGATAGGAAAAGTCGAAGCTGTCACCCAGCCAGACGGCTCCGAGGAAGGACGCCAGGATTAGGGCTCCGGCGATCGCCGTATACAGCAAAAACTTCGTCGCTGCATAGGCCCGCTTGGGTCCTCCCCAAATCGCCACTAGCAAATACAGTGGCACCAGCTCCAGCTCAAACAACAGGAAGAACAGCAGCAGGTTCTGGGCCAAGAACGCGCCCGCCACACCGCCACTGACCACTAAAATGAGCGGATAAAACAGCCGGTGGCGCTCGATATCGCTGGAGCTGCTATAAATCGCAATCCAGGTCAGCAGACTGTTGAGGAAGATCATCATCAGCGAGAGACCATCCACCGCCAGGTCATAGTTCAGACCCAAGACAGGCAGCCAGGAGACAAATTCCTGCATTTGCAGCCCGCCGCTGGCGAGGTCAAATTGGCTGAAGATCCACACCGTCCAGAGCATTGCTGCGCCGGAAAAGGCGAGGGCGATGTTGCGCGACTGTTTTGCTGTTTGGGCAAAGAGTGCGATGGGAATGGCCCCTAGGAGGGGCAGCCAAATTAAGGTGCTGAGCATAGTGTTTGAGATGGCAGTTGGAGACGGTAGAGAAGAGCGGAGTTCGGTAAGAAACAAAGCAGCCTCACCCCTAGCCCCTCTCCTAAGAGAGAGGGGAACAAATCCCAAGCTGAAGGTTCGGTTTTTTGTTCGGTCCCCTTGCTCCTTTAGGAGTAAGGGTTAGGGAAAGAGGTGGCTGTTTGGCTATTGAACTCAAGTGATGCTTCAAGACAAGAGACTGGTGAGGGCTCCCCAACTGACATAAAGACCAATCAGGGCGACAAAAAAAGCGATGGTCAGGGCATAGGTCTGGGTTTTGCCGCTGTTGCCGTACTTCAGGGTTTCACCACTGAACAGCGATGACAGACCCACCAAGTTGACCAAGCCATCCACCACGTAGCGGTCTAGCCAATCTGTTAGCTGAGAAAGAGAAGCCACGGCTGCGATCGCAGTCTTCTGATAAATCTTCGGCGTGTAGAAGTCATAGGCTAGTAGCCGATTGACCGGGCCCGGCACCAACTTGGTGGGCTCAGCAACCCGAGGGAAAATATAGAAAAAGCAGCCAACTTCTGCACCTGCCAGGCTAGAGACCAGCAGCACCCAAGCCAGAGGAGAAGCTTCGCTGCCCCAATCCGGCAAAATTCTCATGGCATCCATCACGAAGGGCAGGTGCAAGGTCAGGCCCGCCATAATCGCCGTGGGCAACATCACCAGCCAAATCGGCTCGGGGGCTCGGGCCGTCATGGCCGTGCGCTCTCCTGCAAACATCAAGCCAAACATGCGGACTAGGCCAAAGCTCACCACCGCGTTCGTGACAACCACTACTGCCAAGAGTCCCCATTGCTGATGTTGCCAAAATCCATTCAGCAGGGGCAACAGCGCCCAAAAACCGCCCAATGGGGGAATCGCAACTAGGGCTGCGATTCCGGCTAGGAAGGAAAATCCAGTCACCGGGCGACGGCTCCAGAGTCCGCCCATTTGGGTCAAATCTTGGGAAACAACGGTCAACATCACTGAGCCCGTGGCCATGAGCAGCAGGGCTGATGCGACGGCGTAGGTCAACACGAGCAGTAGCGCGGCATCGGTTTGTCCAGCACCTACGGCAACGAAGACAATGCCCATGTAGGTCGTGGTTAAGTAGGACATGACCCGTTTGGCATCGATTTGGGCCGCTGCGATTAGGCTGCCGCCTAGGGCTGAGATTGTACCGATGGCGATCGCCATTCCTACAGCCCAGGGCGAGAGCGCAATCACCGGTTGGAGTTTAACCAATACCCAGGCTCCCGTTGGTACCACCACCGCGTTACGCAAAATCGTGGTTGGATGGGGTCCTTCCATCGCCTCATCCAGCCAGAGGTGTAGGGGAAATTGAGCGCATTTACTCACCGGGCCGGAGACTAGCGCAACCCCAATCAGCGTCAGCGTTAGAGGGGGGACCGCCTCAACCAGGCCTGGGGTAGAAGCCCAAACCGCCAGCTCGCTAAAATTCCAGGTCCCAGTCAGGGGGAAGAGCGCTAAAACGCCCATCAGTAGAATCAAATCCCCCACCCGCTTGGTCAAAAAGGCATCCCTGGCCCCGCTTACCACCAGGGCTTGGTTAAACCAGTAGCCCACAATCAAGTAGGTGCCCAGGGTCAAAATTTCCAGTAGCACGTAGCTAAAGAACAACGAGTCACACAGCACCAAGGCCGTCATTCCAGCCTCAAACAATGCGATGAGCGCATAGAGCCTGCCCCAGCCCCAATCCGTTTCCAGATAGCCAATGGCATAGATTTGAACCAGCAAATTCACCAGGGTGATCAGGGTGCTGGCTCCTAGGGTGACCGTGGAGAGTACTAGGGGGAAGGTGAGCTGGAATCCTGCCACATCGAGCCATGGCAGCTGAATAAATAGCTCAGGCTGTCCCCAGCTTGCCGCCATGGCCAAACCACTGTGGACTAGAGCCACGAGGGTGGTGAGCAAGCTGATATAGGCTACTGGACGAGGTCCGGTCTTGCGAATCAATGCTGGCGACCAACAGACGGCCAAGACAGCTCCCACTAAGGGATATAGAGGAATTAGCCAGCTCGTTTGAGCCCAAAAATCAGCAGTTGGCATGGGCGTGGTGAGACTAAACGACAGCTTGGTAACTGGGTGCAAGGCTTTGGAGTATCAACAGAGGTTTGGGAATACGCCTCATCTTTGGGGTATAGATTTAAACCTATGGATCTCTCTAAAAGACTTGATTCTATCAATATTACTAAAGTTAACACTGCTTAACTCAATGCCGATCCCGCAAACCATTGAATAATCCTAATGATTCCCTAGGGAATGCTTATAGGTCTGGACGATTGTTCGAATTGATACTGCTGAGCTTCAGGAGTCAAACCTCTGCACCTTGCCCGTTCATTCAGCGAATTGAATTTTTAGGTTCGTCAAGCATTGGATAGAGCAAGGGGGCCTGGCCTATCGGTTACATGTAGGTGCCTGAAGTTGAAGCTTAGGGCTTTCCTGTTCAAGACTTCAGCTTCAGTTGTCCGAAGCTGTCAGCGCTGCTCTTTCCCGCAACTTTGCGGCATAGTCCATCACATGGAAGATATAGTTTTGCTCCACGGTGCCCTGGAATAAATGGGCCCAAGGGCCACGGGCATAGATGGCAACATCCTCGCCTGAATGGGTTTCGCTAGCCATGGGGACGAGGCTGGGCTGAAGGTAATCTGGATCAGTTGCTTCTGCATCCGTTTGGGCTCGGGGCAAATCAACTATGGCTCCTGGCCCATTGGCATAGCTGAGGATGGGGTAGGGCTGGCCCTTAAAGTCGGGGCTCGCCTCCTCGACGGGATTGCCTTGATCGTCGAGGCCATGGACGAGGCCTAGAATGTTATTTCCCCGTTGTGCATAGCCTGCCAATGTCAGCGTGTGAGAGTGATCTGCAGTGACGATGATGAGGGTGTCCTCAGGCACTGTCATCTCAGTTGCCTTAGCAACGGCAGCATCAAAGGCCACTGCATCTTCTAGGGCTCTGGCGGCATTGGTGCCATGGTGGGCATGGTCTATGCGACCAGATTCCACTTGGAGAAAGTAGCCTCTGGGGTTCTTCTTGAGGATTTGAATGGCCTTCTCGGTCATCTGGGATAAGGAGGGTTCCCCCGCAGCATCGAACTTGCGGTCTAGCTCAAACTCCATGTGACTGGGATTAAATAACCCCAGTAGATGATCCACCTTGCGGGGATTGATTTTTGAAAAGTCGGCCTCATTCCAAACGTAGGCGCTGTTTTCAGAACGCTGGGTCCATTCCGCAATCAAGTTGCGGTTGTCGAGGCGACGGCCCGTTTTATTGGGATTCTCAGGGTCCTTTATATTCTGGGGCAAGAAGTTGAGTCTGCCGCCCCCCAGAGCAACTTCGAGGCCATTTCCCCCGCCTGGGCGATCGCCCAGTTCAATCAGCTGGCGAGCAATGTCGCGGCAGCCATCGGCTTTTTGCCGGTCTGTGAGATTGCTGTCGTCTTCATGGGCGCGATCGGCGGCATGGGCATAGTTGGCCGCAGAGGTCGCATGGGTAAGGCGCGCTGTGGAGACAACGCCGGTGGACATGCCAATCTGCTCGGCTAGTTCTAGGGCTGTTGTCAGCTCGGCCTTCTGAGCTGCTTGGCAATTACCTTTGGGCACGTCCTTGCTAACGGAGACCATGCCCTGCTTGGTTTTCACCCCCGTGACCATGGCAGACATGGTGCCTGCGGAGTCGGCGGTTTGGGCGTTATCGTTGTAGGTTTTGGACAGTGCCAGATAGGGGAAGTTGCTGTAGTCCTCCATGGCCAGGACGTTCTCTTCGCCGGTTTCACCGCGCTTTTGGCCCTGGTAAATGCGGCTGGCGGTGACGCTGGCAATGCCATGGCCATCGGCCACGAAAAGAATAATGTTCTTGGCTTGAGCCTCAATGGGACGATGCTCCAGGCGAGCTTGTAATGCCTTTTGGGCATCGGTGAAGTAGCTGTCTTGAGCTTGGGGAAACTGATCGGCTCGGGCGATGCAAGCGGCGGTGAGGGCGAGGGTGCTGAGCAGACAGATGCTGTACTGGGAAGCAATGCGAAGCGTTTTGAATGGGGCCATGGCGATGGAGACCAACAGGGGATGAGGCCAGACAGGAAATTGGGGGAGTCAGTGCTAGGCTAGCAGGCTGAACTGCCCATTTTGAGTTGCCTGAGATGCTCAAGCCGCCTGCCTGTGTCACTAATGATGCTATCGAGGAGTGGACTGAATTTACCTGGGGCTTGATGAATTTTCTGATCCATCCGGCTGTGGCGATCGCCATCGTTGTAGCAGTGGGCGTCTTCGTTGCCATTAATTGGAAACATCAACGCATCCGTCGTTGGATTACTGGCATTAGCCTCAGCTTGATTGCATTTCTGATCGCCCTGCCTGTAATTGGTTCCTATGGGTTGCCTAGTTTTGTACCAGCAGACAGTGGGGAGACCGCAGATGCGATCGTGGTTTTGGGACGAGGTGAAGATCTGCTAGAGAGCCGCAAACGGGTTGCGCTTGAACTCTTTGCAGCTGGGCGAGCACCGTTGATTTTTGTGAGTGGTAAAAGTGATGCCCCAAGCCTGGTTGAAGCTTTGGAGGCAGAGGGTTTTGCCAAAAATCAACTGGAAGGTGAAGCCTGCTCTCGCACCACGGCGGAGAATGGCAAATACACGGCCCAAGTGCTAATGCCCCAGCAAGTTAAGCGAGTCATCCTCGTCACCGATCCGCCCCATATGTTGCGCTCTAGTTTGGTGCTTCGCAGCGTTGGCTTTGAGGTGGACCATCGCATGAGTCCGTTCCCTCCCAGCTTTAGCCGCTATCGTCGCCAGGTTTTTGCCGCGAGGGAAACGATTAGTTTTGCCACCTATGGGCTTTTGGGGCGTTTTCGGTCGAAGCGCTAGGGAGATAACAATGGTGGGGAGAGTCGAGCTAAAAATAGAGGCAGATTGTGAATCAGGGCTGGGTCTATAAAGAGCAGGTGGGCAAGGCTGGGGAAGGCCAAACGCTGCTGGATTACTATGTGCGGCGCTATTCCCATTCCAGTGAGGATGAATGGCGATCGCGCATCCTCTCCCACCAAGTCTTGCTCAACGAACAACCTGCCCAGCCCGATACCAAACTGGAGCGAGGCCAAAGGCTGGCCTACCATCGACCCCCCTGGCAGGAGCCCAGCGTTCCACTGGAGTTTGAAGTCATCTACGAAGACTCCGATCTATTAGCCGTGACCAAGCCCTCGGGCTTGCCGGTTATGCCAGGGGCAGGCTTTCTGGAACATACGTTGTTGGGACAACTGAAGAAGCACTATCCCAGCGAGACGCCCGTGCCGGTTCATCGCTTGGGGCGGGGCACGTCGGGGCTGGTGTTGTTGGGGCGATCACCCCTGGCTAAGTCTGAGTTGACGAGGCAAATGCGCGATCGCAAAATCCATAAGGTTTACCGAGCGCTGGCGGCGGGAACGGATTGCCTGGGACAGCCTGTGCCTGAGCAGTTCACGATTAAGACGCCCATTGGCAAAGTCCCCCACCCCACCCTGGGCTACATCTACGGTGCTGTGGCAGAGGATGATCCCAGCGCGAGCTTTGCCCATAGCGAATGCCAAGTCGTGAGACGAGATGGGTCAGCAACTGTTCTCAACGTTACGATCCTCACGGGTCGCCCCCACCAGATTCGGATTCACTTGGCAGCGGCGGGCTATCCGCTCCTGGGTGATCCGTTGTATGCGATCGGCGGTGTACCGAAGCTGACGGTTCATCCTGAGACGGGAACTTTACCGGTGCCCGGTGATTGTGGCTATCAGCTTCATGCTTGGCGCTTGGGCTTTTGTCACCCTAGAACTCGCCAGCCGATAACACTGGAAGCACCTCCGCCGAACCCGCTGAAGGCTAATTAGGATTAGGGGAGGGCCTTTTAGCGTTATCTAACTTCATCATCACTCAGCCTTGGCCCGCCTGGCAGCTATTTTGAGGGAGGTCAACTCAAGGTTTCCAGCATGGGTATTCGTCAAGTGAAACTGCGTCATTTCGCGATCTTCCTCCCTCGACAACTAATGATTCTGGCGTTGCTGGGGAGCGTGGGGTTAGGTGTTATTAGCGGTAAAGGTAAGTCGTCCAATGGAGTCGTGCAGGCGCTTGAACTAAGCCAGTCTGATGAGCTTGTGGCAGCCCCAGTAACAGAAGCTCAATACAAACAATGTACGACCACCTGGCTCGATGGGGGATTGCGAGACCTCTACTGCCGAATTGAGCAGCTGGTTGACTATGCAGCTTTGGGTGAAGCGGCGGGTGTTCCTATTTTTCTTAAGGGGCCTCATTCAGAATCTGAACTAAACTTTTTTGGGGGCTATGAATTTGGCTATTACAACCCGGATTTTTTGACCTGGGTACAAACTTCGGCGCTCGTCACCGCCGAGCGTGAACGGTGGCATCAGCCTATTCTGCGATCTGTCTACGACAGCCACTTTAAATTGCTTGCTCGAGTTTATTATCGTTCTCACCAGGCGCTGTTAAGCTCACCAGAGGAATTTGAGGCGCTGAAGGTGCAATATCAGTTGGAGCAAGCGGACTACCAAAAGCGCCTCAGAACAGGAGAAACTAATCTCTCACGGTTTACCCGTGTTCCCATGGAATTAGAGACTGCCAAGGCGAAATACCTGCAGAATATTCAAACGAAAAGCCTGCCTGCGGAGCAGGTTGGCTTTGCCCTAGGCGAAGACTTTCGCTGGCTTGCCGACTCTTTGGCAACGCGGCATGAAGGCGAGTATGAAGGCCAAGATGCGGAACTGTATTGGTACGTTGCCTTAACCTCGGGGGGATTCTGGGTGCGGCGGACGATTGATGGGACAGAAGCCCAATTCTTGGAACTTCTAACTCAGGTTCTTGAGCGCTATGACGCAAGCTGGCTGAAGGAAAATCACACGGTCATTTCTAAATGATTAGGCCTGCACTTCCAGTAGAAAGACTAGAATGGCAGCGGTCATCTGCCTCCTACTGCTGAATGTTGAGCCTGCTCGCACAAGTCCAGTCTGATCCCTTTACCATCCCCACGGTAGAAGTCTTCCAGCTTCAGGGGAAAATTCTCGGCACCATCTTCCTCACCCTTTGGGGCCTGGAGTTGCTGGACTCTATCTTTCTGCGAGGCTACCTCAACCGCTTCGGTATCTATCCCCGCACGATGCGAGGGCTGAAAGGCATTTTCCTCTATCCCCTGCTCCACGGCGATCTCAAGCACCTTTCCGCCAACACCATGCCCCTGATGATTCTGGGCTGGTTCATTTTGCTTTCTGGCGTTCCAGCCTTTGCTCTGGTGACGGGTGTGGTGTGGCTGGTGAGTGGCTTTGGCGTCTGGCTGTTGGGCTCGCCTCGGTCAAATCACATTGGGGCCAGTGGGATTGTCTTTGGGTATTTGGGCTTCTTGGTGGCGCGGGGCTATTTTGACCAGAGTCCGGGGGCGATCGCGATCGCTGTCATCGTTGGCCTCGCCTACGGCAGCCTAATCTGGGGCGTCCTGCCCTTCCAGCGGGGAAAGTCCTGGGAAGGCCATTTGTTTGGCCTCATCGGCGGTGGCTTAGCCGCCCGCTACTGGCCGGAAATCCTCGACTGGTTCCAGTTTTATTTGCAATATTTCAGTAATCAGACTCCGGCTAG
>CALECT010000126.1 GCA_937949725.1 uncultured Pseudanabaenaceae cyanobacterium
GTGAGCTGTTGCCAGCTGCGGCGTGCCTTGCGAGAGGGGCGGGGGTGATGGTTCATCGCGATCGACCAAAGGAGAAAACAACAGTTAGGTGGCTAGAAGTCACTCGGGCTGGCCAGCCGTTTTGCACGACCGCGAACCTAGCGTCTTCCATGGCCAAAGAGTCCTGTCTCAATTTTAGACAGTTGCCCTAAGGGATGACGACGGCTTTCTGGGTGAGGTTTCCCGACGAGGGACGGCTGAAGGATTGGTCTGCGGAGATTTCACGCTTTCACGTATGAAGATGAACATCAGAAGCCTAGCGCTATTGGGCAAAACGTTTACCATCTAGGAGATGGACGATCCAAGTTGGAAGGCTCCTGTTGCGATCGCTGTAACCATGCGTTGCGGAGCGTGGCTGGTTGGAATGGAAGTTGGGCTGTACTGCCCTTCTCTGAGTCCGTCCACTGCCCCATTGAGCGTGACAGGTCTTTGCTTGGATTTGTCCACCGGCCATAATCCAATTGGCTTACCCCTTTGTTTGATAGATAGCAGCAGCTTGCATGAATCGTTCCAATGCTTCCAGGTCCAATGCGTTGCCCGTGGATGGTCCGGAGCTCAACGGATTAAAAACAACTTCAGCAACTCAGAAGAGGTCTAAGGCGGCAAAGGCTTCTTCTGCGAAGTCTACGCCCGTGAAACAAACAGGTGCTGCTGAAGCAAGAGCATCTGAGAGCTCCCAGACGGATTTGATTGGGACTCATGATGAGCATGGTCATCACAGTCATGGACATGGTAGCCATGTCCATGACGATGAATCCATACGGCTGATCGTGAATCGCCTGTCGCGTATTGAGGGCCATGTGCGGGGGCTTAAGCGCATGGTGCAGGACCAGGAAAATTGCCCGGATGTATTAATTCAAGTGGCGGCAGTACGGGGAGCGCTGGATAAGGTGGCGCGCCTTATTTTGGATGAGCATTTGACTCAATGTGTTCTGCGGGCTGCGGAGCAGGGCAACATTGAGGCCGAACTTGAGGAGTTGAAGACTGCGTTGAATCGCTTTCTGCCCTGATTCTGGGTCACTGCTCAGTCTCTGCTTCTACTCGTTGTTCACTTCTTCTCCTTTGCCATGACCCCTGGGCTGCCTGAGCCAGTGATTGCTGCGCAAGCTTCCGAAGGCATTGCATTGCCACCAGCAGCTAAAGCCTGGGCTAAAGCCTTTGAGCAACCCGCTAAAACCTTCGAATTGCAGCCCTTGAGGCTAATTGAAGGCAGCATTCCAGCAGAACTCAAGGGCACCTTTTATCAAAATGGGGCGGCACGCTTTAGTCGAGGAGAGGCCAGTATTGGCCATTGGTTTGATGGGGATGGGGCGATCCTAGCGGTACAGTTTGCAGAGGGGCAGGCCAGGGGCTGTTACCGCTATGTCGCCACGGAGGGCTATTGCGCGGAAAGCGAGGCCGGAGAATTTGTGAAGGGTGGATATGGCATGTTGTCCCCCCAGCCTTGGATTCGTCGCTTGGGGTCTCCTCTAACCCAGGCTATTAAGAACGTTGCCAATACCTCCGTGTTGGCCCTGCCAGATCGGTTACTGGCTCTTTGGGAGGCGGCTCCGCCCCACAGCTTAGATCTCGAAACCCTAGAAACTTTGGGCCTCGATGACTTGGGGAGTCTTAAGCCGAGCCAAGGGTATTCTGCTCATCCTAAGCAGGACCCGCAAACAGGAGAAATCTTTAACTTTGGTATTGAGGCGGGACCGGTCACGCGGTTGCATCTGTATCGCAGCGATCGCACCGGTCAGATACGCCAGCGGGCAGCTTACAAGCTCGATGGCGTGCCCCTAATCCATGACATGGTCTTGGCTGGGCGTTACTTGGTCTTTTGTATTTCCCCCGTGCGCTTGAAGCTACTGCCAGCGCTCCTACAGCTGCGCAGCTTCAGCGATAGTCTCGACTGGCAATCCCAAAAGGGCACAGAGATTTGGATTTTTGACTGTGACACCTTGGAGCGAGTGAGCCGTAATACTGTCTCCCCTTGGTTTCAGTGGCATTTTGCCAATGGCAGCCTGGAGCAGGGCGAAATTCTTTTGCAACTGGTGCGTTATCCCAATTTCCGCAGCAATGGTCTTTTAGCAACGGTGCCTCAGGGATTTCTCGCAGAGGACTTAGGCGGTGAGCTGTGGCAGTTGAGAGTTGATCCCCAAACGGCTCAGCTCAAGACGCAAACCTGTCTTTATGGTCAGACCTGCGAATTCCCCGTCGTAATGCCTGGGCAGGTGGGGCAGCAGCCCAGCCACATTTACTTCGATGCTCATCGTTCAGCCGTAGAGACTTCTGGAGAGCTGTTTGGGGCGTTAGCCCAGCTAGATATGGAATCTGGAGAGATAAATCTACTTGACTTTGGTGATGATTTTTACGTCAATAGTCCTGTGTGTGTTCCATCGACCTTGGGGAATTCTGGAGCTGGATGGGTGATGGCTTCCATGTTTGATGGTGAGCAAAACTGTAGTGAATTGTGGATTTTTGAAGCGGGAGCTGTCGAGCAAGGAGCGATCGCGCGGTTGGCTTTGCCCCAGGTGATCCCCTTCGGCTTTCACGGGACATGGGCTTAGCAACGTAAAATCTTATCCATATATTTACAGAAATTCAGAATTAGTTGTCTGAAAATGGTTGAGTCTTCGGAAAAGAGAGATAAGGGGAGTGAAGATATTCAAAGACGCGATTTTGCTCGCTTAGGCGATTCTCGACCGTAGTCTTCAGGAGTCTTGCATCCCACATAGATATGAAGTAACGATTTCACCCCGCAGGACTGATTTTTCTCATGGGCAGCTCTAAAATCCAAGCGAATCCTGTGCCCCCTTTTGCATCTGCTGCAGACGAGATGACCCCACCTGCCCTCACGCTGATGCCTGCTGAAGCGAATCCCGAGCGCCAGCGGATTCTAATCTCGAAGTTGTTCAGTGTTTCCCAAGGCGTGGAGCTGAAGCAGTTGGTCCAGGGCCTTTGTGCCGAGGCCTCTCCTCCCCAGCAGTTAGTGCTGGACTTTGAGAATACGCAGTTCATGGATAGCAGTGGCGTAGGGGCTTTGATTGCTTGCCGGAAGCTGCTGGGAACGCACCAAGCAGAACTGATCCTGCGGAATCTCTCGCCTCAGTTACGCTTGGTTCTTCAGTTGACTGAGCTAGATAAGGTTTTGACCATTGAGGAAGCAGATGAGTCAGATGACTCAGCGGTGGTGGTTCCCCCGGCTCAAAATGTAGATATCATTACTCATCCTTCTGTCCATTCCCGCGCTAAACGAGGCCTAGATATTGTGGGGGCGATCGTCGGGTTAGTCCTTACTGCGGTGGCCTCTATTCCTATTATCGTTGCGATTAAATTGGAAGATGGCGGGCCGATTTTCTTTGGACAGCGTCGCTGTTCCTGGCTGGGTAGCCCCTTTAAGATTTGGAAGTTTCGTTCCATGGTGATTGATGCCGAGGCGCGTAAACGGGAAGTGAAGAATGAGGTCGAGGGGGCCTTGTTTAAGAATGCTCAGGATCATCGTATTACCAGGGTTGGGCGCTTTTTGCGACGCACGAGCCTTGATGAGTTACCTCAGTTCTGGAATGTGTTGCGGGGCGAAATGAGTCTCGTCGGAACCCGTCCTCCCACATTGGATGAAACAGAGCAGTATGAGATTCCCCAGTGGCAGCGCTTGGATATCAAGCCAGGTATGACTGGAGAATGGCAGGTGAATGGTCGATCTACGGTGAAGACCTTTGAAGACGTGGTTCAGCTAGACCTCAAGTATCAGCGTGACTGGAGCTTGTGGTATGACATCAAACTCATCTTGAAGACTGTGAAATTGGTGTTTACGAAGAGTTCTGGTGCTGTGTAGCTGCTCTGTTGATTAGGACAGTTTTCGAAACAATTAGTGCAATGTCTGAAAAGGGTGACTTTATAAAGAGTCGCCCTTTTCAATTGAAAATTTTTATAGTAAATTTGTACTATTATTGTGTCCTTGACTGAATGCGTTTGTGAGGCTTGATGAATAAGACTGTGACTTCGGCAGGCGCTTTGGATTTTGGTTGATTCCTAAGTGTTAGTCGTCCTTAGGTTAGGTTTGGCTCATTGGAGATTTTGGCGATGGCTTTGGTTACATCTGCCTGGGCGACATTGCGTTTTCGTCGCTCCAAGGACGTAAAGGGTTGGGCTCTCCTGGGGATTCCAGAGGGCCTTTATCCAGATGTGATGCAGCCGTTGTTTGAGCGGCAGACCCGCTTCATCGAAAAGCATGGTCGGGGAGAATTTGTGAACGTGCTGTTTGAGGCTCCTGTAGCTTTGGCGGCGCGGTTAGCTTTGGCTTTTCCGGCTCCGCCGAGCTGTGAGCCTCTGGTGGTTAATCAGGCTGGTAATCGTCTCCTCTATGGCAAGTTCGCTTTATCGGCGAAGGCTCGTCACCAGGCCCAAGAGCATGATGCTTGGCCTGGTTTGGAGTTGTTGACTGGGGAGGAGTCGTTTTGGCAAGTGGTGACGACCTTGTCGAGCGTTGCGACTTTGCCATTGGACCGTCTTCATGTGCCTGGGGAGACGCGCGACAATCAAGCTTCCCCAGATGAGCAGGTTGTGCGCAGTAGTAGCCAAGCTTCTACTTCCTTACCTCAGAGAGGTTCGGCTGCGGAAACGGCGTTGCAAAGCTTGGCTCGGGGAGGCCTCAAGCTCCAGCCCGCCGCTGCATTGGCTCGGCCTGAGTTGGAAAGCTCTACCCGTCGGGGGATTGGGGAGGAGGTTTTGGATGAGCAGAGGGCTGAAGATGATGGGTGGGAGGAGGATGATTGGGAGGAGGAAGAGGCTCAAGCGCTTGATGAAGAGTCCTTCGAAGATATTTGGGATACGGATGAGTCAGCAGACTTTTGGGATAACGTCCCGGCCAAGCCTTCCCCTGGGACTGCTTCTGCTGCTGTTAGGTCGATCGCGAGCTCTCTCCCCTTCACAGGGGAGTCTGGGGCGCGTGGAAATTATGCGGTTGGGGAAAGTGCGATCGCCCCTCCATCTTTGACTAGAATCGCAGCCCAATCTCCAGTCTCATCCTCCCTTAGGCCAAACCCTGGGCATCCAGTCAAAACTTCCCAGCCTTCTGCGACTCATCCCAGAGCTGTAACCCCTCCCAAGCCCAGGCAGAGCACCCAGCCTTCGGCCAAAAAATATCGAGCAAAGACTGCACAGCCTTCTGGCAGTGGGCAGTTTGCTAAGCCATCATCTGCTGCTAAGCCTGTTGTCTCAGAGGCATCTCCAACTCCTACAATTCTTTTCGCTTCTCAACCTGCGCCTCAAGCTAACTTGTCCTCAGCGACGACGCCTGCGAATCAAGCTTTGGGTCGCTATCGTTCCGGTCTAGTGCCTCACCCCAGTGATTCGAGTAGTCTTCAGGTTTATAACTCTGGTGGGTTGACCGTGGCAGATGCGATCGCTCGGTCTCATCAGCAGGAAGCAGAAGCCCAAGCGATCGCTGAGCAGGCCCAACATCGGCGCATTCAATTACCCTTTGAGCGCTCTCCAACCGTTTTCCCCCAATACAATCCAGCTCAGCAGGGGAGCCAACCGAGACCAAGCTGGTCCTATGCCAGTCCTACTCCTCAGCTTCCTGAAGAATCCTGGGCAGCGTCAGCTATGGAGCAGTCCGCTTTACGTCCGGTTGAACCTGCCTGGGAAGCCCATAATATTCAACCGAACGAGTCCTGGAGTGAATACGCTGGGGATTCTCCTGAGGGAATGCCACCGAGGCATAATCCCTGGCTACCGCCCAGTCAACAACCCCTCTGGGAAGCTGAATCGAGTCCGTATCTTGCGGCGGCTGAGTTGGATGTGGGCGTGAATGCTGTCCCCGCGGAAACGGTTGAATGGGGCTATTACGACGAGCAGGGGAATTGGATTGCCTGCGATCCAGTTATGGCTGAGCCATCCGCCGATGCCAGCGGGGGGCTTGTTCCTGCACCTGAGGAGATTTTTTGTAGGCCGGTGGAGGAAGAGCATGGTCATATCCTGCTCCAGGGGGTGGCGGTGTGGAATGACTGGCGTTTGGCAAATCCCCACATCAGGCCTAATTTACGAGGTGCATATCTGAATAATTTGGATTTGGCTGGAGCTGATCTCCATGATGTGGATTTGCGCTTTGCTTTGCTGTTTCGGGCTGACTTGCGAGAGGCCGACCTTAGCTTGGCTGCATTGGTGGGGGCAGATTTGATCCGTGCAGATTTGGGCGGGGCTTCGCTGTGGGGAGCTTGTTTGAATGGCGCTTATTTGAGTCATGCCAATTTAGCCGGAGCAGATTTGACTCAAGCAGATTTACAGGGCGTGTATTGTCAGGGGGCCATCTTGGCGGGAGCGATGATGCCCGATGGTCAGTTGTTTGAGGAGCAGTCTTAAGGTTTGCGATCGCAATGGCTTGACTATCCTCATGTCTCTTGGCGAGCTCGGTGTCTCGATGGAAGTCTGTCTCTCTCGATGGAAGTGATTGAGCAGGGCTGAAAGGTTGGGCAACTAAGGAACAATGCGCCGACGATAGGATGGTTATATCCTGATGAATGGAATTGGGTTGAGAGTCGAGACTTGGATGCTCTCCTTCGACTCATTGGCCTGAGGCAGTAGGCTGCGATCGCTCCTGTACGGGGACTTCGTCATGACTGCTCCCAGCGCTTACTTTTTGAAGACGTAGTTTTTCTCACAAATGTCCTTAACTCCCTCAACCATGTTGGCCTTGAGCACTCCTGCTCCAGCCTTTTCCTTGCCCAATGTGCAATCCGGCGAGATGTTGTCCCTGACGGATTTAGAGCCTAGCAAGGCTTTGCTAGTGATGTTCATCTGCAAGCATTGCCCATTCGTGAAGCATATCGAGCGAGAGCTAGCGAGCTTGGGGCGAGATTACCAAGCGCAGCCCTTGGCGATTGTGGCGATCAGCTCTAACAGTGTGCAGACTCACCCCCAAGATGGGCCGGAGCAATTGAAGGTTCAAGCCGATGAACAGGGCTTTAACTTTCCCTATTTGTTCGATTCAGATCAGGCTGTGGCAAAGGCCTACAGTGCGGCCTGTACCCCAGACTTTTTTCTCTTTGCCGGTGATGCTTCTCCAGCTTGGCCTTTGGCTTATCGGGGACAGTTAGATGACAGCCGACCGGGCAATGACAAGCCGGTTACAGGACGAGATTTACGCCGGGCCATCGATGCACTGTTAGCAGGGCAGCCCGTTCCCCAGGAACAACAGCCCAGTATTGGCTGCAATATTAAATGGACTCCAGGTAACGAGCCAGATTATTTTGGTTAAGTGCCAACTCCGCATCTGCTTCTTGCAGCTTCTAGTGTGACTAAGATTCCCCCGTTAGATCTGACCCAGCAGTACAAGACCATCCAGGGAGAGGTTGAAGCTGCTGTTCTCAATATTTTGGCTTCGGGGGCTTACATCGGCGGGGATGCGGTTACGGGATTTGAGCGGCAGTTCGCTGATTACATTGGCACGAGCGAGGCGGTGAGCTGTAACTCCGGCACTGATGCGCTGTACCTTGCATTGCGGGCTTTGGACATTGGCCCTGGCGATGAGGTGATTACGACGCCGTTCACTTTTTTCGCCACTGCGGAGACCATCTCTGCGGTGGGGGCTAAGCCGGTTTTTGTGGATATTGAGGCCAAGAGCTTCAATTTAGATCTGGATTTAGTTGAGGCGGCAATTACCTCGCGTACCAAGGCGATTATGCCGGTGCATTTGTTTGGTAATCCGGTTGATATGGTTCGACTGGGGGCGATCGCTCAACGCCACAATCTCTTTGTCATCGAAGATGCTGCCCAGGCGGCGGGAGCAGAATGGCAAGGCCAGAAAGTGGGAAGTTGGGGCCATGTGGGATGCTTTAGCTTTTTCCCGACAAAGAATCTTGGTGCCTGCGGAGATGGGGGCTGTGTCACGACCAATGATGCTGCGATCGCTGAAAAGATCACTATGTTGCGCCAGCATGGCATGCGCCAGCGTTACTACCACGAAGCCTTTGGCGTCACCAGTCGCTTGGATGGTCTACAAGCTGCGATTCTGTCGATTAAGCTGAAGCATTTGGACCAATGGAATGAGCAGCGGCGGGCGATCGCCTCCCGTTATGGACAGCTCTTGGCAGAAGTCCCTGGCATCTTGCCACCTCAACCGACTGCTGATGGCATGGCTGTGTGGCACCAGTATACGTTGCGGGTACAACCCTGTGGCGCGAGTCTTCGCTGTCAGGAGCAGCCCTGTGGTGATGATGCCAAGGCTAATGTTTCTGCCAACTGTCGCGATTGGCTCAAGGAAAAGCTAGCCGCTCAAGATGTGATCTCGATGATTTACTATCCTGTGCCACTCCATCTCCAAGTGGTCTATCAGGACTTAGGCTTGGGAGAAGGCAGCTTCCCGGTGACGGAGCAGGCGGCGCGGGAAGTTCTCTCATTACCAATGTTCCCTGAATTGTTGAGTGAGCAACAAGATGAAGTTGTGGCTGCAATTCAGCAAGCAGCCTCTGCTTTGATGGCTTAGCTGATGGTCAAAGAGGGAGATGACTTGACTGTGAGTAATCAGAGCTCGACCGGGGACGATGCTTCTAGAACGAAGGGACAACTTGCGCCTTGGCGATCGCCCCTGTCTCGCGCGCTCCATCGCAATCGTGCCCTAGCCTATGCCCGTTACGGTCAGCTGGCAACGGTGCGAGCGGATGGCCGCCCTGCAAATCGGACGGTTGTGTTTCGAGGCTTCTTGGATCAGCCTGGTGGTTTGGGCTGGAATGGGTTGAAATTTATTTGCGATCGCCGTGGCGAAAAGGTGACGGAGCTGGGCACAAATCCTTGGGCTGAGTTCTGTTGGTATTTCCCCAAGACGCGGGAGCAGTTTCGCTTGGCGGGAAAAGTGGCGATTACTTTGGATGGGCAAGGCACTTTGGGGCCTATGCGTCAGCAGACCTGGGAAGCCATTTCAGCCAATGCTCAAACGTCTTTCTATTGGCCTGAGCCAGGCAAAACGCGTGCGGGGGCAGAGGCCTTTAATATTCCCGTTCTTGACGAGTCCCTGCCATCAGAGCACTTTGTCTTGTTGGTTCTACAGCCAGAAACAGTCGATCACCTCGAACTACGGGGAGATCCACAACATCGGTGGCAGTACAAAAAGATGAGTCCCCATTATCAATGGACCCGAGAGGCGGTTAACCCCTAGAGAGCTGAGGCCGACCGCAGTTCAAAGTACTCACCTAAACGCTAGAGGATAGAATCCTTTGGCTCAGAGCGAGACCTCGCTTTAGCGGGCTGCGACCCATCTGCTGTGCAGTACGTTTTAACGGACTTGAGCTTTGAGCTAGGAGAGCAATTTCCCAGCAATATGCCAAAGCCAGCCTATTCGTTGTTGAATTCAGGCCTATTTGAGTTTATTGGATGCAACGGCTCCTTTTCTGTCGGGGTAAGAGGCGGAAGAAGGAGCTACATTGCGATCGCACTCACCTAGGCTTGGAACGGAGTCACTGAGATAGAACCTGGCACTAAAGCGTTATTACTCAGCCATGAGTCTGTCGTAGAGGACAAAGAGGCAAATCCCTGGGGAAGATTGCCATAGCTGAACTCTGTAATGCCCCCACTGCTATTGAGGTAGACAACGGCAGAATCGAATTCAATCCCTGCCGGTGCAGTGATGAATTGATGACTATTGTCACCGAGACCTTGAAGCTGAGTCGTGGCCAATAGCTCATTTCCTCGGTGGAACTCAACGTACGAACCTGGATCCTCCACGTCTAAAACTCCTGCTTGGAAGAAGTTCGTTAGGCTGTCGAACTCGAAACTGATAGTGCCGCCCAGGGCGTCATCATCAGGATCCGTCGCATCCCCATCTTCAGAAATGATCAGAAGGTTGCCATTAAAAGCCAAATCCCAGTCTTGGCCAGTGATATTGCGCCCGTCGAAGATCATCCCTTGATTGGTTTGGCCTCCCTGAACGCTGATACCAACGCCCAGATTATTGAACTGTTCAGAAATGATGTTCCCTGCGACCAGAGCATTTTGGCCAGAGCCATCCAAGCTGAAGTCGATGTAAGTCAGCTGAGGAATAACGGGATCTGGAATGACAGGTTCGGGCTGAGCGGGGGCTGGCTGGATAGGGGGTGGGTTAGAAGAACCATTGTCCGTGGGGTCCGTGGGGTCCGTGGGGTCCATGGGGCTCCCCGGAGCTACAGGGGTGAAGCTAGGGCCAGGTTCAGTCGGGCCGGTTGTTGGGGGGGCAACCGGTGAGTTAACTGGTGTTTCAGCAGCAGGAGGCTCTTTGCCCCCAGGTGTAATGCTTGGGGGAATGTTGCCAGGCCGAGCGCCAGGGTTTCCTGGGGTTGGAGGTTGAGTAACCCCAGGATCTGGAATGACAGGTTCAGGTTGAGTGGGGGCTGGCTGGACTGGTGGTGGGTTAGAGGGGCCATTGTCCGTGGGGTCAATGGGGCTAACAGGAGCTACGGGGGGGAATTTAGGGCCAGGTTCAGTCGGGTCAGGTTCAGGACCACCGGCAGGCTCAAAATCAGAGCCAGGAACATTAACAGGTGTGCTTGGCGTAATAGGTGTGCTCGGTGTCACTGGTGAGCTAACGCTTGGCTCAGGGGTCGCAGGTTCATTGATGCCTGGCGTAGCGGTTGGGGGGATGT
Organism: uncultured Pseudanabaenaceae cyanobacterium; assembly: GCA_937949725.1. Lineage (GTDB taxonomy): Bacteria > Cyanobacteriota > Cyanobacteriia > PCC-9006 > JAAUQQ01 > JAAUQQ01. The sequence goes on from CALECT010000126.1 coordinate 10,635, forward strand.
TGCTGGGCGGCTTTCCAGGCTCTCCGATAACTGGACTTGCAGGATCGTCGGGGTGCTGTGTGGGAGCGATCGGTTGTGGGTTCGGCTGCTTCAAGTCACCAGGCAACTCTAGCCCTCCAGGAGTGGGATTGGAGGGAGATATTGGGGGGGCTACCACCGGGCTTTGGGGCTCCTGAGGGTTCACTGGAGCGAGGTTTGGAATGCCTGGGGGGATGGTAGTGGGTTGCTGTGGTTCTCCTTCTAGAGGGGGAACAGAGAGGGGGGGGGCCAAGCTGATGATGCCGTCATTCGGTTGCGGATCTAATGCTGGCTCAGGTTGCTTATTGTCAGGCTGGCTACCTTCTGTGGAGGGACTGTTTGGCTCGTTAAGATTGCTAGGGGGGAGTTGTTCCCCTGCTGTTGTTCCAGGCTGAATTGGGCGGTCATGATTGACAACCGCAATGAGAGGGATATTTGGAGCGTCGTCTGACGTTGATGGAGTGAGTGATAGACCAGGGTTGAATTCAATCCCAGTTTCTACGTTGAATTCAGGAGAATCTGCTGGTTGCAGTGGTTCGCCTGCTTCTTCGATGGAAGAAGGTACGTTCTCTGGGAGGAATGAAATTAAGGGGGCCGATGAGTCAGTGGGTATCGTTGCGATCGCCCTATTAGCACCTTCATTACCGGGTGACGCATCATCGGTCTCAGGCTCAGGCTCGTTGAAGTTCGGGCCATTGCTTTCTGGTGAGTTGCTTGGCTCCAAAGTACCCTCCCCATCAGCTGATGGAGCTGGGTTGGTATTGCCGCCGCTATTTTCGGGCTCCTCTGAATTCTGATGACGGTTGTCATTGAACACAGACTCTCTTTGAAGTTCAAGGTCTGCTTGAAGCTCAAGGTCTGCGTCTCTGTCATTTGCAGATTCTGAATCTGTCGTGTTAGTCAGCGGTTCCTCAGATTGAAGAAGCTTTTCAGGGCTGGCTTCTGGTTCATCTGCCTCGTCGGAGGGCTTTGATTCTTGCGGTGCTGGAGTATCTTGCGGCTGAGTCATCTCTGGACTTTCTGCCAACGGCGAAGCTTCTGGGCTTGCTGGTGACGTTAGGAGCTGGGATATGAAGTCAAGCAACAATGGGAAGCTACCTAATAGGGCCAACCAAAGAGGATTTAAGCCGTCCCGTCTCTTTGCAGGCGGCGGCGTTAATGTGGGAGCAGGACTGGTCTCAGCCACTCTCAAATTAGAGTCAGAAGGAATGAGCGCTTCGGGGGGAGTGTCATCAAAGCTGAGAATCAAGTCTGGGGGGGCTGATAGGGTCTCCAGATGTGTGATTCCGCGAAGTCTTTTGAGCTGTTCAATGAGCTCGACGTAACCTTGCTTTTCTAAGGCACGTGCAGCGTCAAATTTGTCTCTATCTGTTGCTAAATGAATGCAGCCCGAGTGGGCAGGGTTGTTGAGACTGGCCTTCAGAGCTTCCACATCTTTGATGAAAGGGAAACCATCAACCCGACCCATATAGGTCGCAAGATCTTGATATATAACTAATCGCGATAATCGAGGTTTAGACCTCGCAGAGGATTTGTTCACCGCTTTCACTGGGGGAGATGCTATTTCTAACTTAAGCAGGCACTTGCTTTCGAAGAATCGCACTGCTTTATACCTAATCACCTCTGTATATAAGAGCCTGAAAGCTCAGTTGGGTTAGGCGATATATATAAGACTCACAACTATAATCCTGCATTCCAGAGAAAAAAGCTTGAAGTTTAGAGTTAAAAAATATTTCATCATTCCTAAGCAGGGTGAATGCTCAGCCACTCCCTTAGATCTTCAGCCACTCCCTTAGATCTAAAGACCTCGTACTCTTCAGATTGTCTCTAAGTATTTGTCGCGGCAAGTATGTTTAAAAGATACTTGTTGTCCCATCCTGCTTTGAGTCGTCTAGCTGTTAATCCCCCTAAAGTTGAAGCATCTTGGGCCAATAAATTAAGAGCATGCTGCTTCAGTAAGTTTAAATTTGCTGTTGTATAGTCTGATTCGTTTCTCTTGCTGCTCTCTGTTCCGAAAACTTGTTGCTTTTGGCTCACATCTATTAGCCACTCTGTAGGATTCTTGATATTCCAGTGACTATTTACACTGTGAGCTAATCCTTTCGCCGTTGTTGTCGAACTTAGTAAGTAGTAACGCCTTTCGATGATGTGAGGGGCGTTGGGCAAATCTTGTGTTGACTCAACTACTCCGATGCTTTCAAGCTGGGGCCATTTATCAATATTTGCTAAGTATTCAGTTCTGTTGAGTATCCAATGTCTCCTTATCTCTGGAAGGTCTTGGCCACTATCTTCAATCGTCTGATAGAAGTCCACCTCTTTAGACGGCTTATTGATAGCCCAGTTAAATAACTGTTGGGCATTCTCGTATAAATTATCGTTGCCAGTGAGGCGAATGATATAGTCTCCCCTTTTAGATATTATTTTCTGAGCCAGTGGCAAAGGGTCTCTTCTTGTATCAATTACTACATTTTTCCCTGTTATGTTTAATCCTCCTAGAATCTGAGAAGTCAGATGACTATCCTCTTCTTCTAGGTTCGGATTGGCTAGGGTTAGCCGTTGTGATTGGGCCCAGGTGATGAGTTGAAGTGTCGAAGCTTGCTTGCAGTTCGTCGAGGGGGAGAAATGGTCATTTCGAATGATCACATTACTCTGCTTCGCAATTGCCTGAGTAATGTCTTGAAGGTTGGCCTGTAGGTAGGCAGGATTGATAAATGCGAAGAGACTGGCCAGTTCTGTAGAGGTTGGTAAGTCTTGCGGATTCAAGAGGAATTTTTGCAACCATTCCTTCTTGGCATCTGCGTAATGAACAACGTCAATCCATGTCTCGGCCCCACCCATGATTGCGCATAGGGATAGACCGAATATTTCTAGCAGAGAGTGATACTGACTAAAGTCTTGCCGTTGAACCAGAGGCGCAGAGGCTGGAGCTTTTGGGTGGAACTGCGATGCTTCTGGTTGGTGTTCTTTGGTTCTATGATTGTCTTGGTGGGACTGCTGGGCAGCATGGGAGGACATGTCATCCCATGGTTGCTCAGTGCTATCGGGTGGAATAGATTCCTTGTATAGGTTTCTCAGGTCCTCCTTTAAAGTCGCGCAAAGTCTTTGTAACTTCCCTACTGTTTGGTTGTTGCCTCTTTCCCAAGTGGAAATTGTATTGTTGGTGACCCCTATGGCTTGGGCGAGCTGCCGCTGGGAAATGCTTCCTCCCCGCACGTGCTCACGGAGTTGGGCGATGTGCAAGAGTGCCTCGAAATTATCTCCATCAAATTGAGATTGGATTTCTGTTTCAAAGAAGGCGCAGATTTTGAATGCGATCGCGAAAGGCTTAGGAATTGCTTTCTCCCAGCCCGCGATTGTATTTTCGGATACTTCTACTGCATGGGCTAAATCTCGCTGAGAAAGTCCTCTCTCCCGACGAAGCTCACCGATATGAGAAACAAAATTGTGAATGGGCTGTGCAGAGGAAGCCATACGGGCAGTTAAAGCTTTGGTCATTGACTAGCAGGCATCTCTCGCTAGAGCTCTCTTATGCCGGCTAGGGACGAACTAAGAGTCCTGATAAATGCAACTGAACTTCCCAAGTGTCATTATTATTGTGCCAAAAACTATTTGAAGCGATATCCACGAAAAAGAGTTTGCATTGAAACTTTTTTTGTGGATAGTGTGCTATGCTAGCGACATAACCACAGAAAAAGTTATGCATTCGCATTCACCTCATAGAGCTTAGATTCTAGTAATGCCTCTGAAATCATAAGCTTTGCTCAGTCTCCTGATTGTACCGCAGGTTTCTATGACATCAAAAAATGTCATAAAAAATGTGGTATTGGGCTTGTGAGGCGGAATTAGCTTTTTCTCATTGTGAGTCACCAACGGAGAGTAGCCATGACTGACCAGTTGTCTCGCTCGTTTGGAACAATTCATCAATGTCCTAGTTGTGAAAAATCCTCGCTGGTGCAGCTTGGAGTCGGGCATTACAAATGCATGTGTTGCGATTTCAATCGCAATTTGCTCGCTCAGACTGAAGCGACCAAGTCTGAGAATAGCTCCGTTTCTGTTTTAGCTGTCTTGTTTGTGGTCGGGCTATTGGCATTCTTTGTGAACGTTCTGAAGCAAGAAGGTCTAAAGCCAGCCGTTGCGGAACCCTCTCCCGCGGCGTCCCAGGTCATTAATGAATTTTCTCCCTTTGCTCCCATCTCGCCTGCGGCCGAGTTGTGTCGTGACAATGCTCATTTACTGAGCTGTGCTCAAGAACCCAAATCCTAGGGACTCTGTCTTAGAAGGCAGTGGGATTTTCACTAGTTTGTTTATGTTTGAGGTCTTTTCTATGACTATCTCTCGATTTCGTCCTCCCGCTTCTCGACCCTTGAGGCATCCGCCCTTAAGCCTCTGCGTCAGGCTGGCTGGGCAAATTACAGCCGCCACGATGCTGCTCTCTTGCCTGCCTTTCGTTTTTATTGGTCTTGGCATTGTTCTGGGGCAAGACTTAGATCCATTGGTTGAAGCGGCTGGCCATTTTGTGGTCAAGCTCGTGATTGTGAATGGGTTTATTGTGACCGCTCTGGTTTTGCGAGAATCTCTGAAATAGCTGGCATTCTGGCCAGCCCATGCGGAGCTGCTCTATTCAAGTTTGGGTTTTTCATCGGGTGAAATTTATCACCCTTGGTTCTATGCAACTTACCTTCCAAATCGCTTTGCTGGGGATTCGTCAATTTGTGAGGCGGTATCCACGCTTTCGTGACATCAATCCTGGACTGAATGCTCTCTTTTTGGGCTCTGATGAGATGGTGGTGCTTCCATTTCTGTTGCAGGGACGTACCCTTAGCCGCTTGCCCGATGGGGATCTGTTCCGTGAGTTAAATCAGGAATGCGTCAATTGTCAGCAATATGCATCAATGTTTGAGTTTTTCGTTGAATATGCCAGCTTATATCCTGAGTTTTCTGGTGCGGATAGTTCGACACGCCATCGCCTGCTGGAATACCGGGCTGAGCTGAGTCGTTTGAAGCAGCGTATTTGTAAACTGCGATCGCAGGCTTCAGACTATAGAAGAACCTTTGATGTTCTTTACCTGGTCTTTGAGCCTTACTCTCCTGAGCTAGAAGCACCCGCTTCTAAGCCCGATATTGGCATCTTAGAGCAGTTCTTGCAGCGGGCTGCGCTGCCTTCTTTGCAAAAAGCTGCTTCGTAGAAAAATTAAATAGACAAGATTAAAAAGGTAGCTTCAGCTTATGCGTTGGAGCTACCTTTTTCTTTGCGAAGCTCACTCACACTTTGGATTTTGCGATCGCCCTAGCACTTACTTAATAGACGGATTCAATCGATGAATGGCTCTCATCTTCATTGTATTTGCTGTTATGGCCTTGCCCAATAGAAAAACGAAGGGGCTTGAAAAGTTCTGGTGAGCTGAACCTGGCTGCCGATGGAGCAAAGATGAGTTGCTGTGTGACGAGCATCTTTCTCTTGGAGCCTCAGGCAGGCGAGATTCAGCATCTATGCGTGAAATTGGATTGGCTATATTACTTCGTCTGCTTGCTGTCACAAAAGTTTGAGCACTTTACGAGTCTTCCTAAAGCTGTCTTCGGATAGATTTTGATTTGACGAATGCAAATAGACACCGTTAGTCAGAGGATTCTGGCGTCAACACTGATGTTAGGGCTAGTCCTAGAAGAGTGAATGGGATGCACTGCCCAGTGGACCAAAATTTGATTGGTTCATTGGAGGCAGCCATGCGACCTCATGTGGTTTTCAATAGCGAGCCTGTTCCGATCTCGGACCATGAGTTCCACCATTCATTGGAGATCGCGATCGCTATCCTTTTGCATCTGGATTTGCTTTATCAACTCACTGGTGATCTCCATGTTTCATCTCAATCGCCGCGTTGTGGCTGCGGCTGTGGCAATTCCCACTCTCTTTGGGCTTGCAGCAGCTCCTGCCGTGGCCCAGACCTACAATGCCGTCTGTGTCTTAGTCGATTCCCAAGGCAATACGTTAGACCTCAGTCGTTTGTGCGGAGACCAAAGCCAAACCACTCGACGCGTCCAGCCTGTAAAAGCCCGTCCCGCCAGTCTGCCTGTTCCGGCCAAAGGGGAGGTGCCAGATTATGGCGTCATTTTTCTCAATTCGATTAGCGATGAGCCGATTCATTTAGGCGATCGCTTCAATTACCTCACGACCAGCTTGGGGAATGCCTCTTCTGGCAGCGTGAATGATATTTGGTTGCACTACGACATTCTGGTTTCCATTGATGGAGAATATGCCTCCATTGGTAAAGGAGGAAAGCGGGTGCGCCAGGAAGCATTGGGGGTTGGCGATCGCATGGCAGTGAAGCTTTCCGCCGCTGATGTCATGGATGATGTCATTACTCCGTTTCAGACCACCGAGGACATTTCCATTCGCGTCACAACTCTGGCTTGGACTGAGGCTGATGGCTCTCGCAACTCCTTCTCCCCCGATAGTTACCGTTTAGCGAAAGGGATTGGCAGTTGTTATTTCCCTTGGGAGCTAGATGGCGCAGGTCGAGGTTGTGGTTCCCGCTCAGTGAGCAGTCGTCTCTAGTTGGCCATTGAGCGCAGCTCGCTCTGGCAGATAGCCGATGATAAAAGAAAGGGGGAGCAAGGATATCCTGCTCTCCCTTTCTTTGCTGCTTAACTCCACAAGAGTTGTGACTACACCTCCATCTCCAAGGCGAAGCTATGGAGAACGCCATTGTCCCAGCGAGCCAAATCAAGAACCTCCAGCGTCCAGCTTCCTGTTGGGACTTTTCCTTCTAGCTGGGCAAGTTGAGGAATCATCGTTGCATCGTAGGTTTGCTTGATATTGTCCCTGCCTCCCCCAGCCCGGTTGTGCAGTTTGATGGGCTCAAGGCCTAAGGATTCTGGCGGTGTGAGCGTGACGACGAGATCGCCAATGTAGGTGTGGTCTAGGTCCACTGCCACCTTGAGACTCAATAAAGGAGATGTCTCTGCAACTGTTAGCGACAGTGTTGCGGAACGTAGGTCCTGAATAGTTACGTCGCGGACGGCCTGATTCACGACCACTGGCGTGGTTTGAGTGGGAGGGACGGCTAGTTCCACGGCTTTGAGCGCATTAATGCGGCCATAGCCATAGAAGCGACTGTGTCCCTGAGTATCGTATTCACCGTTGGCTTCGTCGATGCGATCGCAGGACTGCTTAATCACATTCTTCACCTGCTCCCAGCGCAGTTGAGGATTGCGAGCTAATATTAGTGCCGCCACACCTGCCACCCCAGGGCAAGCGCTGGAAGTTCCGCCGAAAGAGTTGGTGTAGTTGCCTGCCTCATCGCCTAGGCGATCGCTGCCCCAGTTATAGCCACCATTGCCGCTGCGATCTGCGGTCCAAATGCCATTGGTCAAGGAAGGCTCGCCGTTATTACTGGGGAACGCACACCAAATGGAATCACCGTAATCGCTATAGGCACTGCGGGTATTCATGTCATTGCAAGCCGCCACCGCAATCACCTTCTCAAAACTGGCATAGCCGTCGTTATCTGCCAGCTCATTGCCATTGCCCGCCGCCCAGCAAATTACACAGCCCTTGCCATCGCGGCCCTGTTCCAGGGCAAACTCCATGGCCAAACGGGTTGAATCTGGCAAAGGCACGACTCGATTATGAAGTGGATCATCCTTATCAAACCAAGCTCCATCCGGTGGACCCCAGCTACAGGAAATAATGTCTGCACCATTGCGCGCAGCCCAGGCAAACGCCTCTGCTTCGGCCATGGAGCCCAAGCCAGATGTCAACCGGATCGGCATGAGCTTTGCCTTTGGAGCCACCCCCGTTGCGCCAAAGCGACCATCGCCACAAGCCACGCCCGCACAGGAAGTGCCATGGTTATCCCGCCGACCGGGTCTGGGATCATTGGTCCCTTTTGTTGCATCCCTCGGCGCAATAATTTTGCCAGGGGAGCTGAATTCTTCATGTTCTAAGTCAAAACCATCATCAACCACTGCGATGGTGATGCCATTGCCCTGGCTCAGAGGCCATGCGGCAGCAACATTGGCACTGGCATTGATGGCTTTGCCAGCAATAGTAGTACTGGCCAAATGCCATTGCTGTGTAAAAGCCTTGGGCAATCCATTGTCCAGGCCATTGGCCTGAATATTGCTGCCTTGCACCTGGCGTTGGTTGAAATGACGAATCAGCTCGGGATGGCATAGTTCCACTATCCCTTCGCTCAGTAACTGTTCAGATAGCTCGAAGACTTCCGCCCCAGTGCCTTCAGCAGCTCTGAGAAAATAGGCCTTGCGGGTGAAATCAATCGGGCGTCCACTCAGCCCGTAGCGTTCAATGAGTTCCTGACAGGTTGCTTCTGCCGTACGACTTTGGAACTTTATAAAGAGATTCTCGGTGTAAATCACCGGACACTGGGAGCTGGGCTCAACCAATACCCGCCCTGCAAATTGGACTTCGTCTTCAGCTTTGAGCTGTTCTCTGGCCTCATCCCGAACTTGTAGAGCATTCTCACGAGCCTTGGTTCGCAAGACTTCTACACCTGCTGCCCGAAACTGTGTCACCCGGTCAAAGTGAGACAGCAACCGCCGGGATTGGGGGGAAATCGCTGCGGCTTCGTAGGGGCGATCGCTAAACAGCGACTTGCGACTACTGGTCCGCACAACCATATAGTCATCACTGGTATCCAGCTCGTAGGCTCTGCCCCGTTGACCGCCATAGCGATAGATCGGCATATTGTTTCCTCGCGTTTGCGGATTCAGTAGCGCTATCTAGGACGGCAGCGCGGCAAATTCTCCCTCAAACTGCCACATTTCATTTGGTTCGAGGGGATGGGCGATAACCTTCTTTACAAGCTTTGTCAGACCCGTCAGGGAGCGCATCATACCCTGAGCGCTATTAGCTTGGCGGCGACGCACGGCTTCCAACCGAGAAATCTCGATTTACGCTGTGAAAGTTCGTTGCAGTATCTCGATACCTAGGATGCTGATGCCTTTACTTCTAGTTCTATGGCTGCAATGCCAGCTGCCTGGTTCCACAACAGCCTTAATCTCTACTGAGCTCGTGGCAGCTCAAACGTCTCTGCCTCTTCAGCTCGTAAGGCCAGCAGCTTACCAATCCTTTTCTGCTGAGTCTGAGTTTGTACAGTCGCTCCTCTCTTGTCTACCCTCCAATAAGCCGACAGTGAAACAGTCTGACGTCAGCCCAGAATTCTCTCGGTATCCTGAGCAAATCACTGCCAACTCCCAGCCCGGCGCAGCGATCTATGAACAACGGTCTGGTTACTACGCCATTCGATTGCCTGACCCAGAGGCAGAAATAGAAGGGGCGGTGACTGTTATTAGAGACGAGAAGGGGGCGATCGCTTTATTCAAGGGAGCACCGACCGTCTCTCGACAGCGCAATGGAGGAGATAGTCCGCTGCCGGTCTATGGCGATGGCGACATTGCAGTTGTCCCCACTGGAGAAGTCTTTATTCGGTTTCAGGATGGCATAGATGCACGAGATCGGGCCGCAGACATAGAAGCCGCAGGCTATGCCATTACCAAAGTCTTAGACTTTGCACCCCAAGGAGCCTGGATTCATCCAATTTCTGGCGAGATAGCAGATAGCCTCCAGCGCCTATCGCAGCTAGAAGGACTTGCCGGCATTGAGAATATAGAGCCGCAACTACTCATGGAACGCCAACTGCGTTGAGTTTGAAAACCTAAAACAACGTATTTATAGGCCTTCCCAGCGATCTCCAAGAAACTTTTCAGAAAGCTTGCGTCAATTTGCCAAAGCCTGTTACTTTAGTAAAGCGCCAAACGGAGTTCGCCTCCGGCCTTGGTCGCCAGAACCTAGACAGAGCAATAGATTGAAAGCTTAAAGCCAAAGTTCTCGTCA